>NZ_JBBOCA010000001.1:3041063-3345169 GCF_038002225.1 Paenibacillus sp. FSL R7-0204
TACGGGAACATGTACGAGCTTGACGCCATCGCAGCCTGCGTGGTCGGCGGCGTATCCACCACCGGCGGAATTGGTACTGTCCCAGGCGTCCTGGTCGGCGTTATCATCTTCACCCTGATCAACTACGGCCTGACCTTCATCGGCATCAGCCCTTACTACCAGCTGATCATCAAAGGCCTGATCATTATCGCAGCTGTATCGTTTGATATGCGGAAATATTCATCGAAAAAGTAGCTTGAGGTTCGGTGATGAGCCGTACCTGCGGTGATTTTGGACTTCCGGCCGCTGTCGCTCCTAAGTTATTGAATTCAAGTGTTCATATAATTTGAACTGAACTGAGCATCTTGGGTGGAAGGTATGATCGTGACTGCGGTGAGTTTTGGACTTCCGGCCGCTGTTGTCTCCAGATTTCTTGATTTAAACCGCTGATCGCGGTAGAAATCCGGAGACAAAGGCGGACGCTGCCGCTCCTCCAGTTCCAAAATCCCCTCCGCCACTTTCCTTCTACCCGAGGAACAGTTCATAGTTCAATTTCCATTACAATTGAATTCAAGAACTCAGCGGGTGCTAGCGTCCTCCGGTCTCAACTCCCCTCTAGTACTCCTATCACCTCACCAAGGGTGGGGCAGGCAGCCAAAGAGCGTTTGCGGTATCTCGCAAACGTTTTTTGGCTTGCCCGGATTTGTCGCAGCGTTGCTCCAAATCATCTGATCCTGAATTGTTGCAATAAATGCAACTCCGGCGAGCTGGAACAGGGGGACTCGGGGGGATTGCTGCACGAATTACAACATTTTTTCTTTTAAGTGGGGTGTGGGCGGGCAAATGCTGCATTTTATACAACAATGTTAGTTTAAAGTCGATGTAGGGAGCCGAATGTTGCATTTTGGGCAGGATTTCGCAGCTAACAGTAACTAATTAATAGTTTTATTCTGTTCCATAGGCGCAGAGGGTAGAGGGCAGGCTGTAGTTGGCAGGTAGTTAGAGTAAGGTGGCAGGGAATAAGCGGTAGGCTGCAGAAGGCAAGCAGTTAGCAGTGAGGTAGCAGGCAACGGTTAGGTACGGCACGTATGCAAACTAACTTATTTATCCGGTCCGCTGAATAGAGTTGTATGCTTTTATCATTTATAGATTGTTATTAAACCTTTGCCCGCCCGGCAGAAGGATTATTCTCATTCTTCAAGGGCAGGCGAAGCAGCCCTTGTATCCCCGGTACACACCCTCCGAAAGGGTGTGTTTGTGTTGCCCTTAAGGTTTACCAACAGAAGGGCAGCAGTAACGGAGGGGATTTTGGAACTGGAGGAGCGGCAGCGTCCGCCTGAAAGTTTTCCGCAGGAAAGCTCGCATCGTAAGCATAGGCTAGGTTTGGATTTCTACCGCGAACAGCGGTCCAAATCAGGAAATCCAAACCTAACAGCGGCCGGAAGTCCAAAACTCACCGCAGTTACGACATCGCCTTTCTGTTTTTTAACGCCCAAGCACACCCTTTCCCCCTCACGTTCATAGTCTATAGGCAAAAGCCTTTGTAAAGGAGAACGACAGCATGCTGAGGATTAAGCTGAACGAGCTGGGAAAAGGGAATGACAACGGTCTGATTCACACAGAGGTATGGCGGTGGGACGGCATCGGCTGGAATGAGTGTATTCCGCAGCAGGAGGAGGATTTCATCCGGGCGGAAGAGGATCTGTTCGTGACGATCCCGGCAGAGGCGGGCTTATACCGCGTAGACTACTCCAAAAAGCCGCTGGAGGCGCTCATTGTGCTCCCGGATGACGGCGGAGGCCTGCGGGCAGAGCTGCTGCATCCGGCTCCTTTTAAACTCAAGGACGGGACGCTGTGGGGATATATCAACAACGACGGCCGGATTGTGATTGAGCCGAGATATGATTATGCGGAGGAGTTTCAGGAGAATGGCCTGGCGGTGGTGCAGCGGGGGAATGTCAGCGGTCTGATTGACAGCTCCGGGCGGGAGCGGGTCAGACCGGTCTATTCTTTTATTGGTCCTTTTTCCGAGGGGCGGGCCGTGGTGTCGGATGCGAAGGGCTACACTTTTATTGATGAAAAAGGCAAAGAAGTGACGTCCGCACGCTATGACTATCTGAATTCGCTGCACGAAGGCCGTGCGCTGTTCTCCAAGCAGAATACTCCCGGGGGGAACTCGCTGTATGGCTACCTGGATGCTCAGGGCAAAGAGGTGCTGCCAGCCGTCTATCTGGACGCCGGGGATTTCTCGAACGGGACTGCATTGGTCAAAGTAGCCGAAGGCGAATATGCGCTGATTGATGTTCATGGCGCGGTGCTGCATACGTACAAACATCCTTTTGTCGGATATCCGGGGGATGGGCTGCTGGCATTTCAGGCGACGGAGGATGGAAAATACGGTTATCTCCACACGGACGGCACGATTGCCATCCAGCCGCAGTATACGGCAGCTCTGCCGTTCTCGGAGGGCCGGGCGGTGATTAACACTGCTGCGGATTACGGCAACGCCTACGGTCTGATCGACAAGCAGGGTAAAATGATTATTCCCGCCGTCTATTATGAGGTGCAGCAGCTGGGAGAGAATCGTGTGGCGCTTGGGACCCCGCTGTATGCGGATCAGCCCTACAGGGGCTCCAGATATGTCATCGCCGATGCGCTGACCGGAAGAATTCTCAGCACCCACCCGCTGCTGGGCGTGAACAATTATCAGCAGGGACTCGCGTCGGTGTATGATGCGAAGGATACGTATTTTATTGACACCAGCGGGAAAAAATCCGCCCAGCCCCCGGTCATCGCAGGCTCAGGATCACTGTCCTTCAGCGGCAGCCTGATCCGCGCGGATATTGATCTGCGCACCTCTTATTATGACCGTAAAGGCAAGCAGGTCTGGCGGCAAAACGGGGTCATTCCGCTCAGACCGCCATACTCTGTGCTGGAGAAGAAATACAAGCCTAACCGGGATTATCTGGTCTATTATCCGGTCGTGGAAGGGATCGCGGTTGCTGAGGTCTCGAAGGCAGTGAATGACAAGCTGCGCAACCTGTCGCTCGCGTACGGGGCGGGGACGGGGGGAGGCACGCAGGATTTCAGCTATACGGGAGATTTCGCCGTATCCTTCTTCCGCAAGAATCTGCTGGTGCTGGAGCTTAGCGGTTATCATTTTCCGTTCGGCGCTGCGCACGGCATGCCTACCCGGATCTATGAGCATATCAACCTGCGCACCGGTAAATTCTACACGCTCAGCGATCTGTTCAAGCCCGGCAGCAAATATGTGCAGAAGCTCAGTGACATTGTCGGCAAGCAGATTAAGAATGATCCGCAGTATTCCTATGTTTTCCCTGACACGTATAAAGGTATTACAGCGGATCAGCCCTTTTATGTGGATGCGGAGGCGCTATACCTGTATTTTGCCCCTTATGAGATTGCTCCTTATTCGGCAGGATTTCCAACCTTCCGCATTCCCTATGCAGAGATTATGGGCCTGATATCGACCGAAGGGGAGTTCTGGCAGTCTTTTCATTAAAGAAAGCGATAGAAGCGCCGATATATAGGTTAGACACAGCCGTCCTGAAAAGGACGGCAATGCTGTTTCATCTGCCGCTGCTGGAGGGGACAAGCCTCTCTATCTATAAAATGACAGAATTTAGAAGCGCACAGCTGATAGTTTTGTGTTACAATGACGTAGGAACAGATTACAACTTTGTAACATTTGTAGACCGACACCCCTGGCAGCACGATATACCACAACGAAGATTAAGGAGATGGCAGAATGAAAAGCAAGACTTTGAGAAGAATGATAGGTGGAAGCGTAGCCGCTGTTATGGCGCTTGGCATTTCTCTTCCATTACAAGCAAACGCAGCAGCAGCCGGTGCCCCTGCGGCAGCCGGATCAGATATGAATTTCGCACAGTTCATGGAATATTTCACACAGAACAATTCGAAGGCTTTCGTACTGGATGGCAATACGTATACTGTCACTAAAACCTTTGTATTTACAACACCAGCTGCAGCTGCCCATGCAGCACAGCCGGTAGCTCCGGCAAAGCCGGTTGCTACAGCAGCACCAGTGGCTACAGCAGCACCGGTAGCAACTGCTAAGCCAGCTCCGGCACCCGTTGCCACTGCGAAGCCTGTGGTAACCCCGGCCCCGGCACCATCTGCAGTTCCTGCGGTTGGTACTAACGCCTCCAGCTACACACAGCAAGTAGTTGCACTGGTGAATAAAGAGCGCGCTGCAGCTGGACTAGCCCCTGTCTCCGCACTGGACAGCCTGAACAAAGTGGCTGCGGCGAAGGCTACGGACATGCGCTCGAACAACTATTTCTCACACACTTCTCCGACCTACGGATCACCGTTCGATATGATGTCAGCCTTCGGCATTACGTATAAGGCGGCTGGCGAGAATATCGCTATGGGCCAGAAGACCCCTCAGGAAGTTATGACCGCGTGGATGAACAGCCCGGGTCATAAGGCTAACATCCTGAGCGCGAATTTCAACTACATCGGCGTTGGCTTCGATAATAACTACTGGGTCCAGGAATTCATCGGTAAATAAAGTAACGTTAACTCCGCCCTCCGGCATTGCCGGGGGGCATTTTTATGTTTTTAGGATATTATAGTAATATTGGTCTTGATACGATTAGCGCAGCGCTATCGTGCCGCAGTCCGCGGTCTTGCACGATCAGCGCAGCGCCATCGTGCCGCCCTTACTGCTTCCACCGTTTAGGTGTGAAGCGGCGGAGGGGATTTTGGAACTGTAGGAGCGAATGCGTCCGCCTTTGTCTCCGAATTTTAACCGTATAACGGTTCATTCAATAAATTTGGAGACAACAGCGGCCGTAAGTCCAAAATCACCGCAGTCGCGCCCCCACCTAAACCCCCCTACGGTTTGCAAATTGTGCAAATAAGAATTATGTTTATCTACATAGTTAATAATGCTGTGAATGATGGGCAAGGCAGAAGAGTACGGCAGATGGAGGGATAGCATTGAAGGATTCCAAATGGACCTGGAGGACAGTGAGCCTGGTGTCCATCCTGGCAACTTTACTTTTGATTACAGGATTTGTGTATGCAGTGGGCGATATCCTGAACCCGAAGGGAGAGCAATTTCTCTCCTCCCTTCCGCAGGAGACGGCTGCACCGACAGCCGCGGCAAGTGACGAATACAAGATCCTGGCGCTTGGCGATTCTCTGGCCAAAGGGACCGGCGACAACTCCGGGCAGGGGTTTGTTAAACGGACCGTGGATGCCTTGTCGGCCAATGGAGGAAAGGCAGAATTGCTGGGCAATATGGGCATTAACGGCCTGACCACAGCAGCCTTGCAGAGCAAGCTTCAGGAGGAAGGGGTGCAGTACGCGCTGCGTCAGGCGAATGTGATCCTGATCTCCATCGGCGGGAACGATCTGTTCCGGGGCTCGGATATTATGGGCACAGGCGGTAGCAGCGGACAAGCAGCCGCCTCAGCGAAGCCTTCGGAGCAAGCGGCACCTCAGAGCACAGAAGCCCCTGCGAATAACAAGGTAGAAGGCGTAGCGCCGGTTCCCACTGCATCTGCTGGCGATCTGACCCCGGAATCGCTCCTCTCCGCGCTGCCGGGGGCCGCTAAACGGCTGGGCAGCATACTGGATACAGTTGCAGAAGTGAATCCGCAGGCCCAGGTCTATTATATTGGACTGTATAATCCCTTCGGAGATATCGAGGGGCTATTAATTCCTGGTAATCAGGCGGTAACGGCTTGGAATAATGCGGCGATGGATATGATCAACAGACATCAGAACATGACGCTTGTCCCGACCTTTGATCTGTTTGACCGCCATTTGGCGAAATACCTGTCGAGCGATCATTTTCACCCGAACGGGGACGGTTATCAGCGGATGAGCGAGCGGATTGTACAAGCCGTTCGTTGATCAGAAGATTTTTTGAACAGAAATGACTGTGGCAAGGAGCTGTATAAGATGGCGAGAACTATTCATGAGTCACCGGGGGAAGAAGTCGTTCTGTCCGCCCGGGGAGTCCGCAAAAAAATCGGCCGCAAATGGATTATAGATGATGTCACGTTTGATGTGAAAAAAGGCGAAATCTTCGGCTTTCTCGGTCCGAACGGAGCCGGCAAAACCACAACCATCCGCATGCTGGTGGACCTGATCCGCCCGAGCGAAGGGACGATTACCGTCTGCGGCTACAATGTGAACCGGAATCCGGAAAAAGCGCTGCAATACGTCGGTTCCATTGTCGAGAATCCCGAGGTCTACACGTATCTGACCGGCTGGGAGAACCTGCAGCATTTCGCCCGCATGCAGCCCGGAGTAGACGCGCAGCGGATTACCGAGGTCGTTGAGATCGTGCGGCTCGATCAGCGCATTCAAGATAAAGTCAGCACGTATTCGCTCGGTATGCGCCAGCGGCTCGGTATTGCCCAAGCCCTGCTCGGCCGTCCCCGGCTGCTGATTCTCGATGAGCCGACCAACGGCCTGGACCCGAAGGGGATCAAGGAGCTGCGCGAATTCATCCGTAAGCTGGCAGACGAAGGGCTGGCGGTCTTTGTGTCCAGTCATCTGCTGAGCGAAATTCAGCTGCTGTGCGACCGGGTAGCTATTATCAGCAAAGGCCGCGTACTCGCTGTAGGCGCTGTAGACGAATTGGTTGCCCGTAACTCACCGTATGTCCTGTGGGAGCTGGAGCCGCTTCAGCGGGCAAGAGACATCATGACCGGGCGGCCGGATATCGCGCTGTTTCATCTGGACGAGGTTACCCTGGATGACTCGGTCATCGCAGGCATGGGCGTGAATTCGCTGGTTACTGCAATGGACGAGGAGCTGATCCCGGAGATTGTTGCCGTGCTGGTTGCACAAGAGGTGGAAGTCCGGGCTGTGCATAAAATTAACCCTACACTGGAACAGCTATTCTTGAAGCTAACGGAAGGTGAAGCCATTGATTAACCTGCTGCCGCTCATCCGAAATGAGTGCCTGAAGATTATTAAAAAGAAACGTTTCTATATCATCCTGCTTATCCTGCTCGTGCTGGTGCCAATGTTTACCTATGCGCAAATGCGCATAGCCGAGCGCAGCCGTGACAAATTTAACTCTGACTGGAGACTGGAGATCCAGCAGCAGATTACCGACAATCAGAACTCGCTCGGCAGCGACCGGATTCCGGAGGAATGGAAGTCGTACCGGCGGATTTTTCTGCAGCAATTGCAGTATTATCTGGATCATGATGTGAATCCGAAGGAGCCGAGCGGAGTAACGTTCACCCGGGAGTTTGTCAATAATTCCGTCTCCCTGTTCATTCCGCTGCTGATCATGGCGGTTGCCTCCGACCTGGTCTCCGGGGAGCGGACGACAGGCACGATCAAAATGCTGCTGACCCGCCCGGTCAGACGCTGGAAGGTACTGTTCAGCAAAATGGTAGCGCTGCTGATGTTCGTCTCGCTGATCGTCCTGTCCGTATTCGTGATCAGCTATCTGGTCTCGGGGCTGGCTTTTGGCTATAAGGGATTCAATGTTCCGGTCTTTACAGGCTTTCAGCTTAACGGTGATACTGTGGATATGTCGAAGGTTCATGCCGTGGAGCAGTGGAAGTATCTGCTGATGCAGGGCGGGCTAATCTGGTATGTCAGCATCGTGGTGGCCCTGCTGGCCTTCATGGTGTCGGTGCTGGTCCGCAGCACGGCAGCGAGCATTGTAGTGATGATGGCGGCGCTGATTGCCGGAACCATCCTGACCAATATGGCTTCAGCCTGGACGGCGGCCAAATATTTATTTATGGTCAACATGGAGCTGACGACTTATTTAGCGGGCACTCCTGCGCCGATTGAGGGCATGACACTGGGCTTTTCGATGGCGGTTCTGGGCATTTGGGGGCTTGCGGCCGTAATCATTTCATTCGCCGTCTTTACGAAACGGGATATTTTGAATTAGAATGTACAAAGTGAACGAAAACGTTTGTTTGCATTTTAGAGAGATAGGAAGACAAGAGAAGGAGGAGCATGAATGCTCGAACAGATCGATATGTTTGCAAAAGTCTCTAAGAACGGCGAAGCCAGCCGGACTGGATACGATGCTGACGACATTCAGGTGCTCGAAGGTCTGGTTGCGGTCCGCAAACGGCCCGGCATGTATATTGGCAGTACGAGTTCCTCGGGTCTGCACCATTTAGTATGGGAAATAGTGGATAATGCCGTAGACGAGCATTTGGCGAAGTATTGCTCGAAGATTGATATCACCCTCCGCAAAGACGGATCGGTGACCGTGATTGATAACGGACGCGGAATACCAACCGGAATGCACAAGACAGGAGTCCCAACACCGCAGGTGGTATTCACCATTTTGCACGCAGGCGGCAAATTCGGCGGCTCCGGATACAAGAAGTCGGGCGGCCTGCACGGCGTCGGGGCTTCGGTAACCAACGCGTTGTCCGAGTGGCTGGAAGTAGAGATCTACCGGGAAGGAAAAATTCACCGCCAGCGCTTTGAATACTGGGTCGACAAGAACGGCAAAGAGCATGTCGGTGAGCCTGTAACCGGTCTTGAGATACTGGGAAATACGAATAAAACCGGTTCGAAGATTACCTTCAAGCCGGATATTCGCGTCTTCTCCGCAGGCATTGCGCTGAGTTATGATACGCTGGCTGAACGGGTACAGGAGATTGCTTTCCTGAATTCCGGCCTGAGGATCGTTCTGAGCGATGAGCGAAGCGGGCGTCAGGACGAATTCTTCTACGAAGGCGGCGCCAGCCAGTTCGTGCAATTCCTGAACGAAGGCAAGGATGTCCTGCACGATGTGATCCATTTCAGCTCCGAGAAGGATGAGATCGAGGTGGAAATCGCGCTGCAGTATAATGCGGGGTATACGGAGACGATCGCTTCTTTTGTCAACTCCATTCCTACCCGCAGCGGGGGAACGCACGAGACAGGCTTCAAGACAGCCTATACCCGTGTGCTGAATGATTACGCCCGCCGGACACAGCTGCTCAAGGAGAAGGACAAGAATCTGGAGGGCAATGATCTGCGTGAAGGCATGATGGCGGTCATCAGCATCAAGATGTCGGATGTGGAGTTTGTCGGACAGACGAAGGATCAGCTCGGAAGCGCATCTGCCCGCAGCGCGGTGGACTTCATTGTCTCTGAGCGGATGGCGCGGTTCCTGGAAGAGAACCCTCAGGTCGCACAGAGCCTGCTGAAGAAGTCGATTCAGGCCTCCAAGGCACGTGAAGCGGCCCGCAAAGCCCGGGATGAGATCCGCAGCGGCAAGAAGCGCAGTGAGAGTTCGAACCTGGGCGGCAAGCTGTCGCCTGCACAGTCCAAGGACGTTACACGTACCGAGATCTTCATCGTTGAGGGCGATTCGGCCGGAGGCTCCGCGAAGCAGGGCCGGGATTCCAAGATTCAGGCGATCCTGCCGTTGAAGGGCAAGCCGATGAACCCCGAAAAGGCCAAGCTGCTGGATATCCTGAAGAATGACGAATACAAGGCGATCATTTCGGCAATCGGTGCGGGAATCGGGCCTGATTTTGCCGTGGAGGACAGCAATTATTCCAAAATCATCATTATGACCGATGCCGATACGGACGGAGCGCATATCCAGGTGCTGCTGCTGACCTTCTTCTACCGCTACATGAAGCCTCTGATCGATGCCGGCAAGGTCTATATCGCCCAGCCGCCGCTGTATAAGCTGACGCGCAAATCGGGCAAGCTGGAGACGGTCCGTTATGCCTGGAGCGATGAGGAATTGCAGAATTATCTGAAGGAATTCGGGAAGAATTTCGAGCTGCAGCGCTACAAGGGACTGGGTGAGATGAACCCGGACCAGCTGTGGGAGACTACGATGAATCCCGAATCGCGTACGCTGCTTCAGGTGCAGATCGAGGATGCCGCCAAGGCGGAACGCCGCGTCTCCACCCTGATGGGTGATAAAGTCGATCCGCGTAAGCGCTGGATTGTCGAGAACGTCGACTTCACCGAGATCGTGGAGTAAGAGTAGTGGGAAGTGACGATTACTTCCGCTGTTTTTAATTTTTTGATGATTGGTTTAAGCGATAGCGAATAGAATATTCAAGATTTGCCGGGAGATTTAGAATCAAGCGAAGCTGATTTTGGTGATGAGTAACGGAGGGGGATTTTGGAACTGTAGGAGCGGTAGCGACCGCCTTTGTCTCTGGATTTCTACCGCGAATAGCGGTTTCAATCAGGAAATCTGGAGACAACAGCGGCCGGAAGTCCAAATATTCACCGCAGTTACGGTTTACACCAATAGATTTTGTTTTATTCTTAAGAGCCAGGAAGGCAACTATTGAATATGCCATGAGTGCAGCGGCCAGATCATCAATAGTTACAAACGCGGACAGAATGAGGAACAGAAGGTGAAGAGGAAATGAGCAGTTTATCAGAGCAATTTTTGCCGGCTTTTCTGGAAGAGGTCGTCGGTGACCGGTTTGGCCGGTATTCCAAATATATCATTCAGGACCGGGCGATCCCCGATGTGCGCGACGGGCTGAAGCCTGTGCAGCGCCGGATTCTGTATGCCATGTACGATTCCGGCAATACGCCGGATAAGCCATACCGCAAGTCGGCCAAAACCGTCGGTGACGTTATGGGTAACTACCATCCCCACGGGGATTCCTCGATCTACGACGGGATGGTGCGGATGGCACAGCCCTGGAAGATGGGGCATGTGCTGGTCGACGGACACGGCAACTGGGGGTCCATGGATGATGACCCGGCAGCGGCAATGCGTTATACAGAAGCGCGTCTGTCTCCGATTGCCATGGAGATGATGCGCGATATTGAGAAGCGCACCGTTCTGTTCAAGGACAACTTCGATAATACGGCCAAGGAGCCGGTGGTGGTCCCCTCCCGTTATCCGAACCTGCTGGTGAACGGGACGAGCGGGATCTCGGCCGGATTCGCCACAGAGATTCCACCGCATAACCTGCGGGAAGTCATCGACGCCTGTATCGCTGTCATGCAGAAGCCGGACATTGCGCTGGAGGATATCATGACCTTCATCAAGGGGCCGGATTTCCCGACAGGCGGAACCATTATGGGCGGAGACGGCATTATGGATGCTTACCGCAGCGGCAAAGGCCGTATCTATCTGCGTTCCAAGACGGAGATTGAGAACCTGCGTGGCGGGAAGCAGCAGATCGTGATTACCGAGGTGCCTTTCCAGATCGTGAAATCACGGCTGGTGACCTCCATGGAGAACATCCGTCTGGAGAAAAAGATCGAAGGGATCGCTGAGGTCCGCGATGAGAGCGGCCGTGAGGGCCTGCGCATCGTGGTGGAGCTGAAGAAGGAGGCAGATGCACAAGGCGTCTTAGCCTATCTGCTCAAAAAAACCGACCTCCAAGTCACCTACAACTTCAACATGGTAGCCATCGTTAACAAGGCTCCGCAGCAGCTGGGGCTCAAAGCGATCCTTGAAGCCTACATTGCTCATCAGCGTGAAGTGGTCACCCACCGTACCCGGTTCGATCTGGAGCGGGCGGAGGACCGTGCCCATGTCCTGGAGGGACTGGTCAAAGCGCTGAACATTCTGGATGAAGTGATCGCTGCCATCAAGGCTTCGAAGAACCGTCAGGATGCCCAGAATAATCTGGTCTGGATGTTCGGCTTTAGCGAAAGACAGGCTGATTCCATCCTTACCTTGCAGCTCTACCGACTTACTAATCTGGAGATTAACTCCCTTCAGAAGGAGCTGGATGAGATGCTGGCCCGGATAGCAGTGCTCCAGGGGATTCTGGACAGTGACAAGAAGCTGATTACCGTTATCCGCAAGGAGCTGCTGGAGATCCGTGACAAATACGGAATCGACCGCCGATCCCTGATTCAGGGAGAGGTAGAGGAGCTTAAGGTCAACATGGAGGTTCTGGTCAATGCGGAGGATGTACTGGTTGCACTCTCTGCGGACGGCTATATCAAGCGGACAAGCATGCTGTCCTTCACCCGCTCGGGCGGAGAACGCCACTCTTCAGGCGTCAAGGATGGCGATCATATCGTCAAGCTGCTGGATCTGAATACCCGGGAGAGCCTGCTCGTCTTCACCCGCAAGGGTCAATACTTCCTGCTTCCCGTGCATCAGATTCCAGAGTTCAAATGGAAAGAGCCGGGGACAGCCATCGTCAACGTCATCGGACTGAATAAGGGAGACAGTGTCGTCAGCGTACTGCCGGTCGGCAACCTGGAGGACCCGCTGGCTAGTCTGGTTTTCATCACCCGCAAGGGCCAGGTGAAGCGTACCGAGCTCAAGGAGTACTCTACAAGCCGTTCCGGCGCCGTTGCCGCCTGTAAGGTGGCCGAAGGTGATGAGATCATTACAGTCGCGCAGAGCAGGGGTGACAAGGACATCGTGTTGGTTACACGTGAGGGTATGAGCATCCGTTTCCGTGAGAATGAAGTGAATCCTATGGGCCGGGTGGCCACAGGGGTTAGGGGAATACAGCTCCGTGAAGGAGATGAGGTCGTCTCCTGCTTCTGGGTCAGTGAGGATGAAGGCGAGATCCTGGCTATATCTGACATCGGCTATGCCAAACGTTCCCTGCTGGTGGATTATCCTTCCCAGAGCCGCGGAGGCAAGGGGATGCCAACCTTCGAGTTCAAGGAAGGCAAGCGTGTCCGCCCGAACGGCAGCAGGCTTGCAGGCGCATTCTATTGCAAGGAGCCGCTGGAGGTGACCGCGATCACCCAGAGCGGCGCTGTACATTCCTTCTCTTCTGAGTCGGCACCGATTGCTGAGCGCCGTTCTACAGGCAAGCAGCTGGTTGCTGTCGAGAAGAAGGACGAGATCGCTATTCTTTTTCAGGCCGTCAAGTAATATCGGGTAAGAGTAATATCAAGTAAGAATATAAGACCGCTTTGAATGGCGCGGGCAGCTCTGGAGTGACGGGCTGCCCGCGCTTTTATATAAGGGGAATAGTTGCAGATAAGATTTTATTTTTCGTCCTTGAAGGATTTGGAATTTTTCTGGCGAAAAAGTAAATATACCGGATAGAGATCCGCAGGAAAGGAAGGAATAAGTGTGCACTCCACTGAATTCAGTAAAATCTGGCATAAGATATTAAAGGACTATAAGCTACATATGGACAGCAAGCTTGCCCCTACACTGACTGATGCCCAGCTAACCGTACTGGAATTGCTGCAGGAGCGTGATGCGATGAAGCCTTCTGATTTGGCCCCTCATCTGGCGACCAGCCCGGCGGCCGTGACGATGCTGCTTGACCGGATGGAGAAGCATAATCTGATTGTCCGTGAACGCGATGCCTCGGACCGCAGAATTGTCTGGGTGAGCATCACCGAGACAGGCCAGCGGGAGACGCTGCGCGGACTGAAGGTCCGAAGTGACTTTTTTGCAGAAGCGCTGGACCCTATTTCCTCCCATAACCAGCAGCTGCTGCTCTACCTCATGGGGAAGATGGCGGTTGCCCCGGCAGTGGATGACGCAGCTTCGGTACAGTCCGTATAAGCACCAACTGAGAGCCTATATAGGATAACGCAAAAGAGCAGGCTGCCCGTTAAAGGATAGCCTGCTTTTGAATTTGCGGAGTCCATAGATTCCAGGGATAGGAACGGGGAGGCAGGGAGAGCAGCTCGACTTCCTCTTTGGTTACCGGATGCGGGAACCGGGTGAGTGCAGACCATAATGCAATCTGCTGTCCCGGTCTGTTCACGGCCGCACCGTACTTCTGATCTCCATAGAGCGGACAGCCAATGTCGCTTAGCTGAACGCGGATCTGGTGGGAGCGGCCGGTCAGCAGGTCAATCCTCACGAGAGAATAGCCTTCTGCGGTACCAATCACGGTATAATCAAGGATAGCTTGCTTGCCGCCCGGCGTTCCCTCCCGGACAGCCTGGACAGTATTGCTCTTAGAGTCCTTCAGCAGCGTATGCTCCAACCGGCCCTCTGCGCCCGGAAGCTGACCATGCACCACTGTCAGATAGACCTTCTGGAAGGCGTGGGTGCGGACACTCGCGGATAGCCGGGAGGCTGCTTTCGAGGTCTTGGCGAAGATCATCGCACCGCCTACAGGCCGGTCCAGCCGGTGAACCAGTCCCATGAAGACGTTGCCCGGCTTCGCGTAGCGTTCCTTCACATCTTCCTTCAGCAGGGTCAGGAGATCCGGGTCGCCTGTAGCATCCTCCTGAACGGGAATGTTGACCGGCTTAACAATGCCTAGCAGATGGTTGTCCTCATATAGTATCTCGAACCGGGAGGGGCTGCTGCCGGATTCTCCTGCTGCGCCGTTATTCGTTCCGGTCATGGCTTACGCCTCCCAGCGGCCCAGAATCCCGCAGGGCAGATTCATGCCGGAGGCTGTAATCGGTAAGCCGATCTCACCGGAATTCAGCTTGCCGCCATAGCGCTTGCCCATGGTCATCGACAGCATGTTGCGCAGTACGGTTGGCGAGATGCCGGTTGTGTAGGAGTTAATAAGCATGAATAACGGACGGTCGCTCATAATCTCCATGCAGCTCTCCAGGAACGGATAGAGACTGGATTCGAGCTTCCACATTTCACCGCCCGGTCCTCTTCCATAGGACGGCGGGTCCATAATAATGGCATCATATTTACTGCCGCGGCGTTGTTCGCGCTGGACGAATTTGAATACATCATCGGTAATGAAGCGGAGCGGCTTGTCGGCAAGACCGGACAGGGCTACATTCTCTTTGGCCCATTGAACCATTCCTTTGGCCGCATCGACATGCACGACGGAGGCTCCGGCACTTGCTGCCGCAACAGTGGCTCCGCCGGTATATGCGAACAGGTTGAGGACGGAGATCGGCCGGTTAGCCGCTGCGATCTTGTCCATCATCCAGCGCCAGTTGGCCGCCTGCTCAGGGAACAGCCCGGTGTGCTTGAAGTTCGTCGGGCGGAGGTGGAACTTCAGCTTGCCGTAGCTGATTTTCCAGTCCTCCGGTATCGTCTTCTTCATCTCCCACTGCCCGCCTCCGGCGGAGCTGCGGTGATAATGTCCGTGCACATCCCGCCACTTGGCGCTCTCGCTGGCCAGTGGCCAGATGATCTGCGGGTCCGGCCGGCGCAGGATAATATCACCCCAGCGTTCGAGCTTCTCCCCGCCCCCGGTATCGATCACTTCATAGTCTTTCCAATCACTGGCTATATACATTTTTAATCCATCCTTCAAAAAGTCTTTTAGCCTTTATTGTACAACATTTAAGCGCGCAGCTACAAACAAAATGGTTGCAAAGCTGCGACTATTCCTAGTGTAGCCAACAAGCAGCGCTTGGTCCATCGAAAAGCAAGGCGTTCTGGCGCTTCGTACAGGGATTGTGTATGATCTGAATACAAGGTTACAGCTAGGGAAGGAGGCTGCACTCAGATGTATAATCTTTCGGCGCTGTATCATCCGATTACAGCCAATCCGGCCGGGGGCGGCGAGTATCTGCCGGGCAGGCTGCTTCAGCCGTATATCCGCTGCTTCTGGGGATCAGGTGCACAGCCCCCGCTGCCGCAACGGACGGAGACCATCATACCTGACAGCTGCATGGATATTATATGGGAGTGGGATGAGCGGACAGGGGAGTCCGGCGGTATTTTTTGCGGGATCAACGATACTCCGTTCGAGTCAGGACAAGCAGCACAGCCTGTGCCTATGCAGCGGTTCGCCATCCGCTTTCACTTCTGGGCCGTTCATCTGTTCGCAGACGAGCCGCTGACAGAGGTACTGAATGTGCATGTTCCGGTAGAGCATTATTTCCGGACCTTCCGTAATGAGCTGGGAGACAGGCTCCAGCATATCCGTACAATGACTGAGCGCATCGCTGCTGCTGAAGACTTCCTTCTGCGGAGATTGGAATGGGGAAACCGCACCAGTGATGGGATGATGAATGCGGTCCACAGGCTGCTTACATCACGCGGAATCATGACGGCAGGGGCGCTGGAGAGCAGCTCGGGCCTAAGCAGCCGCCAGCTTGAACGGCTGTTCCGGCAGCATATCGGCCTTCCGCCCAAAAAGGTAGCCGATCTTATCCGCTTCCAGAATGTCTGGCGGGACCTGTACCGTTCTCCCCAGACCAAGGGCGTAATGCAGGATATAGTGTTCACCTACGGGTACAGCCACCAGTCGCATTTGATCAACAACTTCAAGAAATTCGCGGGCAGAACTCCGTTGGATGCGCTGAGCCATGCCCGGCGCTGATGTCGTTTTTTTGCAATACAAGCTATTCAGGCAGAAGTACAATGAGGATATATCGGCTGACACCAGCCTGATCACAATACAAGCAATGAAGGGAAGGATATCATTATGATCACAGCTTTTGACGGCATCAACCTGTACAGTAAAGACCCCGCAGCTCTGGTAGCATTCTATTCGGAGGTACTGGGCATTCCGGTTCCATTCGAGGGCTATGGAGAAGCTGGCGGAGCCAAAATTGCGATAGACGCCAGCCAGCCCGGCATCATTATATGGAACGCAGACAAGTGGGAGAACCTTACCACAGGAACCGTTAATCTGGTATTCTCCTGCGGCAGTCTGGATGAAACGTATGAGCAGCTGAAGGCGAAAGGACTGGATTGCCAGCCTCCGGCAACCATGGAGTACGGCGGTAAAGAGATGAATTTCCGTGATCCCGACGGCAACGCAATTACCTTGCTGGAAGGCGGATATTGATTATCCACACAGTATTTTAACAATAGGATTATTGAGCAGCGTCAGTTCCGGGCAGCAGTTATGTCCTGGAGTGGCGCTGTTTGTGTTATACGGCAAGGATGGCTAGGCTAAGAGCAGAATCGCTTTTTTAAAGTATTGACAATGATAATCATTATCAAATAAAATGAGATTAGCACAGTATTAAGTAAGTAAGATACGGTCTGCTTAAGGGACCGGATTATAGAGAATACATTTCATTTGTACCTTGGGAGGATAAAAGTCATGGCTAAAGTGCTAGTGGCATATGCCAGCTTGACTGGCAATACGGAGGAAATCGCTGAACTGATCGTGGAAGGAATACGCGCGGCAGGCGGAGAGGCGGTACTGAAATCGGTCACCGACTGCAATGCGGATGAGATAAAAGATTATGAGGCTGTACTGCTGGGTGCGTACACCTGGGGAGACGGCGAGCTGCCGGATGAATTCCTGGATTTCTATGAAGAGCTGGATGAGCTGGATCTCAGCGCCTGTAAGGCGGCGGCCTTCGGAAGCGGAGACACCGGGTATGAGATCTACTGCGGAGCGGTGGATCAGATTGAAGAGAAGCTGAAGGAGCGCGGGGCTGAGATTGTGCAGCCCAGCCTGAAGATTGAATACGGTCCGAATGCAGCGGAGAAAGAGGCTTGCCGCACCTACGGGCGCCAGTTCATCGAGACCTGCGCGGCGGTCTCTTAAGGATGGGCGCGGCGGCAGGAGACTTCACAGGAACGAAGCCGGATGCGGAAGCAGGCCGGTACAGACGTCTGAATGATTACCGCATGGAGCATATCATGCTGGGCGGGGCCGAGGCGGCCGGCAGCGGAGCTCCTGCTACCGGACTTCCCCGCTGGAGACAGCAGGTTCAATATGCAGTCGGACATACGCTTAATGACTTCTACAGTCTCCGGCCTGAGGTGCGCCGGGAGACGCCGGTCCAGTTTCTGCTGGAGCGCCGCTGGCCCCCTAAGGGCAATGCTTTTCCTTCCCTGATGCATTACTGGGATGTCAAGCAGGCGGTGGCCGATGAGCTGATGCGGATTGTCGCGGGCAGTCACAAGAGGGAGATTCCGGTGATGCGTTTCGAGCAGTGGCATGTTCCTGTCCGGGAGCTTGAGATTGAGCTGGCGGTGATTTTTCAGCTGGCCTGGAATTCGGAGCTTGCGGGGCGCAGTCTGAATATCCAGAAATTCATGGTACACGCTGACCCGCAGGTGATTACCGGATTTCTGCATATGGCGAATGTGTTCTGCCATCAGGCTTACGGGAAGCCGGCGGAGACGATCGCCATCTACTCACTATTGGATGGCCGCAGGCAGCTGTATGACGGGGCAGACCTGCCCCTGCAGGAATCGCTGGATTATGTGCGCCTGCTGTCTGTCTTCCTGGAACGGGAAGAGCAGGCAGAGGGCTGCGTGAAATGCAGCAACCGCCGCAGCGAGCGGGATGAAGCCCAGGTGCGGGGCTACGGACTGATGTAGAAGCAGACGATGAATTGGAGACAGCCCAAAAAGCATCTCCTTCAAGGTCATTTGACCGTGAGGGAATGCTTTTTGGATTGTTTAGGAATTGTATGCTAAAAACAGCATACATTATGTTCACACACAGGCGTATGGGCCAACTGTATGCTTCTAGAAATACTAGTTGCCAGGCTAGCTGTTCAATGGAAAGGTATAATAATCCTGCTGGTTAAGCACGACAAATCCACAGCTCTCATAGAGCTTCAGTGCATTCGGGTTATCCAGCGCAACCTCCAAATTCACTCCGTTATAATTCCGCTGCTCCCGCTCGATAGTCTGCTGGAGGGCACTCCGGCCGATGCCGAGACCGCGCAGCTTCTTGTCCACCGTAAATCCGTAGATCCAGGTTTCGTTGTCCTCCGACCACAAGCGCATTTTGCCGGCAGGCTGGCCGCTCAGCTCAATGATGATATGCTCCTGGGAGCCTTCCTGTTCGTGCAGCTCATACATTTCAGCGGCGTCCTCTTCAGTCATCTGGAACCCGTCGCAGTCGAAGGCGATGAGCAGAGGCGTCTCCTCAGGGCGTGCAGGCCGGAGCAGCACATTGCCGGAGGCTGAACTGGCCTCTGAGGCTCTGACTTTGCTGCCCTTACCCTCCCATTTCATCTGAAACTCAGAATGGCTGAAGGCAACCGGCAATGTCTTCAGACAGGCATTCCCTGAAGCCGAAGCCGCAGGGGTGTTAAGCAGCAGCGTCTTCGTCTTCCCTCGGCGGATAACGGCCTGAGCCTGCTCCCAGAGGGAGCTGAAGATGCCCCGGCGGCGGTAGCCCGGCCGGACCATGCCGCATACCTCCATATCACCGCCGATGCCGTACAAGCCGATGAATCCGGTCAGCAGCTCCCCTTCGTAGGATAACACCCACTCCGCACCGCCGGCTTCCCCCGGATGCCGGAGCATGTCCCAGTTCAGCTTCAGCGAGATTCCCTCATATTGCTCGCAGCGCTGCTGCAGCTCTTCAATCTGTTTCAGTGTATCTGTATTCGTCAAACGATCTTCCTCCTAATTGAGCACATCCTTGTATTCCGTGTGCTTCTCGAATTGATGGGCCGCATACGGGCACACTGGTACAATCTTGACACTCTGCTCACGGGCCAGGTCAACGACCGCCCGCACAAGTTTCTCTCCCGCACCCTGGCCGCGCAGATCTTCGGAGACAAAGGTATGGTCAATCACCAAATTCCCTGTGTTCTCTTCGGTTCTGTATGTAATCTCGGCCAGGTCTTTTCCGTCACCAGCGATATAGAAACGTCCTTCTCCCTTTGCGATTGTATCCATCTTATAACCTCACTCCATTCGGATATAGTGCCTTTATTTTACTACCCTGTGCGACAAAAAGCGAGAAAGGGGAAGAGAGGCTCCGGAGATCATTTACAGCAGGTTATTTTTGCGTAATCATTTATAAAAATGGACCTAATTTGAAAATTACCCTATTTTGACTTGTTTATTTCCCGGTGCTATACTGATTCCATAGCAGGCAAATATGGTTAATAAGAGACTGATTAGACATAAGAGCTAATTGGTCTTGTTTTTTATTGCAGCTATGCTGACACTACTTGGCGTACGCCGCCCCCGGGCGACTTGCCCGGCTTCTGAACGAAGGGCGTAGCGCTCAAAAAACTATTAGGAGGAAATATCATGAATACCACAGTACGCTTAACTGAAAGATCCGGATCGAATTCTTCCCAGCGCAGCAAAGGTTTTGTACCGGTTGTAGTTTACGGTGCAGGTTCAGATACCCAGTCCTTCTCAGCAGATGCCAAAACACTTAATGATATTCTCGGCAAAAATCCGCGTGCCATCCTGAAGGTGGAATTCCCGGGCTCCGGCTCGAAGAATGCGGTTATTCAGGAAGTGCAGCGCCAGCCGTTATCCCGTACACTGCTTCATGTAGATTTGCAGCAGATTGACATGAAGGCTGATCTGGATACCAAGGTAGCCTTCCACTTCTCAGGTGATCCTATCGGTGTCAAGAGCGGCGGCGTGCAGCAGGTGGAGCTGTATGAGCTGGATATCCGGACCTTGCCGGACAAGCTGGAAGCAAACCTCGAAGTAGATATCAGCGGCCTCGATATCGGTGATCAATTGCTGGTATCCGATCTGCCGAAGCATGAAGGCTGGGAGATTCTTACCCCTGAAGATACACTAATCGTGCGGATCTCGCCTCCGCTCGTGATGGAAGAGCCGGCTGATGAAGCTGCTGCCGCTCCAGCCGAGGAAAAGGCCGGAGCTGAGAAGTCTGAAGAATAACACTTTTCTGGCTGTAGCCATCGAATTGCTATAAGCAGAGAACTCCGCAGATAGTCTGAGATAACGGCTGTATGGAGAGTCATAGTCTTTGATCAACCAGGAGCAGACATATCCTTAGCAGGGAATGGTCTGCTCCTTTTTGCGGAAGCGGGAATCTGGTACATCCTGGTACTACATATGAGAGAGTAGGAGAGTGCATTCATGAATCCTAATATAATCAAGCTGGTAAGCGGCTCCAATGCGAAGCTGGACGAGGCTTCCACCCAGGCAACCGTGAAGATATCCTGCAGCAGCTCCCCGGCGATTCTGGATATCAGCTGCTTCATGGTGGGCGAGAACGGGAAGGTGCCGTCCGATGATTTCTTTATCTTTTATAATCAGCCGGCTGACCCGAAGCACACGGTCGTATTCAATCCTATCGATAAATACAGCGGGGAGTTCGCTATAGATCTGCGTGCGCTTAGCGCCTCGGGTATCGATAAATGCGTCTTCGCGGCTACGCTGGACGGTCCCGGCACCTTCGCCGATGTCAGAGGCTGCAGAATCAGCGCTGCAGGGAAGGATACGGAGCTGGTATATGAAATTGTGGAAGGCAATGCCGAGACCTCGCTTGTGCTGGCAGAGCTGTACCGCCACGGCGGGGGCTTCAAGCTGCGCGCGGTTGGACGGGGCTTCCATGGCGGACTGAAGCCGCTGGCGGAAGCGCATGGGGTCGAGGTGGAAGACGAAGCGCCGGATAACGGCAGCGGAGCAGAGGATCAATCGGTGTCAGGCCATACGGAGGCAGCGGCTACATACAGCGGACCGCCTAAGGATACAGTTCAGGAGGAGGCTCCCCGGCCAGCACTGAATTTGACGAAGATTGATCTTCTGAAGCAGCAGGTCGGAATTTCACTGCGTAAGAAGAATCTCGATCAGGAGAAGGCAAGGGTGGCCGTGGTGTTCGATGCATCTGGCTCTATGGCGCAGTTATATGCGAAGGGAGTCGTGCAACGGGCTTTTGAACGGGTGCTGGCTGTGGCGGCTAAGATGGATGATGACGGGATGCTGGATGTCTGGTTCTTCGCCACCAAGAGTAAGAGAATGCCGAGCGTGAATGAACATGGATATGAGGATTATGTGAAGCGGACCTATCCGGGACCGAAGATGTTCGGGGGACTGGGCATCGGGAACAACGAGCCGGTGGTGATGGCGGATCTGATCAAGAAATATACGAAGGAGGAGCCGGGAGAGCTGCCGGTCTATGTGGTGTTCTTCAGCGACGGGGGCATCTATGAGACGCCCAAAATATCGAAGCTGCTGATCCAGAGCTCGAAGCATAATATCTTCTGGCAATTTGTAGGGCTGGGGAATGCGGATTATGGCGTACTCCGTGAGCTGGACGATCTGCAGGGCCGTTATGTGGATAATGCCGACTTCTTCGCGCTGGATGATCTGGACGAGGTCAGCGATGAGGACCTGTATGACCGGCTGTTCAACGAGTACCCGAAATGGCTGCGTGAAGCCCGGCAGAAGGGCGTTGTGCGTTCATAGAATGGAGTATAGAGGGCAGATCCGAAGCCGGGGAAGGGCTGGGGTCTGCTCTGTTTTTTGGTGCATGTGTGTGGATAGGAGAAGGCGCTGTTGAACAGAAGAGGGTAGTTTCAGACAGCTTGTCAGTTTACAACGTAACAGTGTTATGTTACGATGAGCGCAAGGAGTGGTGATATGGAAGAGGATTTAATCTCCAAAAAGGAGCTGCTTGATGAGACGGGAATCTCTTACGGGCAATTGTACCGCTGGAAGCGGAAACAGCTGATTCCTGAGGAATGGTTCATCCGCAAATCTACCTTTACGGGACAGGAGACCTTTTTTCCGCGGGCGCGGATGTTGGGGAGGGTGCAGCATATTTTACAGAAGAAGGATGATCTCTCCCTGGATGAATTGGCGGGAAAGCTGTCAGAGCCGGCATCCTCGTACAGAATAAGGTTAACCTTAGCCGAGCTAAAAGAACGTAACATTGTTTCGCTTAGCAGTCTGGAGCGGTTCGGTAGACCGGAGGCTGACGATTTACCGTTGACCTTCGAGCAGATCCTGAATGTATTCGCGGCAGATGTGCTGCTCAGCAAGGGGGAACTCAGCTGGGAGGAAGCAGACCGGCTCTATCAGACGCTGGAGAGTCATGCGCCGGGATACGGAGAGAAGGAGTGGGAGCTGTTTTTTGTGCGGAAGATGGGGGTTAGCTTCTTCATTATGGCGCTGCCGGGTGCGGGGCTGGCCTTCGATGAGGGGGTACGGCTGGTGAGCAGGCTTCGCTCTGCCGATCTGGCGGAACAACTGAATGGGCGCTTAAGTTAAGGTGACTGACAAGAGCAAGGAACAGTAAACCACAGGAGGCTGGAACATGGAGAAGAATGAACTGCCGGATCTGGTGATGGATGGGGTCAACACGGCTGCCGGAGGCAGATATCACAGCGTGAATATCAACGGCGTGAGTAAGATTAATGGAGCGCTCCATGCACATACCTATAGCTGTGACGGCGTGATGAAGCAGAAAGGCGACCTCACGGCCGATGAGCTGGAGATGAACGGGACCCTCAATCTGAAGGGCAATCTGCAGGTTGGTGAAATGAAGCTGAATGGAGTCGTGAACGGTGAAGGCAGTCTGCGGGGAGAGCGCTGTGTAATGGACGGGATGCTGAAGCTGAAGGGCGACTGTGAGCTTGAGGAGCTGACCGGTGAAGGGGTATTCACGGTGGGGGGGCTGCTAAGTGCGGGCCGGATTGAGTTCGGGCTACAGGGTCAGTCCGAGGCAGGAGAGATTGGAGTGGAAAGCCTGGTGATCCGCAAAAAAGGCAACGCTGCTTGGGGCAGACTGCTAGGCGGGATGATTCCCAAGCTCAAAATCGGGCTGCGGGCCAAGCTCATTGAGGGCGATACGCTAGATCTGGAATATACGAGTGCAGATGTAGTTAGAGGCGGTACGGTCATTATCGGGCAGGGCTGCTCGATTGGCCGGGTGGAGTATAGATCGGGACTGACTGTACATCCCGGTGCCCAGGTGGGAAAGGAGGAGAAGATCGGTGAATGAAGCGGTAGAACGCCATGATCTGAAGATACTGGGGACGTCGAGCTCTGTCGGCGGAGTCTTTAAGGATGTGAAGGTGACGGGCGAGTGTACCTTTGGCGGAGATGTGGACTGCCATAAGCTGGCACAGACCGGAGAGGTCGCGGTTAAGGGGAACCTTCGGGCGCAGGATATCAAAATCACCGGAGAGTGTGAGGTCAAGGGCCGGGTAGACGCAGCCAGCCTGCGCGGACAAGGAGAGCTTACGGCAGGCGGCGGGCTGCGGATTGAGGATATCAAGCTGACCGGCGGGATCATAGTTACGGGCGATTGTGAAGCAGAGCAGGTGCAGATTACCGGAATCTTGGAGGTCAGCGGACTATTGAATGCGGAGAAGCTCGACCTGACCTTATTCGGCCCCTGTAGAGCGGATACGGTCGGCGGTGGCAGGATCTCCATCAAGCGCAGCCGTTCCGGCGCGTTGCTCAGACCCGGGAAGAAGATGAGCTTCGCAGCCCGGCTGATCGAAGGGGACCAGATCGAGCTTCAGCATACGCAGGCGCAGACCGTGCGGGGCGGAAGTGTTGTGATCGGGCCCGGCTGTGAGATTGAGACGGTTGAGTACCGGGAGCTGCTGGAGGTTCATAAGAGCTCAATAGTACGGAACACGGTGAAAATGCAGCGTTAATCCTGCCGGGCGGCCTTGAACCGCAGCACGGTTCGCAGCTTCTCCGGACGGGCACGCCGGGCATCCGAGACATAGATTTCGCGGTGCAGGTGAGATTCCCGCAGCAGGCCCTGAGCGGTGCAAAATTGCTCCATTCTTGCGAAGCTGTGCGGTTCATCATCATAGGGGCCGATATGCAGCATTTGTACACTGAGGCCGTCTTCGCAGCGGGCGAAGGCAGCCATGTCCAGCAGCGGGTGCGGCTTGCTGCGCTTGACCTGCTCCAGCACTTCTGCGGCAAGCAGAGGGGTCAGGAAATTCGGCTGGCGGATCATTAAGGTGTATACCAGCTCGTTCTTATCAAGAGCGGCTAAGCGGCGTCCGGCTTCGCTGAGATCCCATACCCCTTCCAGCGGGAAGACGGTGTAGTCGTAGTAACCTTCGGGTGCGGGGCCTTTTCTAGGCAGCATCTTAACTGCGTAGGACAAGGAATACAGCACAGCGACCGCTTCTGCGAATGCGCTGCCGTTGGGATTACCTTCACCCCGCAGGGTGAAATAAGGGAAGGAGGGTACCTGAATCAGCCCTGGTTCGGCGGGGGGCAGATATAGGGCCTTGTCTTGTTTTCTCCATTCGAACTTCATGCGGATTACCTCATTTCATAGGATTGTACTGCATTCAGCATATCATGCGAACCGGACAGGTGTATGTCAGGTTGGCGGAAGACGAAAATCGGGCGGATTTTTAGAGGGAGAGAAGGCGGACAGGAGGCTTACCCTAGTATCTAATTGCAGAAGTGGAGTTGTTTTTACGGCGGATATGCCTGTAAGCAGCTCTTTTTATGTTGTGCAATAGATGATGTACTGGCGTGCGGGAGCGTGGGCTGGATGTTGCGAAAAAGCGAATACAATCGCAATGTGTTGGCTAATGGTTTATCCCGCCTTTTTATTTTCAGAATAAACAAAATATGGTATTGTATCTATATATTGAAACGCTTCCACGTAGAGCAGTGAGAAAGGCGGAATCCAGTATCAATCATTATTCCTATCAAAAACAAGGAGGATTTCGATGATTAAGGCTGTTGTCGTAGATGATGAGCGTCTGGTGCGCAGGGGTTTCATCTCACTGCTGGATTGGCCGTCCTTCGGGGTGGTGATTACCGGAGAGGCCAGAGACGGGCAGGCAGCGCTGGAACTGCTGCGCGAGCAGGAGACGGATCTGCTGTTCGTGGATCTCTCGATGCCGGGGATGACCGGGTTCGAGCTGATCCGAGAGGTGAGGCTGCGGTATCCCGCGGTACGCTGCGTGGTGCTGACCTGCCATCATGAATTCGATGAGGTGCAGGAGGCGCTGCGGCTGGGAGCGGTGGATTACATTGTCAAAACGCTGCTGGAGCCCGAGAATGCCGATGAAATCATCCGCAGACTGGTGGAGCGGATCAGGTGGGAGGACGGGAACAAAAGCACCGCTGCAAAGGCCGAGCAGAGGGTGATCGCTGAGGACAAGGCGCTGCTCTATGTGCCGCTTAAGCCGGAACTGAAGGAAGAGCAGCTGTATGCGCTGTCTTTGGTGAGAAATTCCACACTACTTCCTGTGCCGGGGATGTGGCTGTCTCCGCTGCAGTATCCCGTGGATGCAGCGCGGATCGGAGGAGAGGTTGGAGCGGTGCTTGGGACAAGCTGGACAGCGGCGCTGCTGGAGGGGGTGCGCGGTCAGCCGCTGAAGGAGATCGCTGCGGTACTGGACAAGTCAGCCCGGCAGGCGCTGTTCTATGCTGCGGGCGGCCAGGCGGTCCCGAGGCTGCACTATGGTGAACTGCAGGCACTGGCCGCGCAGCTACGGCCGGAGACGGGCGTCCCTTCCGCGCTGGTACAGGCGCAGAATCTCCGCTGGACGCTGGAGCGGAGAGAATGGGACCTGTTCCTCAGCGGGGTTGCGATGCAGCAGCCGGACCCTGCGGCAGTGGCGGACTTTGGCCAGGAGCTGCTGCGGAGCTGGAGCCGGCTGCTGCTTACGGCGGAGGAAGCGCAGCAGCTCGCACTGGCGGCAGAGTGCAACCGGCACTGGCGGCATTGGCAAGTCTGGCTGCATCAGTTCACGGGGCATGTCCAGCGCCGGATGATTGAGCTGGGCCTGAGCCAAGAGGTGATGCTCTGCCTGATCACCGCTGTGCGTTATATGAGGAGCCATGCCGGCGAGAAAATCAATCAGGGCGATGTTGCCGCAGCTATCCATATGAGCCGCGGCTATTTCAGCCGGTGCTTCGCCCGCTTTGCAGGTGAGACTTTCGGGGAGTGCCTGCGGCGCATGCGGCTGGAGCTGGCGAAAGCGCTGCTGCTGGAGACCCCTGTCCCGGTGTGTGAAATTGCCTGCCGGTCCGGCTTCGGGGATGACCGTTATTTCAGTAAGCTGTTCCGTGAGCATGTCGGCAAACTGCCGAGTGAATACCGCGCAGAAGGACTGGCGGAGCATTTAGCCGCTGACTGAGAGCCATGCTGCCAACGCTACCTGTTATGCTGCTGATCTGTCTGTACGCTTGCAGCAGTGACTGTTGGATTTTCTCCACCTAATTATTTGCATAGTTCTTCTGACAAAGCAGTAGTTGAAAAAAATACACTTAATTTGTTGGATATGTGCATGATAGCTGGTGGGGAGCAACAATAAGTGTGGTTTATCCCACTCAACCCTGCCCGTTCATCCGGTCTGAGTTGCGGGTGACCTTGTGGAGCAGATCTGTCAGCGTGTCCAGCTCACTCCCGGTGAGATCCATGGACAGCTCGCGGTTGAAATCGTCCAGCAGTGTCTGGAAGACCGGGGCGAAGTCGAGCGCCTGGGGAGTTGGATACAGCAGGAAGGAGCGGCGGTCATTCGGGTCTGTCCGGCGTTCGATATATCCCGAGGCCTCCAACAGCTTGACGGAGCGGGTGGTTGTCGCTTTATCGCATTTAATCCGGCTGGTCATCTGATCCTGGGTGATCCCCGGATGACTCAGCACCAGCTTTAAGAAGCTATGCTGGCCACCGCTGCCGATGCCGTAGGGAAGCAGCTCCTTGGCCAGTATTTTTTGGTTCTGACGGTGAAGATGGGAGATCAGCTTCCCGATGGGTTCTCTGGTCGTTTCTCTGGCTGGTTCTTTAACCGGTTCTTTATTTGTAGTCACAATGGACACCTCGCTGAGGATTATAACAGCAACCTGTCACGGGAATGCCGTCTGCCTCAGATCTTACCGTAATTTTGTTGCGCACGCAACTAATTTGCAGTACACTGTGAAGGATTAGTTTGTTGCGTGTGCAACTAGATTACATTTGATACAAGAGGGTGTTAGCGGATGAGCAGCTTAGAGGCGACCTATCAGGAGGATGCCGGGATACAGAAGAAGCGCTGGCTGATTCTGATCGTTCTTAATTTGTTTACTTTTATGTCCACACTGGACGGAAGTATTGTGAATATTGCGCTGCCGGTGCTGGTAAAGGAGCTGGGGCTGCCGGTAGCCCAGGTAGAGTGGGTGACAACCGGTTATCTGATGGCGATCTGTTCAGTGATTCTGTTCTTCGGGAAGCTGGGTGACATCGCCGGCAAAATCAAGATGTTTAAGCTGGGCATGGTCGTCTTCACCATCGGCTCGCTGCTCTGCGGATTAAGCCACAGCTTGCCGCTGCTCATTGCTTCGCGCGTAGTGCAGGCAGTTGGCGCTTCAATGACCATGGCGAACAGCCAGGGCATTGTTACGGATATTTTCCCGTCAACGGAACGCGGTAAGGCTCTTGGCCTGATTGGAACCTTCGTGTCCCTCGGCAGTATCGCGGGGCCCAGCCTGGGCGGAATTATCGTATCTTCGATGGGCTGGGAGTATATTTTCTGGGTGAATGTGCCGATTGGAATTCTGGCGATTGCGCTGGGCTGGAAGGTGTTGCCGAAGGATCTGGTACGTGTGAAGTCAGGGGTTGATGTTCCCGGCAGCCTGCTGTTTGCCGTCTTCATTGTTTCTCTGTTCGCTGGACTTCTGCTCGGCCAGCAGCTTGGATACGGGGATACCCGGATTCTGGCCGCCCTCACCGCTGCGGTTATTACCTTCATCGTCTTCCTGATCGTGGAGCTGCGCAGTGCCGGACCGCTGCTTCAATTAGGCTTGTTCAAGAATCCCTTGTTCTCACTGAGTATATTCTGTGCCTTTCTGGTGTTCGTCTCGAACTTCTGCTTCAATATTATCGCACCGTTCTATGCGCAGAATATGCTGAACATGTCTCCCTTCGATGCAGGTTTCCTGCTTATGCTTTATCCGATCTGTATGGTGATAGTCGCTCCGTTAAGCGGGGCGTTGTCCGACAAAATCGGTTCGGAGCTGCTCACCTTCGCAGGGCTGAGCGTGATGGTAGTTGCCCAGTTCGGGCTGGCCCGGCTGCATGAGGGCAGTCCGGTTATTCTGGTCGGCGTCTGGATCGCCATGCTCGGTATCGGCAGCGGGATGTTCGGCTCACCGAATAATTCGCTGATTATGTCCACGGTGCCGCGAACACAGCTGGGCTCGGCAGGCAGCGTGAATTCGCTGGTCCGTAATGTAGGGATGGTCGTCGGCATTACCGTAGCCACCTCGATCCTGTTCAATGTAATGAGCAGCAAGGCCGGCTACCGGGTAACCGGGCTGGTAGAAGGACGTCCCGAGCTGTTTCTCTCGGGAATGCATGTAGTCTTTCTGACTTCGTCCGGGATCTGCCTGTTATCGGCGCTGCTTACCGGCTGGCGGCTGTTCTTCTCACGCAGGGCTAAGAGCCTAAGCGCATAATGTGTATAAACTGACAGGGCAGCGGAATTTCGCTGTCCTGCTCTTGTTTTGAAAAAAGATTGTATCGGGGTCCCCGCAAAGTATTTGAATTTACTCCGAAGTATTACTTCACTTTGTGGGGGAGAGTTTGTGGGGATGTTGTCACAATCTCCGTCCCCATCTTGTCTACAGTTATGAAGTGCAATACAACCTTAATGGAGGCGACCTAATTTGAGTCTACGAATGAATTATCGTGAGGTTAACGGCCCGGCATTCCGGGCAATGATGGCGCTGGAGCAGCATGCAGGAAGCCGCAGTAAGGATAAAGTGCTGTATGAACTGGTTAAAATACGGGTCTCCCAGATCAACGGCTGTGCGTTCTGTCTGGATATGCATGGCAAGGATCTGATGAAGCTGGGCAACTATGCCGATCATATTCTGCTGCTCAGTGTGTGGCGCGAAGCGCCGTTGTTCAGTGCGAAGGAACGTGTGCTGCTGGAATTCGCCGAGCAGGTCACGCTGATCAGCGAAGCGGGCGTTCCGCTGGAGCTCTACAATAAGATGCTTACACACTTTAGCGAAGAGGAACTGGTAGACTGGATTATGGCGGTCAATACGATCAACAGCTGGAACCGGATAGCTATTACGACCGGGATGTTCCCTGGCTGCTTCGGCTAAGGATAAGGACAGGAGTGTAAGGAAGGAGAGCTGCGTGAAGTGGACAGGGGTAAAATAACGGCTCAGGCCGAGACACCTGCGGCTGAGAATACAGGTATGGAGGAGCTGTACCAGAATTATAAAAGCTATGCCTTTTCCATTGCGTACCGGATGCTGGGCGTGGTTGCCGATGCGGAGGATGCGGTGCAGGATCTGTTCGCCGGGCTGCAGCACCGGGACCGGAGCGGCATTCAGAATATCAAAGCCTATGTGGCTAAAGGCATGACCAACCGCTGCCTCAATATGCTGAACTCGGCACGCAGCCGCAGAGAGACTTATATCGGGGAGTGGCTGCCGGAGCCGGTAAGCGAGGGATACGACGGGCCGGAAGCGGCGGCAGAACGCAAGGATAATCTGTCGTATGCTTTTCTGGTGTTGCTGGAGCGTCTGTCTCCCGCGGAGCGTGCGGTATTCGTACTGCGTGAAGCCTTCGAATACGACTATGAAGCCATTGCCGGAATGGTAGGCAAGTCGGGCAGCAACTGCCGGCAGATCTTCAGCCGGGCCAAGCGTATCCTGCAGACAGAGCCGGCTTCCCGGTTACCCTCGCTCAGATATGTCGCAGTCACCGAGAGTCTGCTGGTCCGCTTCACTGCCGCGTTCACCTCCTATGATGTTGGCGGCATGCTGGAGCTGCTGGGCGAGCATCCGGTCCTGGTTGCCGACGGCGGGGGCCGCGAGGTGCATACGATTCTCCGGCCGATGACCGGCCGCAAGGGAGTTACTGCACTGCTGACCTCGAAGCGGGTTATGCACTATTTGCGGGAGTGGAAGCCTTCCTGTGGGCTGCTGAACGGTGAGCCGGGTCTGATCTTCACCGATCAGGGAATCGTGAAGTGCGTGCTCTGCCTGAGTACGGATTCCACCGGGGAACGGATTCAGAACCTGTATCTCCTGATGGACCCTGCGAAGCTGTCCCATATTACCGTACCGCCGGAGCCGCCGCAGCGCTGATGTCCGGCAACAAACCAATAAGACACGTTACTCTCCCTAAACGGGAAGGCAACGTGTCTTATTGGTTGTTAGGGGCGTAGGAACATATGCGGCCGGATAGCCTGCACGCCCACTTAGTTCTTGAAGCTATGGATAGGGGCGGGAATCCGTCCGCCGCGGTTGACGAAGCCCGCACAACTGAACGGGTTGACGGCCATGACTGGAGCGTATCCCAGCAAGCCGCCGAATTCAACCATCTCACCGACGTCCTTGCCGATGACCGGAATGACGCGGACCGCTGTGGTCTTGTTGTTGACCATACCGATGGCGGCTTCATCGGCAATGATGCCTGCGAGAGTCTCCTTACTGGTGCTGCCGGGAATGGCTATCATGTCAAGGCCTACCGAGCAGACACAAGTCATGGCTTCGAGCTTCTCCAGAGTCAGCGCCCCGCGCTGGACCGCCTGGATCATGCCGTGGTCTTCACTGACCGGGATGAAGGCGCCGCTTAAGCCGCCGACATAGGATGAGGCCATGACTCCGCCTTTTTTGACATTGTCGTTAAGGATGGCCAGTGCAGCCGTGGTGCCGGGAGCACCGGCTTCCTCCAGGCCCATGACATGAAAAATCTCTGCGATGGAATCGCCGATCTCGGGCGTAGGGGCCAGCGACAGGTCGATGATGCCGAAGGGTACATTCAGGCGCTTGGAGGCTTCCTGAGCGACCAGCTGGCCGACACGGGTGACCTTGAAGGCTGTACGCTTGATTGTCTCGCACAGTGTCTCGAAGTCCTGTCCCTTCACCTCTTCCAGCGCCCGCTTGATCACACCCGGGCCGCTTACGCCCACGTTAATCACACACTCCCGCTCGCCCACCCCGTGGAAGGCGCCGGCCATGAACGGATTATCCTCGACTGCGTTGCAGAATACGACCAGCTTGGCACAGCCGATGGAGTCGCGGTCCTTGGTGCGCTCTGCCGTCTGGAGAATGATGTCGCCCATCAGCTTCACCGCGTCCATGTTGATGCCGCTGCGCGAGGAGCCGACGTTGACGGAGGAGCAGACTCTCTCGGTCACCGCCAGTGCTTCGGGGATACTGTCAATCAGAATCCGGTCGCCCTTGGTACAGCCCTTCTGCACCAGTGCGGAATACCCGCCGATGAAGTTGACGCCTACCTCCTTGGCAGCCTTGTCCAGAATCTGGGCAACAGGCACGTAGGTATCGGTATGTACTGCCCCCGCAGCAATCGAAATCGGCGTTACAGAGATCCGTTTGTTGACAATCGGTACCCCGAATTGGCGCTCCAGATCCTCACCGGTCTTCACGAGCTTCTCGGCGGAGCGGGTAATTTTGTCGTACACCTTCCGGTTGAACACCTTCATGTCGGTATGGGCGCAGTCCATCAGGCTGATGCCCATCGTAATAGTGCGGACATCCAGGTTCATTTCCCGGATCATTTTATTCGTCTCTTGAACTTCTACAATCGAGATCACTAGCGCTCACTCCTCTCCTCGCCGGTTAAATCCGGTGCATAATATTGAAGATATCCTCATGCTGCAGCTTGATTTCCACACCGATGTCTTCCCCTACCTGCTGAAGCTCCTCCACAATCTCCTCGAAGGACTTGCTGGGGGCAGAGATGTCCACGATCATCATCATGTTGAAATAGTCCTGCACAATCGTCTGGGAGATGTCCAGAATATTCAGATTGTGCTCTGCGAGGTATGTACATACTTTGGCGATAATGCCTACCTTGTCTTTCCCGAGTACCGTAATAATCCCTTTCAATTGAAAAGCCTCCCGTTATCCATGGTCTGTAATCTTCGCTCTTTGCCGCATTAACGGAATGAACGATTTTAATTATTATGTCAAATCAAGGATAGGTTATCAACCAAAGCTTTTGTGTCGGCCTGATCAGAGATTTGAGCTTGCATTTTCCTGAGGCTAAAATAATGTTGACACTTGATGTAAAATATGATTTATTGTAGTTTTGAAGGATAAGCTGGATATAAGGAGCTATTATGACAACGAGAAAATATAAAGAGCTGGTTGAAGAGCGCACAAGAGAAACTCTGCAGAAATGGTCGGAACAGTCAACAGTCGAGGAAAAGGATATTTACCGTTTCCTGCATAATCTGAAGGGCACCTCGGGTACTGTGGGTCTAGATGCCGTAGAGGCGTTCTCCGGCAATGCGCTGCTCTATTTCTCGGATGATAACCATAGAAGCTGGAAGGAAGCAGAGTGGGGCGATTATCTCTATCCGCTGCTGGAGCTCTTTGAGGAGCCGAAACCTGCGGGCGCGGTGCCCCCGTTGACTCCCGGGATTGCATTATCCCACGGCAATATCCATCAGCAGTACGAGATTCTGATCGTGGATGATGATGTGGAGCTGGTCGCTTTTTTGCGGGAATCGCTGGAGCGGCAATCCTATTATGTCAGCATTGCGTTGTCGGCAGGACGCGGACTGAAGCTTTTTTATGAGACTAAGCCGGATTTGATTCTCCTTGATATTCTGCTGCCGGACCGCAGCGGGATTGATGTACTGAAGCAGATTATCGGCAAAGCCAAGAAAGAGCGGATTCCAATCATTATAATCAGCGGCGAGCATTCTATTGAGGTTCAGAAGTATGCCTATTCGCTGGGTGTTATGGATTACATACAAAAGCCGGTGGACATCGATTTGTTCCTGGTCCTGATCAAGAACCGCTTCGAACTGAAAAAGGAGTGGCAGGAATCGATCATTGTCGACGAGCTGACCGGGGCGTTCAACCGCAAGTACTTCAACCAGACGATGAAGCAGCTGATCGCCGATTTCAAACGGACAGGCCGGACCTTCTCACTCGCTCTGCTGGATCTCGATCTGTTCAAGCAGGTTAATGATACATACGGGCATCTGATGGGGGACGAGGTGCTGCAGAGTTTTTCGGAGCTGGTGAAACAGTCCATCCGCACGGAGGATACCTTCTGCCGCTATGGCGGTGAGGAGTTTGCCTTGTTCATGCCCAATACGCCTGCGGAGCAGGCGCTGCTCGTGATGGAGCGGATTCAGGAGGCCTTTGCGGCCCGGGAATTCCAGGCCAAACGCGAGAGCTTCCATGTTACCTTTTCCTGCGGAGTGACCGAGGTCACCGGAGAGGGACAGGATGCCGATATATTGGTTGAGGAAGCCGATCTGGCGCTTTATGCCAGCAAACATAACGGCAGGAACCAGAGCACCCTGTACAGCCAGGATCTGCTGCTTGGCCAGCGCGAGACGCTGCTGAATGTCATTATTGTGGACGATGATCCGCTGATCCGCAGAATCGTGACGACCCACTTCGCTGCCTGGCAGTGCGGGACTAACGCCAGAGTGAAGGTGGCGAGTTACGCGGACGGCGCGCTTTTTCTGGAATCGGACTGGTATGCTCCTGAAGAGAAGTATGTTATTCTGCTGGACGGCGTCATGCCGGGGCTTGACGGGCTGGAGGTGCTGGAGAAAATCCGCAGCAGTTACCCTGAGCTGAACATTCTCGTGATCATGCTGACCGGCCGCAGTAACCAGCGGGATATTATCCATGCGCTGCAGATGGGGGCGGACGATTATGTCATTAAGCCGTTCCATCTGCCGGAGCTGTTGACCCGGATTGAGCGTCTGGCCCACCGGTTTCTGTTCTAAATGCAATGCATCCCAAGCAGGGATGACTGAAAGGTGAGAGTGAGCTATGGTGCAAAAGGTACTGATTGTAGATGATGAAGAGGTTCTGCGTATGCTGATTGAGGATACGCTGGAGGATCTTGATAATGTGGAGACCCATACCGCTGAGAATGGGGGCGAGGCGCTCGCCAAGCTGGCGGCAGAACCATACGATCTGGTGATTCTGGATTACATGATGCCCGTAATGACCGGCATTGAAGTGCTGAGCGAGCTGGACGGGGAGCTGAAGAGCCGGACGCCGATTATGATGCTGACAGCCAAGGCACAGGAGATGGACCGTAACCGGGCCAGAGAGGCGGGAGCCCGATATTTTATGCCCAAGCCCTTCAGCCCGATGGAGCTGCTGCAGCTCGTGGAGGACATCCTGAGTGAGAAACCTTAAGATTGCAGGCCGGAGCATCAAAACGAAATATTACCGGATTCTTCTGCTCCTGTTCGTTGCCATTATGGCCGGAGGAATCGGGCTTGTCTTCTATATCAATGTCCAGCAGGAACAGCTGGATCAGAAACGTGATGTGCTGCAATATAAGACGGCAACGATCAACGAGCTGGCGGTGACGCTCAGCGAGGTCTTTTTCCGGGCGAGAGGTTATGTGGCTACCCAGAGCGAGAATGAGCTTGCGCTACTGAACGCTGCGGTTAAGGGGCTTGACGGCATTCTGGAGCAGTATTCCTCCCTGAAGCTGTCCCCTGAAGAAGTCCGGTACAGAGATGACCTTAAGGTATTCTATGAACAATACAAAAGCCAGACCCTGCCCGAAGTGATGCGTCTGGTGAAGAATAATGATTACGAGGGAATCCGCCACTTGTCTCAAAGCGGCAGTACCAGGGCTGTGAACGAATACCTGAGCTACACGAAGCAATTCAAAGCCAATTCGGATGCGCTGCTGAATGAGCTGAACTCCCGCTCCATCAGGCAGGCGGATACGTTCACCTTCGTTGCTTTTCTGCTTAGTACCTTGCTTCTGCTGTTCTTCACCCTGCTGATCTGGCGGATGCTCAAAATTATCATCGATCCGATTGTGAAGCTGGAGGAAGCAACGAATTCGCTGGCGGCCGGTGATGCGGTTCTGCTCGGTAAACTGCATAAGCAGGATGAAATCGGGCGGCTCTATGACGCCTTCCTGAATATGGCCCATAGCATCCAGGACAAAGAGGAAGAGCTGATGATGCAGAATGAAGAGCTGCACGCCCAGCAGGACGAGCTGCAGGACCAGCAGTACAGGCTGGAGCGGTCGCTCAGTGAAATCGAGAGCATGATGAAGGCGCTGAATCAGACCTCTGCCGTCGGCATTCTGTCGAACAAAGGCGTGTTCACTTACGCGAACGATAATCTGAGCGTCTACACAGGGTACAAGAGCTCCGAGGTTATCGGATATACCTACCGGTTGTTTGAGCTGCATAATATTTCGGATTCCCAGGTGGAGCAGATGATCCGTAAGCTGTCGACCGGCGGAGTGTGGAGCGGGGAGACGGAGCTTGCGACGAAGGAAGGTTCGCCGCTCTGGCTGCAGCTGACAATCATGCCGTATCTGAATGATGAAGGTCAGATTTACCAGTATATCCTGATTGCCAATAACATTACCTCGATGAAGAATGTGCAGCAGGAGCTGGCGGAGACGCTGAAAAGCACGGAGCAGACATCCATGATGCTGGAGCTTAACAATCAGCTGAATCATGAGATTACTTATACGCTGGACAAGCAGGAATTCGCCGAAAAGTTCAACAAATACATGAACCGTCTGTACTCGTTCGACTCCAGTCTTTTCCTGCTGGTCAAGGACAAGATAGCGGTGGTCAAAGGGGTTCCGCCGGAGAATGTGGAGCGGTACATCGGTGAGGGCAGCAAGGAGATTCTGTACCGCCTGAGTGTGGAAAAGTCGTATATGGTGAAGCGGGTGGGCTCGGTCAGAGAGCAGGGAATCTCCGCCAATGAGGTATATTGTTACGACTACTATACGACCGTGGTAAATGCTGAGGATGAGATTCTGGCAGTCTTCTGCGGAACACGCATCGGGCACCCGTTCACGGAGGAAGAGACCGACGAAATTCAGGGGATGATGAACCGGGTTGCCCTGGCCATTGAACGCCTGTTCATGTACGAGGAGATTGAGAATGGCCGCAAGCTGAATCAGGATATTGTGAACAATGTCAATGAGGGCATCCAGTTCGTTGGCACGGACGGCGTTATTCAGCACATTAACAAAGCGCTCAGCCAATTGTTCAGCTATGAGGACTGGACGGAAGGCATGCTGATTCCCAAGGAGCGCTGGATGGAGCACTTCACCTTCCGGGTGAATGAATCGGAAGAGCTGGGGCGCTTTTACCAGAAGGCGATGTCCGAGCATACCACTGACTCCAGTGCGATGAAGTATTCTATCGGCAAGGAAGACATGAAGCATGTGGATGCCTATGCCATACCGGTCTTCCGCAGGGAGGTCCGGGTGGGGACGCTGTTCGTCCACCGGGACATTACCCGTGAGTATGAGCTGGATCTGATGAAGTCGGAGCTGGTCAGCACGGTTAGCCATGAGCTGCGGACGCCGCTGTCGAGTGTACTGGGCTTCACGGAGCTGCTGCTGTCCAAAACCATGAAGCCGGAGAAGCAGCTGAAATATCTGGAGACGATTCATAAGGAAGCCAAGCGTCTGACGGAGCTGATTAACGACTTCCTGGACCTGCAGCGGATGGAGTCCGGTACACAACTGTACAATGTGGAGAAGGTCAATCTTAGCGAGACGGTTCTGAGTGTCATAGATCAATACAAGCTGAGCGGTACCCACCATATTCTGCTGGAGGACGAGGCGCTGAATCCCGAGGTTGAGGTAGACAAGGATAAAATTATCCAGGTGCTGACCAACCTGCTGAGCAATGCGATCAAGTTCTCACCGGGCGCAAATGAAGTGAAGGTCATGCTTCATAACGAACCGGGCAGCATTGTGGTTAGGATTCAGGACCATGGACTCGGGATTCCGAAGAATCAGATCGGGCAGCTGTTCCAGAAATTCCGCAGAGTGGACAATAGTGCATCCAAGCGGATTGGCGGTACGGGGCTCGGCCTGGCTATCTGCAAGGAAATTATCGAGAAGCAGAAGGGAACGATCGGGATTGAATCGGTTGAAGGCGAGGGCTCGACGGTATGGTTCCGTCTTCCGTTGATGCAGGCCGAGACCGGCCACCCGGAGGAGGAGCCTTCCCATAGATGGAATACCGGCAAGGAGCAGAAGCCGGATGTAATGATTGTGGAGGATGATTACAGTCTGTCGCTGCTGCTCTCGGAGGAGCTGAAGGGCAAGGGCTTCCGGGTCACCCATCACTATCATCCGCAAAAAGCTTTTGACCAGGCCGTCAAAACGCCCTTTGTAGCGATCATTGTGGATCTGATGCTGGGCGATGAGCTTGACGGCTGGGATCTGATCCGCATGCTCAAAGATGATCCCCGGACCGAGAAGGTGCCGATTGTCATCTCCTCGGCGCTGGATAAGGACGATAAGAGTATGATGGATAATGTGCAGAAATATCTGACCAAGCCCTATCCGCCAGGCGAGCTGTCGGGTACGCTTCAGGAGATTGTGGACATTCAGCTGAAGACAGGCGAGGTGCTGTTCCCGGATAACGGCGAGGCCGGGCATGCTTCGCCGCTTGGTGAGAGCTAGAGTGAGTGCTGAGTATCTGCTTAGTAGGTACATGGGTAATGCAATAATATGATGGATTATAGTTATGGCGGAACAAGTCTCTTTCGGGGGGCTTGTTTTTTATTTATTTGGGGGTTCTCCCGGGTGGGAAAAGGGCCTTAACCGAACAGAATCAACACCTTCAAAAACTTGTAGACACACAAGCGAAGAGATTGTAATGCTGAAAAAACGAGTACATGAGTTGGAACGACAACTCGTACAGCAAAGTCATAACGGCATTAAGCCCCCATCCAGTGACGGGCTTCGCAAGCCTCCGAATCTGCGGACACCTCCCGTTACGAATGTACTGGAAGAGAAATTCAATACTTCCAAGGGAGAACTTTTAATTTTAAGTCTATCAGCAATCCCAACGAGTGGGAGGAAGGGTTAACGTAACTACTACTGGTTCTGCTGGAAGGTATCTTATGGGGCTTATGAGTCTTCCAGAGGCTAACTCAAGTGTTGTAAGTATAGACCGACCTACGCATGATTAAACAACTTTTTCAATTTTGCAATTTAATGGTGCCCCACTTCCAAGCGGGGCAATCACAACTCCTCAAAATGATCGTTCAAATGTTAATATAACAAGTAGTTCTTCCGTTCAAATTGTTGTAAATAGTAGTATTTATTGACTCTTACAATATTTAATAACTATAATAATAGGCAATGGATTAAGACGACCATTGTCTAGTATGTTTAAATTGGAGGCACATATGAGAAAAATGAAAAAAATATTATTATCTACGACGGTTATTTTATTGGTATCAGGGGTAAGCAGTGCATTTGCTTCGCGAGAACATCCAAGTGTTTTTATAAATAGCGAAAAAATGGATATTTATGCTAATGTTACTTCTCTAGGTACTACGCTTGTTCCTATGCGTCCAATCTTCGAAGCGTATGGAATGACAGTGAAGTGGGATAATAGTGCCAAATCTGTTACTGCAACAAAAGATGATACTACAATTAAATTGACTGACAATTCATATGATGCTTATTTAAATGGGAAATTGATAAAATTGAATCAAGCACCTTCACTAGAACCAACCAGTAGTATTTTCTATGTGAATTTGAGATTTATATCTGAATCGCTTGGAGCAAAAGTAAACTGGAGTACAACAGCAGATGATGCTTCAATAAATATAAATTTCCCAAGTTAAATTCATACCGTTTAAAGAGCCTATCAATTCAGATAGGCTCTTACTTTAGCTTATTTAAGTTTAATTGCTGGTTACTTCACTTTAGGGGAAATAGTTCCTCGATATAATGTATGAAGCTGCGGCATTTTCCACGTATAATACTTTAAACGTGGATTTAATTATGTGTTTCATTTCTTCAGATTGATCCTGATTTAATATTGAGAAGAGGGACTTCGTAATCGATTGTGGCTGGAATGAGGATACCTCACCTAACCAGATCGAGTGTAAAATCACCCCGCAAATCTCCATTACATAGTCAAGATTCAGGTAATCATTTTTTAAATAATCGAATAGTAGATGAATTTTATCGTCCAATACATACTTATTTTTCTGTAGATGATGTAGTATCGTAACTGATTAAGTAGGAAGTAAAGTATAACTCATACTAAGTAAGTTCCCCATATCCACAAAATAAAGTCCTACAGTAATTCTTATACTTAAAAACTTGTTCTGTTCCCAGCAAAACTTGCTTTAGAGTGGGCTCTAAGGGTTATAGTGAATATGAAGTAGCCAATCTAGCAGGAGTGAAAGGGAGGAATTGCGGTGAAGTACAGTTATTTGGGTAAATCGGGGTTAAAGGTCAGCCAGTTGTGTCTGGGGACGATGAATTTCGGACCGGAGACGGAGGAGAAGGAAGCCTTCAGAATTATGGATGCGGCCCTGGATGCCGGAATTAATTTCTTCGATACAGCGAATGTGTACGGGGGCCAGGACCGGCGGGGCTGGACCGAGGAAATTATCGGCCGCTGGTTTCAGCAGGGCGGCGGACGGCGCGAGAAGGTAGTGCTGGCCACCAAGGTCTACAATGACATGTTCGATGAGCAGGACGGTCCCAATTCCGGCTCAGGCTTGTCTGCCTATAAGATCAGACGGCATTTTGAAGGCTCGCTGCGGCGCCTGCAGACCGATCATATTGAACTATATCAGATGCATCATATCGACCGGAACGTATCGTGGGACGAGCTGTGGGGAGCATTCGAGATTCTCGTGTCCCAGGGCAAAGCCGACTATATCGGCTCCAGCAACTTCGCGGGCTGGCATATCGCTGCTGCCCAGGCGAAGGCGAAGGAGCGTCATTTCCTCGGCCTTGTCTCCGAGCAGCATCTCTACAACCTGCTGGAACGGACGCCGGAGCTGGAAGTGCTGCCCGCCTCACAGGAGCTGGGCCTGGGTGTTATTCCGTGGAGTCCGCTGGCTGGAGGCCTGCTCGGACGCAATGCGCTCGCCAAGACTGGGGTGCGCAGCGCCCGTTCGGCCAAGCTGGAGCAGCACCGCAGCCAGCTGGAGCAGTTCTCCGCGCTCTGCAAGGAGCTGGGCGAGCATGAAGATCAGGTCGCTCTGGCCTGGGTACTGGCTAATCCGGCTGTGACCGCACCGATTATCGGGCCGCGTACGATGGAGCAGTTCGAGGACTCCCTGCGGGTGACCGAGATTACGCTGGATGAGGCCACGCTGAAGAAGCTGGACGAGATCTTCCCGGGACCGGGCAAGCCGGCACCGGAAGCGTATGCCTGGTAAGCGGAAGCCAACGAATGTTAACCATACCTGTGGTAAGCAGGGTTCGGAACCAGCACATCCGCAGCAGCTGAATGATACGGAATCATCTAACCAATAACGGCCGGACTGTCCCTGAAGGGATGGTCCGGCTATATTTTTGTAAGTATCCAGATAAATGTGGTAGACTGATCCTGAGTTGAACAACTAGAGAAGATAGGGGAACTGCTGATGCTATTTTATCTGATAACTATCCTCGTTCTGATGCTTGATCAGGTAACGAAATGGATAGTGCGTACGCATATGGAGCTTGGGGAGATGCTTCCTTCCTGGACACCGCATTTGCGGTTTGTATACTATGAGAACAGCGGCGCGGCCTTTAGCTCCTTTCAGGGCTTCGGGAAGTATTTTGCGATTGTTGCCGTGATTTTTGTGGCAGCTATCTTCTATTACCGGCGCCAAGGCAAAATCCGCGGCCCCTTGCTCGAAGCAGCCAGCGGCTTCCTGGTTGGCGGGGCCATCGGCAATGCCATTGACCGGGTACTCTATCACCAGGTGACAGATTTCCTGGTCTTCGGGGACCGGGGAGGGATTATGAATCTGGCCGATCTGGCGATCAATGCCGGAGGCATTCTGATTCTGGTATACCTGCTTGTAGACCATTTCAGGCAGCCCGCAGCCCGCAGCCCGTTATAAATTCCAGCCTCATAGCACTCCGGTCTATCATTTTATCTAATGCAACTTATCATAATTAGTAATGAACCCGGCTAAATCAGAGCATTTTACTATGATTTAGCCGGGTTTTGTGCATTTTATGCAAGTATTTACCTTTTAATGAACATGATGCCTGTTATAAGATTCGTTGATCGTTTGCCGGTATTGTGTTAGCCTGAGTTCATGATATTAAGAGGAAAGAAGATTGCACGCTAAGGAGAGGTCGATATTGTTGCAACTACAAGTTACAAACAGTCCTTTTAATGAGAACCAGGCAGAGCTGCTGAACCAGCTTCTGCCCACGCTGACACCTTCACAGCAGGTATGGTTAAGCGGGTACTTATCTGCCCTGTCGCTGCAGGGTAACCAGGGAACAAGCGTCCAGGCCGTATCCCCCGCTGCTCCAGCAGTAGTAGCAGAGCCGGCAACAGCCGCTTCGCAGCAAGCATCGCGTGAAGTGACCGTATTGTTCGGCTCCCAGACCGGCAACTGCCAGCGGCTGGCCGTGAGCCTCTCCCGCAAGCTGGAGGAGCAGGGCTTCCAGGTTACAGTGGCCGCTATGAACAGCTTCAAGCCGAACGGACTGAAGAAGGTAGAGAACCTGCTGCTGTTGGTCAGCACCCATGGCGAGGGGGAACCGCCGGATAATGCCCGTGCCTTCCATGAATTCCTCTACAGCAAAAGAGCTCCGCAGCTTCCAGGCCTGCGCTTCTCGGTACTCGCGCTAGGCGATACCTCCTATGAATTCTTCTGCCAGACCGGGAAAGACTTCGATCAGAAGCTGGAGGAGCTGGGCGCACAGCGGTTAAGCCCGCGTGTAGATTGCGACCTCGATTATGATGAGCCGGTGGCCGAGTGGTTCGGCCAGGTCATCAGCGCGCTTAACGGAGCGCAGAATGCTGCAGGATTTGCGGATGCAGCGGTTCAGGCTGCTGAGAGCGCAGAGTCACTGGAATCCGCCTATTCACGAAATCATCCTTTCCATGCCGAAGTACTGGAGAATCTGAATCTGAACGGCCGCGGCTCAGACCGTGAGACCCGCCATCTGGAGCTGTCGCTTGCCGGATCGAATATTACCTTTGAGCCGGGGGATTCTCTTGGTGTCTATCCCGAGAACCACCCGCAGCTGGTAGAAGATATTATTGCAGCTATGGACTGGAATGCGGATGAACGTGTTCCGCTGAACAAGAAGGGGGAAGAAGGTACGCTACAGGAAGCGCTGCTGCGGCATTATGAAATTACGGTGCTGACGAAGCCGCTCCTGGAGCAGGCTGCCGGGCTTACCTCTGCATCTGCCCTGAAAGAACTGCTGGCCCCTGAGCGGCAGCAGGAGCTGAAGGAGTATATCCAGGGCCGGGATCTGCTGGATCTTATTCAAGACTATGGACCCTGGAATGCTCCGGCCAGCATCTTCGTGACCATCCTGCGCAAGCTTCCGGCCCGCTTGTATTCCATTGCCAGCAGCTATAATGCCAACCCGGATGAAGTACACTTCACGGTGCGGGCTGTGCGTTATGAGTCACATGGCCGTGAGCGTTACGGTGTCTGCTCGGTACATTGTGCTGAGCGTGTACAGCCGGGTGCCACTTTGCCGGTATATATCCAGAACAATCCGAACTTCAAGCTGCCCGCTGATTCCAGTGTACCGGTAATTATGATCGGTCCGGGAACGGGCGTTGCCCCGTTCCGTTCCTTCCTGGAGGAGCGCGAGGAGCAGGGCGCTGAGGGTCCAAGCTGGCTGTTCTATGGAGACCGTCATTTCGTTACAGACTTTCTCTACCAGACGGATTGGCAGCGGATGCTGAAGGACGGTGTCCTCAGCAGGCTGGATGTGGCCTTCTCACGCGACACAGAGGAGAAGGTGTATGTACAGCACCGTATTCTGGAGCAGAGCAAGGAGCTGTACCGCTGGCTGCAGGAAGGGGCGCATGTCTACGTGTGCGGCGATGAGAAGCATATGGCCCATGATGTGCATTCCGCACTGCTTACAGTGATCCAGGAGGAAGGCGGACTAAGTCCGGAAGCGGCTGCCGCCTATCTGGAGACCCTTCAGCAGGAGCAGCGTTACCAGCGGGATGTCTATTAAGCGGGACTTAAGCGAAAGAGGAGAGAATCAGCAATGGCAAACAATGAACCAGTGGTGAAGCCGATTGGCGGACCGCCGAGTGATGTTGAACATATTAAGCTGGAGAGCAATTATCTGCGCGGGGCGCTTGTCGATACCCTTAGCAATCCGATTACAGGAGGGCTGCCGGAGGATGACAACCGGCTGCTGAAATTCCACGGCAGCTACATGCAGGATGACCGGGACCTGCGCAGTGAGCGGGAACGCTCCAAGCTGGAGCCGGCTTTCCAGTTCATGCTGCGGGTAGTAGCGCCCGGCGGTGTGGCGTCGGCTGCACAGTGGCTAGTCATGGATGAGCTGGCTCACAAGTACGGCAACGGGACACTGCGCCTGACGACGCGGCAGGCTTTTCAGATGCACGGGGTGCTGAAGTGGAACCTCAAGAAGACGATCAGAACGATCAACGATACCCTGATGACCACACTTGCGGCTTGCGGAGACGTTAACCGTAATGTGATGAGCGGTCCGAACCCTTATCAGTCGGAGGTTCATGCTGAGGTTCAAGAGTGGGCCAACAAAATCAGCGATCATCTTGCGCCGCGTACCCGCGCGTATCATGAGATCTGGCTGGACGGCGAAAAGGTCGTGGACAGCAAGGTGGTTGAGCCGATCTACGGCCCGGTCTACCTGCCCCGCAAATTCAAGATTGGCCTGGCGGTTCCCCCATCTAATGATGTGGATGTGTTCTCCCAGGATCTGGGCTTCATCGCCATTCTGGAGGAAGGCAAGCTGGCCGGCTTCAACGTATCAGTTGGCGGCGGCATGGGGATGACGCACGGCGATACGAATACGTATCCTCAATTGGGGCGGATCATCGGCTTCTGCCGTCCGGAGCAGATGATTGATCTGGCGGAGAAGACAGTTACGATCCAGCGGGATTACGGCAACCGTTCGGTCCGCAAGAATGCCCGCTTTAAGTATACGATCGACCGGCACGGGCTGGAGTGGTTCAAGGGAGAGCTGCACGAACGGCTGGGCTGGACGCTGGAGCCGGCGCGCGACTATCATTTCGATCATAATGGCGACCGCTATGGCTGGGTGAAGGGGATGGACGGCAAATGGAACCTGACGCTCTATATCCAGAGCGGACGGATTCAGGATCAGGAGGGCTACCCGCTGATGACCGGCCTGCGCGAGATTGCCAAGATTCACAGCGGAGACTTCCGGCTGACCCCGAACCAGAACCTGATTATCGGCGGTGTGACCCAGGCGAAGAAGCGCAAGATTACAGAGCTTGCCAAGCAATACGGGCTGACCGATGGTGCCCATCATTCTGCACTACGCAGAAGTGCGTTGTCCTGTGTAGCCCTGCCGACCTGCGGGCTGGCCATGGCGGAGGCGGAGCGTTATCTGCCGCACCTGCTGGATAAGCTGGAGGTTATTATAGATGAAGCCGGGCTGCGTAATGAAGAGATTATCATCCGTATGACCGGCTGCCCTAACGGCTGTGCCAGACCGGCGCTGGGCGAGATTGCTTTTATCGGAAAAGGTCCGGGCAGATATAATATGTACCTGGGTGCAGGCTTTACCGGAGACCGGCTGAACAAGCTGTACAAGGAGAACATTGACGAGCGGGAGATTCTGGACACCCTGGGGCCGATTATTCATAGCTACGCAAGAGAGCGCAATGCCGGTGAGCACTTCGGCGATTATGTGGTCCGCAGCGGATATGTCAAGGCGGTTACGTCGGGACTCAATTTCCACGACTGACCGCAGCCGCTTATTGAGGAAGAACGTTAGGCATGAGCCTGTTTTCTGCTTTTTTTTGGCGGAAGACAGGCTTAATTGTTGTGCGGATTTGGATTTTTGGCAATTTCCTTACAGAAATTGGTCGAGAAAGCCCACTCCTTTAGGGTTGGGATGAACCGTTTTTGTTCAATAAACATCCTTATGTTGTAAAAATTGTACTAAATGAGCGCGTGTTCTTGTAGCAGTTAAATTGTTTAAATGCTACAATCTAGGTATGAGACAAGCTTACAGAAATACCAAAACAACCGTATCCTTCATTAACTATCATTTTGTTTTTTGCCCTAGATACAGACGTAAAGTGCTAGTCGATCAAGTCGAGATTCAGTTTAAGCAAATCGTTACAGAGATATGTGCCGAACAGGATTGGCAGCTATTAGCAATGGAAGTCATGCCTGATCATGTGCATATTTTTCTAAACGCACTGCCCACCGATTCTCCTGCAGAACTGATGGCGAAACTCAAAGGAATCACTTCCCGGCGCCTCCGTGAACAATTTAAGCACTTGAACCACTTGCAATCCCTCTGGACTCGTTCATACTTGGTCAGTACGGCAGGGAACTTTTCAAGCGAAACGATCAAACGATATGTTGAGGGACAAAAAACAAGGGGGTGAGACCCTGCAAACCGTAACGATTCAAATCCGCATTTTTCCACCCCGTCCGTCTATATTAGTAGATATGGGGGGCGAATATATTCGAACCGTCAACGAGTTAACGGAGCAAGCTGAAAGGTCTGGAACGTTTCCGAAACTAACTTCAAAAACCGTTCATGCCAATCTACCCTCTGCCGTAAAGAATCAAGTGATTCGAGACGCCAAAAGCCTATTTCAGCGGTTCAAGAAAACGAAGAAGCGACCTCTTCTCCAAAAGAGGGTGTACTACGTGAACAATCAAAATTATACGATTTGGGGCAACAACATTTCGTTCCCAGTAATCCTGGATGGAAAAGTACAACGTCTTGTGGTTCCTGCGCTTCTTTCGGATCGGGAGCGAGACATCCTTTCGAATGGGAAGCTTGGACTTCTGCGCGTGGTTCAAAAATCAGCGAAATGGTTTGTTCAAATTTCAATCGAATGCCCCACTAAGCCAGCCGATGGTCATGAAGTGATGGGAGTTGATTTAGGCTTGAAAGTGCCTGCTGTTGTCGTAACTTCTAGCGGGAAGACAACATTTTGCGGAAACGGACGTAAAAACAAGTTTGTTCGCCGTAAGTACAGTAGCTATCGCCGCAAATTAGGAAAGCTTAAAAAGTTATCCGCGATCCGTAAACAGAACGACAAGGAACGTCGTTTTATGAAAGATCAGAATCACAAAATCAGCCGCCAGATCGTGAATATGGCGATTCAAGAAAAGGTGTCTGTCATCAAGCTGGAGAAACTGACTAAAATTCGTAAGACGACAAGAACAAGTCGTAAAAACGCTAAAAATCTGCATCAATGGTCGTTCTATCAGTTGCAAATGTTCATTGGATATAAGGCGGCACTTGCTGGAATCCAAGTGTTTGAAGTGAATCCGGCATACACCTCGCAAACCTGTCCCTCTTGTGGAGAGCGGAACAAAGCAAAGGATCGAACGTATCAGTGCGACTGCGGTTATACAGCACATCGGGATCGAGTCGGTGCAATCAACATCATGCGTCAACCTGTGGCAGATGGTAACAGTCTACCAGCCTAGATAGCTATAAGCTCTGATCTAGGATGGGCGAATGAACTCGCCCTTAACTTAGCAGTAGGGCAAAGCGGAAACGGATGCGCCTGCTAACTAGCTAAGAATCCCGCCCTTTAAGGGTGTGGAAGTTCAAATAATATAGAGTAGCACGACCCCATTATAATCAAGAGCCATTATATATAGTGAGTAATGGATTCTGTACAGAAGAGGCGAATTGAATGATCATTATGAAATCGATGGAAGAGATTGAGAAGATGCGGGCAGCCGGCAAAATACTGGCAGAATGCCACCGGCAGATTGCCGGGTTGATCAAGCCGGGAATTACGACCTGGGAGATCGACCAGTTTGCCGAGAAGTTCATCCTCTCCCAAGGAGCAACCCCGGAGCAAAAAGGCTATCACGGTTACCCGTATGCCACCTGCGCGTCTGTGAATGATGTCATCTGCCATGGCTTCCCGAAGCATGAGGAGCTGAAGGATGGAGATATTGTAACGATTGATATGGTAGTCAACCTGAACGGCTGGCTGGCGGATTCGGCCTGGTCCTACGGAGTGGGTACGATTAGTGAGCAGGCGGAGAAGCTGCTGGCGACGACCAAGGAATCGCTGTTCAAAGGTATCGAGCAGGCTGTAGCCGGCAACCGCATAGGCGACGTAGCACATGCTATCCAGGTCTATGCCGAATCTAACGGCTATTCCGTAGTCCGGGATTTCATCGGCCATGGGATTGGCTCCGAGATGCACGAAGCACCTGAAGTGCCTCATTACGGCCCGGCCGGCAAAGGTCCGCGGATTAAGGAAGGCATGGTGTTCACCATTGAGCCCATGCTCAATACCGGCAGCTACCGGACCAAGGTGGATGCAGACGGATGGACTGCGCGCACCATTGACGGGGGGCTGTCGGCCCAGTATGAGCATACGCTGGCGGTCACCCCGCAGGGGACCATTATTCTGACAGAGCTGTAAGGCTAAGCTTCAGCCTGATAACTTCATGCAGATTGTAAGATTAACCCGGACTGTGGTCATGTTTTCATGCCGCAGACCGGGTTTTTCTGTCTAACTGTGTCGGAATTCACGGCTTGACTCTTTTTTATTGCATATAATGGGTAGACTTTAATGCTGAATAGAATAGAGGCTTGTGTAATGGCAACCGATAAACCGTGTAAGAATCTGCATCGCTCCCCGAGTCCGGCGCAGTGTATGGAGCATTATGGCTGCATCTATGAGAACAATCATCTCATTACGTTGCTGGTGGACCCGGAGAGTGGCGGAATTACTGATGCGAACCGGGCAGCCTGTGAGTTCTACGGCTACAGCATCCGGCAATTCAGGCAACTCCGGATCTGTGATCTGGCCGCTGACCGGACTTCGGGGGTTCAGGAGTTTGTGGATAAGGCGCTGCCTGAAGAGATGGACGGGAAGAACCGTGTGTTCATCGACCGCCATATCCTGGCCGGCGGGGAGCCCATCGATGTGGAGGTTCATACCGGCATGATGACGATGCTGGGCAAGAATTGCGTGTACACCGTAATTCATGATATCAGCGAACGGGTCCGCTCGGAGCAGCGGCTCAGAGAAAGCGAGGAGCGGTACAGGGATCTGGTCGAGCTCTGCCCCGAGCCCATCCTGGTCTACAGCGGGGGCACGATCCTGTTCGCCAACAAGCAGACTGAGAGGATGTTCGGCAATCCGAAGCAGGAGCTGATCGGCCGAAGGATCGAGGATTTCTTCGAGGAAGTGTACTTCCAGAGTGCGGAGCATAACAAGCTGAAGACAACAGGCCTCCTGAAGGAACGCTTCCGTATTGAGCAGCGGCTGATCAGGCAGCAGGACAACCGCATCTTTGACCTTGAAATTTCGGGCGTGCCGGTTATTTATGAGGAGGCCAAGGCGCTGCAGCTGGTGTTCAGGGATATCACCGAGAGCAAGAGGGAGATGGAGCGGGCGGTCCGGCTTCAAGAGCACCGGCATGCGGTATCCTTTCCGCTCTCCAGCAAGGCGGTTCTGGAGAAGCTCTACATTCCGGCCAGAACCTTAAGCGGTGATTTCTTCATCTTCCATAAAGTTAATGAAGAGCAGGTCATCGGCTTCATCGGCGACGTGACGGGGAAGGGGATTACGGCCGCGCTGAATATCTCGGCCCTGCGGGTACTGTTCATGGACAGCCTGTCCTGTTCACAGGACCCCTTGCAGGTGCTGAACGATCTGAATTCCAAAGCGCTGCAGCATCTGGGTGAGGATTATGTCGCCGGCTGCTGCTTCCTGCTCGACTTCAAGACAGGACGGCTGAAGGCTGCCGGAGCCGGGATTAATGAATTTCTCTATGTCCCCCGGGGCGGGGGCATGGAGAGAGTCACCGTTAAGGGGGCACCGCTCGGCATGTTTGAGAGCAGTGAGTTTGAGGAGGAGATCCTTCCGTTCGAGTCCGGAGACCGCTTTTGCTTCTATAGTGACGGAATGGAGCTGCTGTTCAGCCCAGAAGAGCTCGGGCGGGAGCACAGTTATCTTCTGGAGAAGTTTGCCGGGGCTGCTCTGCAGGACGACTGCACCTGGCTCAGCCTGAATATCAAGTGACGGCCGGGGAGCGCTGCTGCTGTAAGACCAGGGAAGAGAAGGCAGAGAGTGCAGAGTGTCAGCGGGAACATCAGCAGAGCGAAGATTTCAGAATTGTTAAGGAGTGGGCCATGGAAGCTATTCATAAGGAAGTGATGCTTCACGGTCTGGAGCATCATCAGATAATCATTGACGGAATTATTCGGGAGCTTGACCTCGAAGCCTATGCTTTTGATATCCGCCTGATTCTGATCGAAGCGGTGACCAATGCCTATTATCACGGGAACCTCAGCGATTGCAGCAAGCCGATTACCATCCGATATCTGCTTATGGATCAGCTGCTTAAGCTGCAGATTGAGGATTCGGGGGCCGGGGACGGCAAGGTGGTGTTCCCGGAGGCTGTCGGGTGTGATGAATTGCTGGAAGAAGGGGGCCGGGGCTTGTATCTGATCCGCTGCTTCTCGGACAGTGCTGAGATGATACATCATACGATGTACATCAGCAAGAGTATCTGTTCCTTATAGAGTCAAGAAGGGGAGAGTTCTGTGAAATTAAGTTTAAAAGTTAAAATGAGCATCCTGTTGTTTCTGATTATCAGTATCCCGCTGGGCATATCCGGCTATGTGTCCTATCAGCTGGCATCCGGTGCCTTGCAGAAGACGATTGAAGAGGAATTAAGAGGGACCACGGCTTCTTCTGCGAAGGCGGTGGATGCTGAGCTTGAAGCGGTTGGCACGAATCTGGGGATCGCCAGCATGAACAGCGTATTGGCCGATTTTGCCGGGAATCCGTCTGTAGCCTCCCTCAAAAGCACAGCGCTTCAGTATATTTCCGGTGTGCAGAAAGACAACACCAAGCTATTGGAATCGCTGATTATCGCAGATACAAACGGCAGGGTGCTGATGACCAGCAGCTCCGGGGAGCAGGGGTCAGATGTGAAGGACCGTCCCTACTTCCAGGAAGCGCTGCAGGGCAAGGACACAGTCAGTGAGGTTATCCTGTCACGGGAGACGAATCAGTACATTGTAGCGATCGCCAGACCGCTGCGGGTGAAGGATCAGATTACCGGCGTGCTGATCGGAACCGCCTTGTTTGAGAACATCGCTGCGCCAGTTACCGGGGTGAAGATAGGAGAGCATGGATACGGATATATGCTTGACCGTACCGGCCTCATCGTCTCGCATCCGGAGCAGGACAAGGTCCTGAAGGAGAAGCTGGACAGCAGCAGCAATGCTGAATTGAATGCGCTGGTCCAGCGGATGAAGGCGGGAGACACCGCGCATGGCTTCTACACCTATGAAGGCGTACATAAATATGTTTCTTTTCAGCCCGCAGGCCATTGGGTTGTAGCCACAACGGCAAATGTGGAGGAATACATGGCTCCGGCAGCCGAAATCCGTAACACTACGCTGATCCTCATCCTGGTCTGTATTGCCGTAGCTATGGCGGCAGCGTATTTCTTCACCACCCGGAATATTGTGAATCCGATCCGGAAGCTGGAGCGGGCGATGGGTCTGGCAGGTGACGGCGACCTGACCGTTCATACGTCCATTCAAACCGGGGATGAGCTCCAATTGCTGAGTGAATCGTTCAACACCATGATTGACAAACAGGAGGCAATTATTGAGAAAGTGAGAGCGGGTTCCCTGTCCCTCACCTCCATGTCCGAGGAGATGGCGGCATCTTCAGAGGAGATCAGCGCCTCTATTCAGGAAATCAGCTCCAGTACCCAGGAGATTGCATCCGGCGCAGAGAACAACAACCAGTCGGTCATCAATGCTTCCCAGGTGCTCGTTCAGCTCTCCAGTCTGGTGCAGCTGGCGCAGAGCAAGGCGTCGGCTACCTCCGGCAATGCGGAGACTACCCATCAGGCGGCACAGGAAGGCAGAGCCAGAGTCATTCATACCGTAGAAGCAATGAATACCATTCACAGCAGCACCAAAGAGACCGAAGCATTATTGTATACGGTCAGCGGGTTGTCGGAGCAGGTATCCGCAATTACCGGTACCATCAACAAGATTGCCGAGCAGACGAATCTGCTGGCTCTGAATGCGGCAATTGAAGCCGCGAGAGCAGGAGAGCACGGCCGGGGCTTCAGTGTGGTGGCCGGTGAAGTCCGGAAGCTGTCGGATGAGACCCACACCAATGCCGGTGAGATTACGGATCTGGTCAACGAGATGATCTCGCGGATCACCGAGGCCGTAGATTCGATGAGAGGTGCGGCCGGAGCAGTAGAGAGCGGCGTAAGCATCGTGAATGAGACGGACCGGGCCTTCGTCCATATCATACAATCTGTTGAGATGATCACGGACAATGTGCAGGAGATTCTGGATATTACCAGAGATGAAGTAGCTACCTCTGACCAGATCATCAAGCTGATTGATTCCATGGGAACGATCTCGGAACTCGCGGCAGCAAACACAGAGAATGTATCCAGCGCTACAGAAGAGCAGGCAGCAACGGTCAATAATTTTGCGGCCTCCGCTCAGGAGATCAGTGCCATGGCTAATGAGCTGGAGATTCTTGTAGAGAAATTTAAAATCAGGGGTGAGTAGCTTGAGCGAGATGATCATTGAGATGCCGGAGCTGTTCTCGGTTGAAGAAGCCGGTCAGTTCAGGGAGGCAGTACGGGGTTATATTCTTGGGGGACATTCAAGCTTCCTGCTTGATTTCGGGACCTGCCGTTTCATTGACAGTACGGGTCTTGGAGTGATTGTCAGCTCCTACAAGAAATGCGTAGAGGCTGGAGGCACCATAAGGCTGACGGGGCTCAATGACAATGTGCGGAAGATTTTTGAGCTGACCCGCCTGACCAATGTGTTTGAAATCATTTAGACCTGTTAACTTGAACAAAGGCAGGGCCGCCCTTCACAGGATGGTCCTGCCTTTGCCGTTGCTTCCGGTTGAATCACTTGATCCTGCAATGTGGCGCATGCTGCTAATCGGTAATATTGCGTGTGTAATACTCGATGATATCCTTACGGCGGATGATACCGAGGAAGATTCCGCTGTCGTCCACTACCGGAACGAAGTTCTGGTCTGCTGCCAGGGTCAGCATATCCTCCATCTGCGCGTGGATTTCGACGCTCTCGTTATGCACATGACGTTGAATGGTGCCGACGGTCACCTCGTTTATATTCGCGAAGCTCAGACCGTCGGTATTCTTCAGCTTCCATAGCAGATCGCCCTCCGACAAGGTCCCAACATATTTACCGGCATCGTCAATAATCGGAATGGCCGAATAATAATGATTCTCCAGCTGTTCCAGCGCTTCCCGCATGGAGATCGAGGAGGTGATGTACGCAACCTGATCCTTGGGCAGCAAAAATGAGGATATTTCCATAGGTTAGTCTCCTTTACAGTAGGATGAAGTACATAACGTTATTACAATTAAAACATAGAACAGGATGTAAGCGCATTAAAAATCAGGTTACAACTTTGAGATGTTGCGGTTACGAGGACATATAAAAAAGGATATGCCGTCCTCCCAAGGGAAGAAGCGTCATATCCTAAGCCCTTTTGTGAATAGGAAACTACCTAAGGGAGTTAGCCGTTCTGGCCGTTGTCGTGGCTGAGCTGCCATTGGATGCCGAATTTATCCTTCAGGTTCCCGTAGGCCTTGCTCCAGAAGGTCTCCTGCAGCTCCATGTGAACAGTTCCGCCTTCCTTCAGCTTGTTGAACCAGAGACGAATCTTCTCTTCATCGGTATCTGTCACCGTTAGGCTGATATTATTCCCTTCCGTGAACGGCATGCCGGGGAATACGTCAGAGAACATGACCGGGCTGCCGGCAATCATCAGATTGGCGTGCATGACGAGGTGTTTGGCTTCTTCCGGTACAGGATGGGACGGATCTGGCGGAGCCTCGCCGAAGGTCATGATATGCGGAGGTTCGGTCCCGAACACTTCAGCGTAATATTCTACAGCCTCTCGGGTATTGCCATTGAAATTCAGGTACACATTGATTGCCACAGCTGTCACTCCTCTAAAGTTAATTATGGGACAAACACCACATTACGGTCACATTGTATCATGTGCCTGCACATTCACAAATATTCGGGGCGGGCTGTGCCTTCATCGTGCTGGTGAAGCCGGTGGATTCTCGGGGACTCCGTTGAGGATATGATCTACCCAAGCATAACACCGGTTCAGATCCTGCGCGGAGATGAGGTCTGAGCGATGCTCGAACATGATTTTCACTTCGCTGTTCTCCGCACGGATGATGCTCAGATAGTCTTCGATCGGGGCCCAGCCCTCCCCGGTGCTTAACTCCGGCAGGACCGGATAATGGCCGTGCTGGATGGTTTCGTTAATCTGAACATTCGACAGATGGATCAATGCCGCATACTTGGTGTATTTTCTCAGAAGGGCACGGGCATCGAAATTAGGGTCAAGCTTATCCTGCTGATACAATCGGCCGGTATCCAGACATAGCTTAATATCCGGATAGGCAAGCAAGAGCTGTTCCAGAAAATCATGCTGGTAAACGTAACTGTTCAGTCCGTCGAACTCCAAAATAGGTTGGAACCGGTACTCCCGGCCCTTCCGGCTAAGCCATTCAAAGAGATATTTACTGTGCTGTATCAGTTCATTTAGAGAAAGGTCAACCTCATGGATATATTCCCTCCGGTCAGCAAATCGCCAAGTACTCCAGTCCACCCGTGAATCTAAGATGACTGGCTTCGGATAATGAAATAATACGTAATCGGGTTGTAGCCTCACCATATAATCCAGCTCTTCCTGGATCTGCTGGAATGCTTCAGAACGCTCGTAATCATCCGGTGAGAGAAATAGGGCATCTCTTAGTCTGGCAGGATTGGCCCGGAGCGGATAATGGACCCCTGTATGGAATCTGTGCTTCTGTGCTGCTTCAATCAGCGTCTGACAATCTTCATCGGAGGGGAAAGAACAAGCCTCTATACCATAGAATTCAGCTTTGAAATCCTTGTGGAACTTACTGTAATCAAATCCTCCATATTGACCTATCATAAATCGCTGCATCGATACACCCCGCATATAAATATTAATTCATCATAAGAATATAGAATTCGCCGGAATCCAGTGTACACCTGCAACTATTAATGGGCAAATTTCCCTGAATTATGCTATTATTATAGAGTTGTCGCTGGCCAGTCACACTAAAGGAGAAATGCCGTATGACAGTGATCAGACAGTTGCTGCCGGGTGAGGAGAAGCTGATCACTCCCTTGATCCGGGAGGCGTTTGATATACATATTGCCGCCAATTATTCGGCGCAGGGTGTTATTGAATTCTACAGGTACATTGAGCTTGCCGCCATTGTCAGGCGGATGCAGGAGGATCATGAGATCTACATCGCGCTTAGCGGGCAAGAGGTTACAGGAATCATAGAACTGCGCAATCATCAGCATATTTCTCTCCTGTTCGTTAAAAATGCTTATAAGGGAACCGGAATCGGCAAGACCTTGCTGCGGCATGCGGTTGACCGGATGAGACGGGGAGGGAGCACGCAGATCACGGTGAACTCTTCTCCGAATTCTATTGGCTTCTATGCCTCCCAGGGATTCATATCACTTGGTGAAGAGGAAGAAGAGCACGGGATACGCTCACTGAGCATGAAGCTGGATTTGAAGGGATAATGGGTTCTGTTGCCCCGCACAGATGCTCCATACGTCATGGAAGTGGACGGTGGGGCATTTTTTTGTGTGCGGCCAGCAGGAATAAACTGGAGTGTTATCGAATATTAGCGATTATCAACAAAATTCGACTTTCAACTACATACATAAGCGGGGTTTTGCGCAATGAAAACATGGAAAAAGACAGTATTCTTGATCGTTACCTTCGGACTTATCTTTCTGCTCCCGTTACTCGGAAGTCTGGCGAAATGGAAAGGGATGCCGCCCGGTTATGGGGATTTCCCTGCTCAGAAGGTCGAAGCTGACCCCGGGTTCAGCCTGCTGTATTTCTCACTCGCCTGTGTTGTGGCTCTGATCATCACACTGGTCCTGGTATTCCCCCGCTGGTTCGGCTTCAAGAAGACGGAAGAGGCACCCCGGAAGGCGGGGGCGGCCACCCCTTTCCCTATCTGGTTCTGGTGGAGCCTGCCGGTGCTTGCGCTTAGCTGGTTCCTGATGTGGGCCCGGGTGAAGCTCTTTATCTCACTGGAGCATTACACATTTGTTCCCCTCTGGTGGTCCTTTATTCTGATTCTGGACGGGCTGGTCTACCGGAGAAATCGCGGAGCCTCAATCATCTCGCGCAAGCCCCATGTAATGCAGCTGCTCGCGGTAGTGTCCTGCTTCAGCTGGTTTGCTTTTGAATACCTGAATTTCTTCGTGCTGGAGAATTGGTATTACCCTAATAATGAAGTATTCTCTAACTTCGGCAATGTGTTCTGGTTCTCTTTATCCTACACCACCGTTCTTCCGGCCATCTTCGAATGGTACTTACTCCTCAAGACCTTCCGTCTGTTCCGCAACCGTTATAGTCATGGGCCTAAGCTGAACGTATCACGCATGTGGCTGATCATCTACTATATTCTCGGGCTGATCCTGGCCTTCGGCATGGGCTATTATCCGTACCTGCTGTTCTGGGTGCTGTGGGTTGCGCTGGTTCCGATGCTGTCCGCAGCGATGGCGCTTGCCGGTTACTGGACTCCCTTCACCCCGGTGAAGAACGGAGACTGGTCCAAGGTCATTCTGGTGGGACTGGCTACTTTGTTCAACGGCTTCTTCTGGGAGTTCTGGAACTTTGGCAGTGAGTGGTTCCATGACGATGCCCCTACCAATCCGAATTACTGGAAATACTCGGTGCCTTATCTGGACAAATTTCATATTTTCTCCGAGATGCCGGTTCTGGGCTATTTCGGTTATCTGTTCTTTGGGCTGAATTGCTGGATTATCTGGCTGATCGCTGCCTATGTATTTAAATTCGATGCCGATATTGAAGTTACGGGAGAACAAGGCTAAAGGTGGAGTACAATGATTGCTAATGACCATTATCAGGTTCTGGAGACCATTTCAGATAATCCTATAAAAGCCGTATACCGGTGCACTGAGGCTTCCTCTGCAGAAACGGTCATTCTCAAGGTGTTAAAATCGGAGTTTGCCGGAACGGAAGCGGTGATGCGCTTCAAGCAGGAATATAAGCTGCTCACTGAGCTTAGCACCAGTACAGAAGGGGTTATCCGTCCCCTGAGGCTCGAAGAGCAGAACGGCCTGTACGTCATGGTCCTTGAGGATATATTCGGGCGTTCGCTGAAGCAGATTCTGGAGGAAGAGCAGCCGGGGGAGGAGGCCATGCTGAAGCTGGCGGTCAAGGTTGTGGATATTCTGGGCTCCATTCATGAGCAGAATGTGATTCATAAGGATATCAAGCCGTCGAATATCATCTGGAACCGGGAGCGGGATATTGTCCAGGTGATTGATTTCGACCTTGCAGTGAAGCTGTCCAAGGAGAGACGGGATTTCCAGAACAGCGGCGTGCTGGAGGGCAGTCTGTTGTACATCTCACCAGAACAGACCGGCCGGATGAACCGCAATATTGATTACCGGAGTGACTACTATTCACTGGGTGTGGTCCTGTATGAGATGATGACCGGCCTTATGCCGTATCCATCGTCCGAGATGCTGGAGCAGATCTATTCCATCATTGCGAAGGAAGCCGTCTCTCCTTACAATGCAACCGGAGGCAGGGTCAGCAGGGGCTTGTCGGCGGTCATTATGAAGCTGATGGAGAAGTCGTCGGAGGACCGGTACCGCAGCGCTCACGGCATCAAGGCCGATCTGAAGAAATGCCTGGCCGGGCAGAAGGATTTCGAGATTGGAACGGAGGATCTGCTGAACACCTTCCGCATTCCGCAAAAGATTGTCGGCAGACAGCAGGAGCTGTCCTGCCTGGAGGCGGCCTTCCGCAGCAGCATTAATTCGAATTCCCAGCTCATGCTGGTCTCTGGTGATGCAGGTGCAGGTAAGACTGCTCTGGTCCATGAGCTGCACCGGACGATCAGCAGGGAGAAGGGGCTCTTCGCGGAAGGGAAGTTCGACCAGTACAATAAGAACATTCCGTACAGTGCGCTCATCCAGGCCTTCCGCAGGCTGGTCAGCCAGCTCATGGAGAGCCCCGATGAGGAGTATAAGCGTGAGATCACCCGTTCGCTGACCCGGCTGCTTGGCGGGAATGGCGGTGTGATTACGGGCTTGATCCCTGAGCTTGCCAACTGGATAGGGGCCCAGCCGGAGCCGGAGCTGCTGAGTCCGGCCGAGGAGACGAACCGGTTCTTCCTGACCTTTGCCAAGTTCGTGCAGGGGGTGACGCATCCGGACCGGCCGCTGGTCCTCTTCCTGGATGATGTCCAGTGGGCGGATTATTCCAGCCTGCAGCTGGTGGAGAAGCTGGTGCTGGATAATCATCTGCAGCGGATGCTTGTGATCTGCTCCTTCCGGCAGAATGAGATCCATGAAGGTCATCCCTTGTTCGCCGCGATGGCCAAGATCGGCAAGAACCGTGAGGTTGGACGTATTCAGCTTCAGCCGCTGCAAGAGACAGATGTACAAAGCCTTGTGGCAGATACGCTATACAGCAGCATGGAACGCGTTGAAGGAATTACCGGACGGTTATATAAGCGGTCCAAGGGGAATTCCTTTTTCCTGACGGAAATGCTGAAGGATCTTCACCGGCGCGGGATTATCTATTTCGATAAACGGAACGGGGAATGGAGCTGGAGTCTGGAGGAGCTGGAGGCGCTGCCGGTCCATGACAGTGTGGTGGATTTGTTGGTTGGACAGCTGCAGCATCTGCCGGAGGAGGTCCGCCATATCCTGATGCTAAGCTCGGCGGCCGGCAGTGTGTTTGATTACGGGATGCTGACGCTGATCGGAGAAGTAGCGCCGGAGGTAATTGCTGCTGCGATTACCCGGGCGGTCCAGGAAGAATATATCGTCCCTGCCGACCATAAGTACGCCATATTCTCGGCTACACTTGCCGAATCCGGCCGCGAGGCTGCCCAGATGGGCATCCGGCTGAAATTCGCCCATGACCGGATTCAGCAGGCCTTCTATCAGCTGCTTGATCCTGAACGGGGGAAGAGGCTTCATCTTAGTATCGGCCGGCTCCTGCTGCGGAATCTGGCAGAGGAGGAAGTGGAGGACAAGCTGGTCGATATCGCCACCCACATCAATCAAGGACTGAAGTTAATCACCGATAGCGCTGAGGCGCGTGAGATCGTCGCTCTGAATCTGCGGGCAGCCTATAAGGCCAAAGCAGGATACGGGTATGATTCGGCCTTCATGCTGCTGGAAGCGGCAATGGAGTTGCTCCCGGAGCAGATCTGGAGCACAGATCCGGGGCAGGCAGCGGAGATCTACAGGCTGTATGCGGAATGCAGCTATCTCACTCATCATATCGACCAGGGGGACCAGGCTTGCCGTCTGCTGCTGGAGCAGACTACGGAGCGGATGGCTATTGCGGAAATCTATGAGATGCAGACCAATCATTATATGTACCTGGGGATGATGCCCGAGTCGATTGCTTCGGGGAGACGGGGGCTGAAGGCGCTCGGCATCAAGATTCCGGCGAAGGCAGGGATGGCCGCAGTCCTTAAGGAACTGCTGGTCGTTAAGAACGCGCTGCGCGGGAGAACGCCGGAGTCGATTTTTGCACTGCCGGAGATGCAGGACCCGGAGATGAAGCTGGTCATGCGGCTGCTGGTTAACTTTATACCGCCGGCGTTTATCTCGGGGGAGACCTCGCTGTTCGGGCTGGTGGTGCTGAAGAAGGTGGGGCTGACGCTGAAATACGGCAACTCGCCGGAGTCGGCGCTTGCTTTTATCGGCTATGCTATGCTCTTGTCCGGCTTCGGGGATACCCGGGGGGCCTTCGCTTATGGACGTCTCGGGATTAGAATTAACGACAAATTCAATGATTTGCAGTGGAAAGGCGCGGCGCATGTTCTGTATACACTGTTCAGTCACGCCTGGACCGAGCCCTGGGATACGCTCCAGGACTGGTTCGGTACCTCGATTGAAGCCAGTCTGCGGACAGGGGATCTGCTCTATCTCGCCCATTCTGCCTTCTATGTGAATCTCTGGAATCCGTCGATGGATGTCCCGGCGTTGCTTCAGGAAAGTGCCCGTACGATCTCTATGATCGAGAATACGAAATATAAGGAGTCGCTTGCCACCGCACAGCTGGCCCGCCAGTATTATCTCAGCCTTGCCGGAGAGCTGCCGGAGCGTACCTCATTCAATAATGAAGCCTTTAGTGAAGAGGTTTATCTGCACGAATTGCAGGAAGCAAGGTATTACTCGGGAATTGCCATCTACTATATTTACAAAATGAAGCTGCTGTTTCTCTACGAAAAGCATGATGAAGCACTAGAGTACATTGAGCGGGCATATCCGATTATCGGGACGCTGGCCGGATCGGCTTTTATGGAGGAGTTCGTATTGTACACGTTCCTGAATCTGGCTTATGCTTACAAAAGTTTGGGGGTAGGCGGCAAGCGGAAGGCCAGATCCAAAATGCGCAAGGAGCTCGGCCGGGTACGCAAATGGGCCAGCAATGCACCGGGAACCTTCCGCCAGCATGAATATCTGATGAGGGCCGAATGGGCCCGGATCTCCGGGAACAACACCCGCGCAGGCTATTATTATGATCTGGCGATTGAGGCCAGCGAGCAGGGCAGCTTCATCCGCTATAAGGCACTCTGCAACGAGCTGGCGGCCCGGTACTATATGGACAAAGGCTTCAATGAGTTCGCCGCCTATCTGCTCAGGCAATCCGAATATTATTATTCGGTCTGGGGCGCCAAGGAGAAGATCGCGTTCATCAAGGAGCGTTACCCTGCCCTGGTTCAGAAAATCAACACCAAGGAGTTCATGCATGGCAGGACGGTGACGGACTATACGGCGAGCATCGATCTCAATTCCATCATTCTGGCTTCGCAGGCCATCTCCAAAGAGATTGAGCTGAACCACCTGCTGGAAGCGCTGATGCAGATCGTGATCAAGAATGCCGGGGCGCAGCGGGGCTGCATCCTGATGACCTCTAAGGCCAATCTTCTGGTCGAAGGGGAATATAAAGCGGACACAGACCGGATCTCCGTGGCGATTCATGAGCCGCATCAGCTGGACAATCTGCCTGCCGCGATCATCAGAGCGGTGGAGGAGAGCCGGGAGAGCCTGATCTACAATGATGCGTATTCCGAGACTCCGTTCGTGAATGATCCTTATATTGTAAGGCAGCAGCCGAAATCGATGGTCTGCATGCCGCTGATTAACCAGAATAAGACGATTGCCATCATCTATCTGGAGAATAATCTGGTGACCGGCGTATTCACCGAGGAACGGATGAAGATTATCAATCTGCTGTCCAGAGAGATGGTTTTCTCGCTTGAGAATGCCAGTCTGTATAATGAGCTTGAGCGCTCTGAGGAGAAGTACCGCCAACTGGTCAACAACCTGCAGGACGGGGTGTTCGTGGTCCAGGATATGCGCTGTGTCTATGTTAATGAGGCTCTGGAGCAGATGCTCGGCTATCAGCCGGGCGAGATGCTGGAGCAGCCCTTCGGGAATTTCATTACCCCCCCGGAGCGGGAGAAGGTGATGCATTATTATGCCAGACGAGTCGAGGGCAAGCAGGCACCGGAAGAGTACGAGACAAGGCTTTTGCATAAGGATAAGTCCCTTGAAGTCATCGCCATTCATAAGGTCGTCAGAATCATGTATCAGGATAAACCGGCGATTCAGGGAACGATCAAGGATATCACTGAGCGTAAGAAGGCGGAGGAGGAGCTGCGTCGCCATAAGGAGCATCTGGAGGAACTGGTGGCCGAGCGGACGAAGGAGCTGGAATTCAACAACGGAGAGCTGAGCAAGTATATCAGTCTGATTGAACGGATCTCCATCACCGATGAATTAACCGGGCTGTACAACCGCAGATACTTCAATAAACTGTTCCTGGATGAGGTGGATAAGGCTGCTGCCGGCAAACGGTATTTAACCTACCTGATGCTGGATATTGATTATTTCAAAAAATTCAATGATACCTACGGGCATTATGAAGGCGATACGGTACTGCGCAGAATAGGCGGGGTTCTAAAGGAACTGGCTGAACAGGCGGATGGAACCGCGTTCCGGCTGGGCGGGGAGGAATTCGGGATTGTGGCCGCCGGACTGACTCCGCCAGAGTCCCGCATGTTCGCTGAATTGATCAGACGAAGCATTGCGGAGCTGGGGATACAGCATGATCTAAGTCCGGAATACGGAAGAATTACCGTCTCTATTGGCGTAGCCGCCGTACTTGTGGATGGTCTTCGCGAGGAGGATATCTACAAGCTGGGTGACGATGCACTGTACCAGTCCAAGGCTGAAGGCCGCAACTGTGTTACATTGTTCGAGCGATAGGATTAGAGCGATAAGAGATGTACATAAATAAATATGATTAGGGAGCTGTTGAAGCAATGAATACCGAACACGAATCCGAACAGGAATCAGGACAAGAATCAGAATTGGACCAGCTGCGGAAGGCGCTTGAAGTATCTTTGCCCCTGGTGCAGCGGCTGTTCCCGCTGGATGTAATGTTTGCTTTGGCAGATCGGGACAAGTTCATATATTATCTGCAAGGGAAGGAATTGAAAGCCAAGATTGAACTAGGTTCTCCGGTACCGCCCAGCGGAGGAATCCGGGCTGCTCTGGAGAGCGGGGAGGAAGTCAGCACTACGATTCCAAGAGAGATCTACGGAATTCCTTTTAAATCGTCATCCATGCCTATCCGGGACCGGAACGGGGTGGTGACAGGGGTGTTCACGATCGGAATCAGCCTCAGCAATCAGGTAACGCTCAGCGATGCAGCGAATGCGCTGGCGGTGACCTCCGACGAGATCAGCTCGACATCGGTAGAGATTGCGGGCACGGCCTCGGATCTGGCGAATACCGCCCGGGATCTGAAGGAGCTGGGCCAGAAGGTGGTAGAGGATCTGCAGCAGACCGACGAGATTCTGGATTTCATCCGCAAGGTGGCGGAGAATTCCAACCTGCTGGGGCTCAATGCAGCGATTGAAGCGGCACATGCCGCTGAGCATGGACGGGGCTTCGGTATCGTGGCCCAAGAGATCCGCAAAATGTCAGTGTCCAGTGCTTCATCGGCGAAGGATATTGCCGGTATTCTACAGATGATCAAGCAGAAGATTAACCAGATGGATGCCGTGCTTACGGATTGTCTGGCACAAAGCGAACGTCAGGCCGCAGCCACAGAGGAGATTACCGCCTCGATGCAGCAGCTCGCAGCTTCCGCCGTGGAGATTGAGAGTATCGCTCGTCTGATCTAGTCCGCACCTGTCTCTAGTGTCAAAGAGTTCCTCCCCTGCATACAGTATCTGGACGAATGCCCAGTGTTACTTAAGGCAACAATCCAGTCTGAGGAGGAACTAATCATGCTAGATCCAGTATTGCAGGCACCGGACCTGAAGCTTGCCGCCGATTCTAACCAGGTGCTTAATTATAAGCGGGATGCGAACAATTATATTACACAGCTTTTTGGCGAACAGCTTCCCGCGATACGCAACGGGTTCTTCAATGCCCATATGAGCAGAGGCTTCATCGTCCAGCCGCACTGGCACACGAACGTGACGGAGATGATCTTCGTGATTAGCGGGGAGCTAATTGCCTCCGTGTTCGATCCGTTCACCCAGAAGCTGATGACCTATCATCTGAAGGCCGGACAAATTGCTGTCTTCCCGAAGGGCTGGTTCCACTGGATTCTGGCCGAGAGCGAACAAGCCCATTTCCTGGCGATCTTCGATGCGCCGACACCGGATATTGTGTATGGTTCAGACTTCCTGCGGGCCGTTCCCAAAGAGGTCATCCAGCGCGCCTATTGTATTAATGAAGAGGAGTACGCAATGGCCGTGGCTCCGCTGAAGGAATCGATTATTCTTGGACCCCCTCCGGGCTGTGCTGTTGCAGGCTCTGCCGGGGGAATGAATATGGGTCCGTCCGCCAAAAGCATGCCCGCCTACGTTGCCCAACAGCCTGCGGCGGCATTCTACCCTTATCCGATGTATCCTCGCCGTTAGGCGGCGGCTACGTTATATTAATGATCTAAAAAGAAAAAGCAGGCCAGGGAGAGATGAAGTGACCCCTGTCAAGTAGACAGTAATAAAAAAGCAATATTTAAGCAGCCTGAGTTCGGTATTCATGAGGACTCAGGTTGTTTAGCTTCGTTTGGAAACGTGCATGGTTGTAAAAATGGATGTATTGCTGCACAGCATGCTTCACCTGCTTAGCAGAGTGGAAGGAGTGGAGGTAGAAACACTCGGCTTTAAAATGACCAAAGAAGTTCTCCATACAGGCATTGTCCCAGCAGTTTCCCTTTCGGGACATACTGGCCTTTATACCGTATCGCTTCAGTAGGCTGCTGTATTGGCGGCTAGTATACTGAAATCCTTGGTCGCTGTGCAAAAGAACCCCTTCAGTATCACGCCGTTTTCTCGCCTTTTTGACCGTATCAAATACCAGTTTTAAATCATTCTTAGGGCTAATCTGGTACGCTACAATTTCATTGTTAAACAGATCTTTAATCGCAGACAAATACAGCCTTTGCCCGTTGAAGATTAGATAAGTGATATCCGTAACCCACTTTTGGTTCGGCTGGTCTGCTGTACACTCTCTATTCAGATGGTTGTCAGAGATGACGTAAGCCTCTTTCTTGCCGTAATAAGGCCTTTTCCTCCGAATGACTGCTTGAAGTCCTAGTTCGCCCATGAGTCGCTGTACACGCTTGTGATTCACGTGGATGGCGTAGGTACGCTTTAGCCAAACCTTCACCCTGCGGTATCCATAAATACCTTTTAGCTTCTCAAAGCATTCGACGATTTTAAGCTTCAAGGCTTCGTCTTCGCGTTGCTTCAGTGAAACGAACGTTTGTCGATTCAACCACTTGTAAAAGCCACTCCTAGATACCCCAGCCAGGTTGCACAGCAGGGTAAGGTTGTATTTCTTATGAAGCATTTCCTTAATCACTGTAAACTTTTTGCTGCTTGGGACAGCGTCCATTCCTCCTTTCACATCTGTAAGAGCTTTTTTAGCATTTCATTTTCCGCCTCAAGGCGCTTGATCTTGGTCTCTGGATCTTCGGGACGTGTTCGGGGTCTGCCCATTCCGGGTCCTTTCGCCTTCCCTCTTTTTTCTTCAAGACCCTTTAATCCCTCTACCTTAAAGTGCTTCACCCATCGGCGAACCAAGGAATCGTTAATCCCCATTTCAAGTGCTACACTTTTATATCCCAACCCCTTTTTGAGGTAGAGGTCTACTGTCTTTTTCTTAAACTTCTCATCGTACGTTTTCCTCATTTCACCCATAAAAAATCCCCTCCATAGTAGACAGAATAATCGGCTTGCTTTTTTCTGTCTACTATAGGGGGATCATATCAAGATTCCTTGGCCTGCTTTTCTAATGGAATACAGGGTCCGCGTGGTTTATTTCGCTTCTTCCAGCTTGTGGTTAAGATCCTTATATTGTCTCAGCAGTGCAGACAGTGCCTGCTTAATTGCTGCTGCATCTGTGGCTTGTGCAGCCTCTGCCAGAGCAGCCTGCTCTTTGAATAAGCCGTCGATATACGCCACATGTATGGTTACCGCATTGGCAAGCTTGCCGGATTCCAAATGGTCAGACGCCGCTAGCTTGAGGTCTGCAACTGCTGAGGCAGATAGGACTGCCTCAACGTGGCCCACGGTTGCCCCGTATTCCGGCACAATGGCAAGCGGAACCGTTTCGGCGTCTGTCAACGTTCCAGGCGTGGCTAATTGCACCTCCATAATCCCGGTTTTTTCTGTCCATGGAGTGGCGGACAATGCCGTGGTCAGATCCACGCTAAGCGCCTTCGTGCTTGTCAAATCATGGTAGCGGCTGAGCGTATCCCGCCAAGTCTGGGATGTTTCCGGTGCATAGCTGTTCACCAGCTCCAGAACCTGCGGTTCAAGCAAGGGGGGCAGCTTACTGCCATTTGTGGATGCAGTGGCCGTGCTTATGGTGGCAGTGGGTCCCTGTACTGTGGGCGAAGCGATTCCCGTATCCGCGAAGACCGGGGTGGCGATACTGGACAGCAGCAGGGTGGATAGAGCCATTCTTTTCACGATTAGTCGATTCATGTACGAACACTCCTTCAGGTGGTTTGTCTTACAGCTCTCACTATAGCGGGCTTCTGTGGCACGAGAGGGTCAGCAATGTGGAAAAACAATGGCAGCGCCCTATACCGCTCACCCGCTTGCTATAATGGTGAAGAGACAAATCACGGAGGTTACCTGGATGATCAATCAAACGGTCATTGCCGTTGTGGACGATGACGAGAATATACGCAATCTGGTGGAAGCTTATTTACATAAGGAGAATTACCGGACGATTGGCCTTGGAAGTGCCGAGGAGGCGTGGGATTTATGGAGGAATGATCCTCCCGGCATGTGGGTGCTTGATATTATGCTTCCGGGAATGGACGGCTATGAGCTGTGCAGGCGTATTCGCGATGAAGCGGAGGTGCCGATTATTATGATCTCTGCCAAGGATAATGAAGTGGATAAAATCCTGGGTCTGGAGCTTGGCAGCGACGATTATCTGGTCAAGCCCTTCAGTCCCCGTGAGCTGGTAGCCCGGATCAACCGCCAGTTGAAACGTTGGGAACGTCTTCAGCAGTCCCAGTCTGCGGCTGTTGTGCCTGCTGTGCATACAGGGATAGAGCTGGGCAGTCTGCTGCTGCATCCTGAGGAGAGAAGATCCTTCTGGTGGGGAAAGGAAGTGGAGCTGACCAGCAAGGAGTTCCTGATGCTGATGGTCTTTGCGGGAAGTCCGAACCGGGCCTTTACGCGCGAAGAGCTGCTGGGCCATGTCTGGGGAGAGGATTATTTCGGCAGCGACCGCGCTGTCGACCATCTGATCAAGCGCATCCGCAAAAAAATGGACGGCTTGCCGCTGGAATCGGTCTGGGGTCACGGCTACCGTATGAGAGAGGTGCAGGAATGAAGAGGATAGCGGAAAGGCTAAACCTGCGGATGAAAAAGCTGAAGCTGGTGCATCAGATCAACGTTGCTTTTGGGCTGTCTCTGCTGCTGGTCCTGTCTATCTCGGGAGTGATGATCCATTATGTACTGATGGACCATTTCATTGGCAAGGAGCAAGAGGGATTAAGGACGCTGGGCGCTTCCCTTACCGCGAGTCTGCAGCGGGCTCCATTCGCAGAAGGAGGGGCATTCACATTGGGAAAAAGCGAGCCGCTTACGGCTCCATATCCTACGCTTTCCAGCGGAGTACAGGCCATCGTGAGCGACCAGCAGGGGAATGTGGTCTCGGGATATCTCCCGGCTCTGCCCGTGCAGTCCGGGGTAACGGTGGATGTCACAGCTATGGAGCAGGGGAGCCTGCAGAGCTTATGGGATGGCAATGATCCGCGTTATCTGGTGCAGGTCAATACACTTCCTCAAGGTAAGCTCACCCTGCTGACGCCTGTCAGCAGAATCAAGGCCATCGAGCAGTCGCTCTTGAAACGGCTGATTCTTGTCTTTGCTGCGGGAGCGGCAGTAATGCTCCTGTTCAGCCTGTTCATTACGCGGAAGCTGATTGATCCGCTGATCAGCCTGCGTCAGGAACTGGGGAAAGTGAAAAACCGCCGGTTTGCCGAGGTGAATCTGGTCCGGGCAGGCGGTGAAATCGGTTCTGTCGCCAGGGCAGTATACGAGATGGCCGGTGAGCTGCACAGGTTCAACCGGGTGCAGAAGCAATTTTTCCAGAATGCCTCGCATGAGCTAAAGTCTCCGCTGATGTCGATATCGGGTTATGCGGAGGGCATTAGGGATGGGGTATTTGAAGGAGAGGGCGTCCGTAAAGGACTGGATATCATTCTGAGTGAAAGCGGGCGCTTACGTGATCTGGTCAGTGAAATGACTCTTCTGGCGAAGCTGGACAGTGAAGAGGATATTTATCAGGCGGAGGATACGGATCTGGAGGAGCTGCTGAGCGAGGCGGTGGAGCGGGTCAATCCGTTGCTGGCGGCAAGGAAGCTGTCACTGCATCCGGCAGTCTCCGGGGACCATGGGGGGATGGTAAGAGCGGACCGGGATAAGCTGCTGCAAGCTCTGCTGAACGTATTATCCAATGCGGCCCGTTATGCCGAGAAGCGAATTGATGTAGAGGTGCTTACAAGCAAGGGAAGGATCATATTAACGGTTGCTGACGATGGTCCGGGCATTGCAGAAGAGCTGCTGCCCAGCCTGTTTCACAGGTTCGTCAAAGGGAAAAATGGCGAATCCGGGCTGGGACTCGCCATCGCACGTGCTATTGTGGAACGCTGCGGCGGAGAGCTTAGTGCCCGGAACCGCCCGGAGGGCGGCGCAGTTTTCACCTTTGAGTTCCCGCCATCTGCGGGCAGCGTTTAGTACTCGTTGAACATTGCGGCAATTTCATCGTAGCCGGTGGTTTGCGTCAGCGCGAGGGAGAGCAGGATTCTGGCTTTTTGCGGGACCAGACTGTTGCAGGGAATAGAATTGGCTGACAGATCAATGTAGGAATCCTTAAGTGTAATTCCGCTGGAAATCCGCGAGCAGCGGACTACCGGGATGTTATTGTTCTTCAGCTCCCCCACCTTGTCAATCCAAGGCTTGCTGTAGATCCCCCCGCCTGCTCCGGCAATGACAATCCCCTTGGAGACCGTAGCCAGATAATCCAGAATCCCGGGATTGGCATCCACATGGAAATAAGCTACGGACACTTCCGGCAGCTCCTGGATCACAGATACATCGAACTGGGTTGCGGTGGTATGCCGCTTCAGGGTGCGCGTATAGAAGAAGGCATGGCTGTCCCGCATATATCCCAGGCAGCCGAAATCTCGCTCATCGAAGGCGTTGGCCTTGAAGGTGTTCACCTTCTGCACATCCCGCCCGCTATAGATGCCCTCAGCGAAGACAACCATCACGCCCTGGCCGGAAGCCTCGGGATTCGCTGCTAGTGCAACGGACTGATACAGATTGAGGGGACCATCGGCGCTGATTGCGGTGGCAGGGCGCATAGATCCGGTAATAATGACCGGCTTGTCGGTCTTGATCACCAGGTTCAGGAAGTAGGACGTCTCATCCAGGGTGTCAGTGCCGTGGGTGATGACGAACCCGTGCACATCCTCCCGGAGAGCAAGCGTGTTAATGTAGGTTGCCAGTGTAAGCCAGTGTTCGCTGGTAATATCGGCGCTGCACAGATTGCTGACCTGTACCCCGGCGCAGTTCGCCAGCCGTTCCAGGTGCGGCACACTATCCAGCAGATCCTGCACGGGCAGGGCACCCGGCTCGTAATTCAAGGTTTTATGGGCTTCGCCGCTGCCGGCAATGGTACCGCCGGTGGCGAGGATGACTACATTTTTGAGACCGGGATTATAGTAAGGGGAAGCCGTGAAATTCAATTCGGGAATGGTATTCATCATAGGTCGTTTCCTTTCAGGTTGAGCCAGGATTCAAGTCATTCGCATGACATTGAGTGTATTATAACATTCATTCCTTCATGCATGACATAGTAAGGTATAATAAGTAGAAAAATATAGATGGGAAGATCTGTATGTTCAGGGTAGAGGAAGTAGCGCAAGGAGTGTGGGCTGCGATTGTTATCCCGGGCCGGGGCGCGGTAGGCAATGCGTCGATCATCGATCTTGGGGATTGTACGGTCGTAGTGGATACCTTCAATTTGCCGGCAGCAGCCAGGCTTCTGCGGGAAACGGCCGAGAAGCTGACAGGGAAGCCGGTCAAATACATAATTAATACTCACTATCACGGGGATCATCATTACGGTAATCAGGAGTTTCCTGGTAGTGTCATTCTATCGACAAAGCTAACCCGTGAGGTGCTGACAACCCATGCGGCACCTGCTCTGGAGGAATGGCAGGAAGGACTGCAGAAGCAGATCACAGGACTGAAGGAGATACGCAATGCTGCTACGGATTTCCGTCAACAGCAAGCGCTCGCTTATGAAATATCGGACAAACAGGCGTTGCTGGAGGCCACGCCTACAATCCGCAGGGTGACAGCAGCGGTGACCTTCAAGGATAGTCTGGATATTCACGGTTCAGCGCGTTCGCTGCATCTGTTCACATATGGCGGCGGGCATACCCTCAGCGATGCTATGGTGTACGTTGCTGATGTTCAGGTGCTGATCGCAGGAGATCTGGTTCTGAACAGATTCCACCCGGCTATGCTTCATGGATTTCCGGAAGCGTGGACAACTATTGTAGAGCGTATTGGCAGGGAGATTGATTTCACATGGCTGATTCCCGGTCATGGGGAGGTTGCCGGACGGGAGAGCATCCCTGAAATGCTGCGCTATCTCACAGAGATTCAGGAGTATGCAGCAACAGCAGCCCGAAGCGGTGAAAGTGCAGAGCACTGGATAGCCAAGGGAATCCCGGAGCCTTTTGATACATGGGAGGGCTCTCATATCTTCGAGTGGAATTTCCGCTGGTTGTTCAATACTTATACTGATCCTAAGAAAAGAGGGAGATAAGCATGCTGAAGCTAGATAGCCGGGATTACGCCCTTGCCCGGCCGCTGCTAAAGGAAGTGAAGATCAACACCCTGTTCGCTGAAGGAGTGCTGAGTGGGCAGACGACAGGCAGTGTGTATGTGGATTCTGTACATACCCCCCGTACCTTCTATGTGGCTCATGAATACGGGATGTCGCTGGTCTATGGAGATTCCGGCAATGAGGAGTTTAACCGCAGCTTATCTGACTATATTACGAACAAGACGGGGCACCGGCATTCAGCAGAATGGCTGCAGGCTGATCCGGCAGGGTGCTGGGACCCGCTGATTGAAGCAATGCTTATTGGGCATAATGCACGGCTTGATGCGGAGGATAAACGCAGAATGTATATACAGACCCGGGTGAATTTTACGTTCGATCCGGAGGTCTACTATCGTGCGAAGGCGCAATGTTTCCGGCAGGATGCGGAGATTGTCCAGATGGACGGTGAAGGGTTCAGCGAGCAGACGGGTGCGGTGATTCCCCGGTATTTCTGGCGTGACGCGGAGCACTTCCTGGCTTCTGGCAAAGGATACACTTTACTGTGGGAGGGAGAGCAGGCCTCCAGCGCCTTCTCGGCTTACCGGACAACCGATCAGCTGGAGATTGGAATCGAATCGGCACCGGGTCACCGGGGGAAGCATTTTGCCTTCTCAGTGTGCTGTAAGTTAATCGATTACTGTCTGGAGCAGGGCCTGGAGCCGGTGTGGGGCTGCCGCCAAGAGAATGTGGGCTCGTACAGACTGGCGCAGAAGCTGGGCTTCAAGCCAGTATTGAACATCCCCTACTACCGTTTGTCCGAGCTTCCCGCCTAACAAAGAGCAGCAAATCTCCGCATAGATGGGGGATTGCTGCTATTTTTGTAAAGAAGGGGCAGTATTAGTTTGAACCGTTGCGGATAAGTACTGAATCGGATTGGGCGAGTATGCTTTAGGCCGGTATGTTGGGGCATAGCGATAAGCCCGTTGGCTGCAAAATACAGGAATGAAAAAATAGGTGGATTTTGTACACTTGCTGATGAACGGAAATGGCTTGCCACGACAATCATTGGAAAAACAGCACTTAATTAAACGCAAATTATATAAAATAGAAAAAACAATGAAATTAGATGCTGTTTTTCCACTTGTTTGCCTGCAAATGCTGAAAATCGCAAAACTAAGATACGTTTTTCTAGGCCTGTTGATTACCCAAAAAAAGGTAGCAAAAAGGCCGCCATTTCGATAAAGTGTTTGTACCCCTACAAACCTTCCGAAACGAGGCGGCCTCATGAAAAAGTCTACTTCAATTTCAAACATTCTGCAATTGGTGATTCCCGAGGAAAAACTACGTCCGATTCTGGAAGAATTAAACTATATTGATGTTGCGCGTAAATTTACCGTGTATGATTTGTTTTTGTTTCTAGCTGAAGCAGCGTTTCAGCAGTGGGATGGATACCGAGACGGTGCCCAGCGAATGTCCCTTCAGGGACAACGTGCGGTGAATTATTCGACGCTTTCCAAAAAGGCTAAAGAGGTTCCTTTCTCCTTATTTAAGCGTCTATTGAAACTCATGATAGGGCTCTGTAATCGGAAGGCCAAGCGGTCACTCGGTATTCCGAAAGAACTGTTAATCGTGGATTCAACCACCATTTCGGTCGGTCAAGGCCGCTTGCCTTGGGCACAAATTAAAGGCAGAAAAGCAGGCGTTAAGCTGCATGTCGGATTACTTGGGGACTCGAATGAATTGCACAAAGTGACGGAGACCCCGGCTGTACAGCATGATTTAAACAGTTGCGCCTTCCTGCTCGACAGCCAATATATTTTGGTGGCAGACCGCGCTTACGGGAAGCACAAGCTGTTTGACAGCTATCAAGAGAAGAAAGAGCGGCAATATTTTGTCATTCGGCTTAAGGATAACACCACGCTCGTGAATCCGGTCCCGCGCCTGCGAAATCGCCCATTTGAGGGAAGTATCGAGCAGGATTTGACGTGCCAATTAGGAAAGGTTAAGGCGCTCAGCAAGAATCAGTTTCGGGTGGTGATTCTTAAAGATCCTAAAGGGAATCCCGTCATTCTTGCGACAAATCTGCACTGGCACTCCCCCGAAGCCATAGCAGACATCTATAAGAAACGTTGGCAGATTGAAGTATTTTTTCGTTGGATTAAGCAGCATTTAAACATTCCCAAGTTATTTGGAACCACAGAAAATGCAGTATATGGGCAGCTATACGTGGCTTTATTGGTGTATGTGTTGCTAAAGTTTCTGTTTGAACAGGGAAATAGTACTGTGCATGTTAGCGCTAGATTAACGTTCGCCGAGTTTGATCGATTATTTACGCTGCAAAAGCTACCTGTGGAGTGGAAGATTTATTTAGCTCATGCCGTCGATTTTATTAACAGAAAATAGCTAATCAACAGGCTTAACGTTTTTCTACTTGTTTTATGAATGGAAGGGCGCGCCTGCCTCAGCGATCCACGGCCCCCGTTCCCTCGCCCGGAGATCCCCGCTTAATACCCGTCAAATCCGCCGTGCATCCACAAAGCAATGCAGGTGCAGCGGAGACAGCACCTTCAGCCCTTCGCCGAGCCCGAAGCCCCTGCCTTCGGCCAGCTGGCGGCCTTGCTCGCCGAAATAGATCCGGTACATGGCGAGCTGCTCTTCATTGAACTGGCTGCGGTGCAGGGCCATGGCCTTGAACTTGCGCTCGAAGTGGTCTGTGATGTCGATGACCGTATTAGGCTCAGCGGTGAAGTAGAAGCCGATGGCCTTCGGTTGCCATGGCCGGGTAAGGGTGCCTCTCGGATACAGGGGCAGCCCGGAGGACAAGACAGCCTGGGCAGCGGCCCTGCCGGTAACGATGTGGTCATAATGCGCCTCATAGCTCAGCCACGGATCTGGACACAGAACCAGGTCCGGCTGGACCGTCCGGATGATCTCGGCAATCTCTCCCGCGAGGGCTGGGATATGCTCCAGTGTTCCGTCGCCATGGTCCAATTGGTGGAACACCGTAGCTCCCAGCAATCTTCCGGCTGCTTCCAGTTCGCTTGCGCGGATGGCGGCGATCCCGGCGGAAGACAACTGCTCGTCCACCGCGCCAAGATCTCCGTTCGTGACGGTAAGATAATGAATCTCGCAGCCCCGCTCCGCGAATGAGGCAATGGTGCCCCCGATGCCTACCTCATTGTCGTCCGGGTGCGGCTGTATACATAATACCGTCCGGCACCCGCTAAGATCTGGAGGAGACATCAACGCTGCTAGTGTGGATATATCCATAATCCAAATACCTCCTATTATTCTGTGGTAAGGGTAAAGTTAGTCCCTCTCAAGGTTGGATGAAGAGAAATTACTCAACCGGGCCTGCTCCTTACGGACCGGAGAGCCGTTATTTACAAGAAACAGACTTATTTGGTTGCCTTGCGGACTATGGCGCCCTTATTTGCTCCATAATCAATGTTATGGCGCGGAAAATCCGGCAATAAGTGCCGTGGAGTCCGTAACTTGCTCCAATCGTGCCTTTTGGCAGAAATAAGCGCAGCTGAGCCCGTTACACCTAGACGCACCCCTGACCATGAACGATTCAATCAGGGAAGAGTATCTCCCCGCCATCATCTCTCCTCCATCAGCTCATCCCCCCACCAGCCCCACTAAAGGGACCGGCTATGATTCAGATCGCTCAGGATCTGCACCCGCTGCTTCTCCGTTATATTGTAGAACAGAATCGGCAGAATAGCGGCCAGGAAGCAGAGTGCAGGCAGCAGGAACATCACGAAGCTAAGGCCGTGCCGGAGCTGCGGAGTCGCCGGCTGATTCTCCACGTAGCTGAGCAGGCCGAGACTGGCTCCGATAATCATCCGCGACACCGCCCCGCTGAACTTGGTAATGAAGGTGTTCGTCGAGAATACAATGCCCTCTCCCCGGAAGCCCAGCTTCCATTCCGAATAATCTATCGTATCGAGCAGCATCGAGGTACTGACAATCGTCGTCATGCCGGAGAAGAAGAAGCTGACCCCGAAGAACACCAGCGTGTTTATCACGTTATGGTCACCCAGCAGATAAGGCAGAATGCAGGCTACACTCCCCAAAATGCAGGAGATAATGAATACCTTCTTCTTGGCGAAGCGGCGCAGCAGCGGCGGCGTTGCGATCATTCCCAGCAGCATACCGGCCACCAGACTGATCCCGACCTGTGTGGCATACCCCGCATCTCCCCAGACATAGACCACATAATAGAGCTGAATGCTCTGCCGGATGCCGTTTACCAGGTTGATAATCAAGAGAGAGGCGAGCAGGGTGAGCAGCGGCTTGTTCTTGTACACCGTTTGCAGGTTCTGGCGGAAGGATATCTTCTCAGCGGAAGGAACGACCCGTTCCTTGGTGAGCATCCCGGTCAGAACCATCGACAGCGCCGCAATGACCCCGATAATGATTGCCGAGTACAGATAAGCCTGCGTATTCCGTTCACCGCCGAAGGCGAGCAGAAGCTGGATACCGCCGATGGTGATAACGACTGCGCCGAGCGTTCCGCCGATTTTGCCCAGTGTGACGAATAAGGTGCGTTCTCCCGGATCGGTGGAGACTACGCTCGACAAGGCCCAGAGCGGTGTGTCACAAACCGTGTACAGCATTCCCCATAGCAGGTAAGAGACGGTAGCGATTACAAGAGTCACGGTCCGGGAACCGCCGAAGTCCCAGAAGCAGAGGATGGTCGCCAGCGCGATCAGAAAAGGGGCGAACAGCAGATAAGGCCGGAATTTCCCCCATCTGGAGCGTGTTTTATCGGTAATCATGCCCATGAGCGGATCAAGACAAGCATCGATAATGCTTGCTGCTACCAGAATGACACTGGCGGTGGTTGCCGGAATCCCCAGCAGATCAGTATAGAAGAACAGGATGTACATCGACATGAAGCTGTAGAGCATATTCTGGCCCAGCAGACCGCCTGAGAACACCAGTTTTTCGGCCACAGGTACTTTTGCTGACATGACAAGCCTCTTTTCGCGGAGGATAAAATGGGATTGAATCGATTGCTAATTATGTTTATTTATAACTTATTTCTATGTTCTGTCAAGAAGATTCTGGGCAAGCTGCGGAATAATGAACATTTCCATTTGTTAAGAGTGGATTGCACCGGGTTTAACGAAAAAAATATGAAAAACTAAAAGTGGAATATAATTTTTTTGATATAAAATGTCGAAATATAGCTAATGATGTCCCGCCGGCTGATAGGGGAGTGTAAGATTAACGCCGAGAAGAAGGACGCTATGATGTAACCACAGGGGGAAGCCACATGAAATGGTTCGGGAATTTGAAAACAGCTACAAAGATCGTCTCCGCTTTTTTGATCGTCTCTTTAATCCTGGCAGGACTTGGAGTCTATTCGGTCCTATCCCTGCGCAGCAACAACATGAATATGAAAGAGATGTACAACAATAACCTGATTTCCGTCAGAGATCTGTCTGCTGCCGAGATCAGCTATCAGCTTAACCAGGTCTATACACGGGATATGAGCAACACAACAGATACAGTGAAGATTGCCGATTATGAGCAAAAGATTGCTTCAGGCCGCGAGGAGATTGCCCGGAAGGTGGACAACTACCGGCCGCTGGCGACTACTCCCCGTGAAAAAGAGCTGCTGGCCTCTTTTGACCAGGAGTATGCAAGTTACGAAAAGCTGTTCGATCAGGCGATTGTTCTGGCGGGTCAGGATGATACGGCTGCATTCAATACATTTCTGACCACGCAGTTGACCGTACAGGGTCAGAACGTGCTGAACAATCTGGACGGTCTGATCAAGGTGAACGTTGAGCTGGCAGAGCAGGCGAACAACCATTCACAGTCCGCGTATTCCTCGGCGTTCATCCTTACAATCTCAGTGGTCATCGCGGCGGTTATCCTTAGTATTATGATCGGCTACCTGATCGCAAGATCAATCTCCAGACCCCTGATGCAGATGCTGCATGTAGCTACAGAAGTGGCTAATGGAAATCTGACGCAGCAAGCGGATATATCTACTAAGGATGAAGTCGGACAACTGGCCACAGCCCTGAACCGGATGGTTCATAACCTGAAGGAATTAATCAACGGGATTGTGATGAATTCTCAGAGCGTTGCGGCCTCTTCTGAACAGATCTCTGCCAGCACCCAGGAGATTGCCAGCACCAGCACGAACCAGTCGGCGGCGGCGACCAATATCACCGAGCTGTTCAAGGAGCTGTCGATAGCGATTGATTCTGTAGCCTCCAGCGCCGAGGAAGCGGCAGAGCTCTCCAATGATACCGTGCGGACCGCCCGGGAAGGCGGATACGTGGTGGAGACTTCACTGCAGGGGATGCAGACCGTTAATCACCAGATGAAGCAGCTGGAAGACGATTCCAGTCAAATCGGCGATATCATCGAAGTGATCGACGATATCGCCGAGCAGACCAATCTCCTGGCCCTGAACGCAGCGATTGAAGCGGCACGTGCCGGAGAACAGGGACGCGGCTTCGCCGTGGTGGCGGACGAGGTCCGCAAGCTTGCCGAACGCAGCAGCGATGCCACGAAGGAGATTACGAAGATTATCAAGGTCATGCAGGAGAATACGAAGCAGAGTGTGAGGGCAGTCGCTGAGAGCGTAGAGCAGTCCTCAATGACCAGCCAGGCCTTCGAGCAGATCATCCTGATGGTCAATACCTCCTCGCTCAAGGTCAACGAGATTGCTGCCGCCTGCGAAGAGGAATCGGCACAGGCTGCTGAGGTGATGGACTCGGTTCAATCCATTGCGGCCTCCAGCGAGGAATCGGCAGCGGCTTCTGAAGAGACGGCGGCTACCTGCCAGGCCCTGGCGCTGTTATCCGAGGATCTGGCCAAGTCCGCTGCCGCATTCAAGACCCATTAATTCAACAGACGGAAGGTGAAGACATGTCGTCCTTACAGAAGGAACAATATATCGAGCTTGCGGTAGGAGCCGAGACCTGTGCTATCCGGATTGAAGAGATTCATGAGATTATCAAAATGCTCAGCATTACAGATATCCCCTTCAGCCGAAATGAAGTCAAGGGTGTAGTCAATCTGCGCGGCAAGGTGGTTTGTGTTATGAGCCTGCGCAATCTGCTGGGGATGGCCGATGAGCCCTATACCCGGAGTACGAGAATTATTGTGGTCAACTACCGCGAGGAATTCGTCGGACTGATTGTAGATAAGGTGAACAAGGTGACTACGTACGCCGAGATTCATCCGCCGGCAGGCGGACATAACCGCAGCCGCGATGCGGTATTCCACGGAGTGGGGCAGCGGGATGACCAGCTGATCGGTATTCTGAAGCTCGAAGAAATATTGGGCGGGTAAAAAGGGGAACAAGCAATGATGATGGAACTGTCGGCTTACCGCGATATATTCATAGAAGAGCTGAACGAGCAATTAGAGCGGATCGACCAGGCCCTGCTTGCGCTGGAGCATGCTCCAACCGCTGAGCTGATTCAGACGATCTTCCGTGCAGCCCATACGATCAAGGGCTCCGCTTCCACAATGGGCTTCCGTGAGATGAGCGATCTCACGCATGAGGTGGAGTATGCGCTGGAGTGGGTGCGGGCGAAGAAGCCGGAGATCACCGGCAACCTGATTGATACGCTTTTCCGGGCGCTGGATGCGATGAAGCTGTTGCGCACGCAGTATGTCAGCGGGGAGGGCTTCACAGACTGTTCCGCTGTGGTGGCGGAGATCAAAGCGCTGATTAATAAACCGGCTGAACTTCAGCCGGTCCGGCTTCCGGTCTTAAATGCAGCGGAGCTGCTTCAGGCGGAAGAGGCCGCCGCAGCGGGCTACTCGCTGTTGGCCCTTGCAATCACCTTAAGAGAGGACTGCCAGATGAAGGCGGCCCGGCATTATATCCTCTTGCAGCGTATCGAGGAGGTCTGCGGACCGGTGATCGCTGCTGCTCTGGCGCCCCCCGCGGCGCCTGGAGCCGATGAAGACGCACGCTACAGCCAATTTGCTGTAGTCGCTGCTTCCCCGCGCGAGATCCGGCAGGTGTCCGAGCAACTGGCAGGGGAGACAGATGTCGAGAGTATTGTCATTACACCGTTCGTGCCCGAACCTGCTGCCGGGACTGACACCCAGACCACGGCAGTACCGGTGCTGACAGAATCTTCGTCCTCTGCTCCGGGGAAGGGCAAGTCCCATGAGGTACAGTCAACGGTCCGGGTGAGTGTGGAGCGGTTGGACCATTTAATGAATCTGGTGGGCGAGCTGCTGATCGAGCAGACCTCTCTGGCCGATCTGAGCGCTAACGGACAACGAACTGATTCCGCCAAGGTTCTGCCTGATATAGGCTCTATATCGGATCATATGGGCGGGATTATCAAAGAGCTCCAGGAAGGGGTCATGAAGACCCGGATGCTGCCGATGGATCAGCTGTTTAACCGTTTTCCGCGGCTGGTCAGGGATTTGGCCCAGAAGCTGGGCAAGGATATTGAGCTGCAGATTCAGGGAGGCGAGACCGAGCTGGACCGGATGATCATTGAAGAGCTAAGTGATCCGCTAATCCACTTGATCCGTAACAGCGCCGATCACGGAATCGAGAGTCCAGAGGTGCGTGTACAGCAGGGCAAGGCTCCGAAGGGCAGAATTACGCTTACTTCTTTTCATGAGGAGAACCAGGTCGTGATTCGTCTGGAGGATGATGGACAGGGCATCGATGCCGCCCGAATTACAGCCTCTGCGCTCAGTAAAGGGATCATTACCGAAGAGCAGGCAGGGTATTTAACCGCGCAGGAAGCCGTTAGCCTGATCTTCGAGCCGGGCTTCTCCACAGCCTCCGAAGTCAGCGAAGTGTCAGGGCGGGGCGTGGGGATGGATATTGTCCGCAGTCAGATTGGACGTCTCAACGGAATCATAGATATTCAGACCGAGCCGGGGGCAGGTACGCTGTTTACGATTCGTCTGCCGCTTACACTGGCTATTATCAAGGGGCTGCTGGTCAAGGTCTCCGGTCGTGTGCTGATTGTCCCGATGTATAATGTGGCCGAGATCGTGCGGATCGCTCCCGAAGAGATTCAGGTTGTTCAAGGGGAGCAGGCGATTATTAACCACGGGCGGATTGTACCGCTCTCCTGGCTCAGAGACAAGCTGCATTATCCGCGCATAGAGCGCCGTTCCAAGACAATACCGCTTGTGATTGTAAGGTCTGTTGACAGGATCGCCGCCTTTGCAGTCGATGAGATCATCGGCAATCAGGAGGTGGTTATCAAGTCCTTGGGCGCGTATCTGGGGAAGATGAACCATCTGTCCGGGGCAACCATCCTGGGCAACGGCCGGGTCGCTCTAATTCTGGATGCCTCTTATCTTGTTAGCCATTGATTATTTTCCATTGCCGCAGGCCGGTATAGAACCGGCAGTAATGGTGAAAAATATGGAAAGAAACACCGGAAAGGGGTGAAGAGTTGGATATTACAATGGCTTCAGATGAAGTTATCAGTAGGATCAAGCAGCTTCAATCTGGTGGGGGCAACATGAACAAGAAGCAGATCAAGCAGCAGGAGCCCGAGCTGATGAGAAGTGCGCTGTATTATTTTCCAAGCTGGGAACACGCCATGAAGAACGCAGGTCTGCTGTAAGGGAATAAGCAAAGCCAAAAAACCGGAAGAGGCGCAGACTGCTGCGGCTCTTCCGGTTTTTTGGCTGTTACAGCCCAAGACAGGGGGGCTGCTTCAAGCCACTCACAGACCTTGGACTCTTGAACTGCAGTTCAATGGCCTGCTGGTTCATATGAAGCTCTGCCATATACGCCTTGATCTTAACCTGGAGTGTATGCAGCATTTCGGTATGCATATCATCTATACGGTCCTCGTTACAGAACGCTGAACAAGCCAGAAAGCCGTCTGTATAGGATTTGGTGTCATCCACTACCGTATTCAATTTTTCTTTGTAGATCCGTTTTACCGGTCCGTTCTCCGGCTTGATCTCGTAATAGCGGTTCGTTTCCACCAGCAGACGCCAATGATTAACCTCAAGGCCATAGGCATCCTTTTCCAGCTGCACGGTCACTTTGAAGATTTTGATAGGACTGTTCATGTTGTTATTCCATTCTCATTGCAGGATTCAGAGATTATAGCATGTACAGACCGCAATGCCCACTGGAAGATTATATTGATATCGTATAATTTGGCATCATAGCATACAATTAATCCATTATTGTCCTGAAGCGGCAATACGTTAGCCTACTACAAAGGAGATCTGAAATGAAAAACACTGCTGCACAAGGACGTCCTATCGTTTACTCGCTGGTATGGGGAGTGGTCCTGACCCTGGTTGTATCCGTTGCCTCCGCTGTAGCCGCGATTATGGAGTTCAGCGATATGGGGATTAGAAATGCCCAGGCCTGTGCCTACCTGGTTATGGGTATTATTGTAACTGTCTATATGAAAAGAAAGGATTCTTCGCTCGTGAGCTTCGGCTTCCGCAAGCTGGAGACTGAGCCTTCCAGAGCTGTTCTGTTCTACATCCCGCTAATCATTATTGCCTTAGCCCAGCCGCTGATGAATGGGGTTAACGTTGAACTGGGAGCGCCTGATGTGATCAGCATTGTTATTATGACGCTGCTGGTGGGCTACGCTGAGGAAGCCATTTTTAGAGGAGTGATTTGGAATTATCTGAGATCTAAAGGCCCGCTCTACTATATTGTGTTCTCATCCATCGTATTCGGGGTTCTACATATGGCCAACGCGTTTGGCGGAAATGATATCATACATACGCTTCTCCAGGTGATCAATGCGCTGCTGTTGGGTTGTCTTCTCGCTTTGCTGATAGAGACTGGCAGGAATATTATTCCGCTGATCGCGTTCCATTTTATTTATGATGCGCTGGCCATGGTCAGCAATGAGAATCTGGAGCATGAGGTGCTAATCGTCTCAATTCTTAATATTTTGTATCTCCTCTATGGAATTTATCTGCTCGTGATATTAATCCGCAAGCACAGAAAACATAGTCTCACTCTGTAGATACACCGGCCAGTCTGGAGATAATCATCAGTCTGGCCGGTATTTTTCTGACAAAATGATAGCGCATACATGAGAAGGAGCAGCTAACGGGAGCAAATAATCCGTAAACCAAGCAATGTTTAGAGATAGGCATTTTATTTACAATCCTCCTGAAATATCGCAGATTATGCGGGGATATGCAGGTTTTTGAAAGTTTAAATTTGAGCATTTATCGGGTATAATGTAGACATCACCACAGGAACCACAGCAACAAGAGCACCAAGCCTTACAAGTGGTACTGCAGGTGATGGTCTCATTCCTAAATTTAGCAATGAATGAAGGAAAGGAGAGAGCCCCGATGTACTAGCGTTAGCGAAGCATGCCGGAATCGGCTGCTGATGAAGAAGGTGGATGATAACATCTTCTGGCAGATCGTGGGTATGCGGGAACCCAAAGAGCAAATCTTTTTTTGAAGAAGAACGAAGCTAATTATTCAAGCAAGAGAAGGTTCTTGCGGAAGAAAGAGCGTGATTCCAATGAAAAAGGTTAGCGAAGCGTACAACTGCGATTTATCACAGTAGGGAAAACGTCCGTGAAAACGTTTTTCGTGAAATCGTGTACGCGGGAATCCACCCCATATGCATGACATGGAGCAATACTCCGAAAATGGAGCGAACGGGCAATACGGAAACATGAATGAAACATGAAATTGAGAACAATCACCATGTCAGGGATATGGCTTTTGTTACTTGGAGGAAATGATTGAATTGAATAGCGTAATCAACACATGAATCCCCGGGCCTTAAGCAATCAGGCAGCGGGGATTTGTGCGTACGTACATAATAAGCTCTTTCTCTCCTGCGGAGGGAAGGGGCTCTTTTTTTGATATAAAAGATGCAATCAAAGCTTGGTCGTCACTGCGGTGAACATTTGGCCCTCCGGCCGCTGCTGCTTGGTTTAGAAATAAACCTTATTAGGCAAGACTGGATTACATAACTAACGCGGTATGCAGCAGGGAGAGACTACACATGAAATTTCACGAACAGTACCCCGGCCACTTGGATAATGAGCATCCTCAGCACCTGTGCCGGGAAGCCCACCTCAATACGGAGCGGATCTGCCGCAGACTGGGCAACAGCTCGGATGTAAGCGTTAGGTCACTTCTTCTGGATTGGGCTTCTGTACAGCGGGAATGTGTCATTCAATTAATTTTTCTGGACGGGATGGTGAACAATCAGGTTCTGGAGGAGTCCTTTATTCCGGCGATTCAGTCTGCACCGCCTCCCCCGGAAGGGCACAGTCTGCCGGACTATTTCAGCAACCAGATCCTGAGTGCGGGACAGGTCCGAACAGCCGGAGAGCTGAGCGGAGCGGTCAAGGATGTATTATCCGGCTGTGTACTGGTGTTAATTGACGGCTGTGAAGAGGCGCTTGCGCTTGCTATCCAGGGCTATGAGAAGAAGAGTATCGATGAGACCAAGACGGAAACGGTGATCCGGGGGCCGCAAGAAGGGTTCACCGATGATCTGCGCACTAATATTACGATGATCCGCAGGAAGATGAAGGATGAACGGCTGAGAATTGTAACCCGTTCGGTGGGGCAGGTCACGCAGACCGATATTTCAATCCTCTATGTCGAGGGGCTGGCAGATCAGCAGGTGCTGAACCGGATCTCGGAGATGTTCGATGAGATTGGACTGAAGACCGTCCTGGAAGGCGAATTCATCGAGGAGTATCTGCAAAGCAACAAATACACCGTATTTCCGACAGTGCTTAATACGGAAAGGCCGGATAGCATTACGGCAGGTCTGGCGGAAGGCAGGGTAGCCATTATAGTAGACGGGACCCCCTTTGTCATGATTGTTCCCTCCCTGTTTCTGGATTTCATCCAGTCGGCGGAGGATAGTTATCAGCCTTATCTGTTCTCCAGTCTGATTCGGATCTTGCGGCTTACCGCTGTAATCATCAGTATCTTTGCTCCCGGACTCTATATTGCCATTACAACCTTCCATCAGGATTTGCTGCCCACACGGCTGTTGCTAAGTATTATGTTTCAGCGTGAGGGCGTACCATTTCCGGCATTTGTTGAAGCTACGCTCATGGAGATCACCTTCGAAATCATACGTGAAGCCGGAATCCGTATGCCCCGCAACATCGGCCAGGCGGTATCCATTGTGGGGACTCTGATTGTCGGGCAAGCCGCAGTAGATGCCGGAATTGTCTCGGCAGGGATGGTTATCGTGGTGGCGATTACCGGAATTTCAAGCTTCGTCATTCCTGCCTATAATATGTCGATCCCCATCCGGCTCATCCGGTTTCTGTTCATGGGGGCGGCAGCTTCCTTCGGAATCTACGGGATTACAGTAGGGTTCGTCATTCTGACTGTGCATATCTGCAGCCTGGAGTCTGCGGGAGTCCCTTATATGCGGCCTTACGCGCCTTATCTGAAGAGTGAACAGGCAGACGGCGTCTTCCGCAGTCCTTATTGGTCAAGCTCGCGGAATAAGCGCACCAGGAACGGGGCTTAGCCATGAGAAGGACGGTAATCCTGATCTGTGTGCTGGTTCTGATGAGTACGCCGTTAACGGGCTGCTGGAGCCGAAAGGAGCTTAGTGATTTGGCGGTCGCCATCGGTCTTGGCATTGACCGTACGGACAAGGGCTACCGGGTAACTGTGCAGATTGTTGCGCCCAGTCTGGCGGCTGCCAGCAGCGGAGGCGCGGGTGGACCTCCGGCTCTTGTAGTTGCCACGGAGTCGGCAACCATTATGGAAGCCCTGCGTAAATTGACCACTATGCTGCCGCGTAAGATATATCTATCCCATCTGAGCATGCTGCTGCTGGACGAGGCCATGGCCAGGCAGGGCATCCGCAAGCCGCTGGATTTCCTGTTCAGGGATCACGAGGTCCGGCCGGATTTCGATGTGGCCATCGTCCGGGCCGGTACGGCTTATGATGCATTGTCGATCATGACACCTCTGGAGCGGCTGCCGGCCAGAGACCTCTATGATTCACTGAACGGGTCCCAGAAGAATTGGGCGCCGACCTCGGCTGTACGCCTGCTTGATCTGATGAAATGGTTTGATCTGGACGGCCAGGAAGCCGTATTGACCGGTCTTCATCTGGTGGGGGATCTGGAGAAGGGAAAGACGAAGGAAAACGTCGATTCCATTAACAGCCCGCTCAAATTTGAGTATCGGGGTATAGGCGTAATGAAGGATGATGTTCTGCTCGGCTGGCTGAATGAATCGGACAGCAAGGCCTATAACTATGTGACCGGCAAGGTCAAATCGACAGTAGGCAAGGTGGATTGTCCGGACCTGGACGGGGATTTTGTAATGGAGGTACTGGATGCCAAGACCTCGATTAAGCCTGAAGTGCGAAACGGCGAGCCTTCAGCCACTGTCAAGGTGAGAATTGAGGCTAATGTGGGAGAGGTGGAATGTAACCTTGATTTGAACAGCCGGGAGACGCTGGAGAAGATGAAGGAGATGGCTATTGCACGAACGGAGGCGCTGATTGCCACAGGAATCCGGGATGTGCAGAGTGATTTTGGCGTCGATATCTTTGGCTTCGGCAATAAATTTCATCAGAAGCATCCCCGGTACTGGAGTAAATGGAAGGATCAATGGAATGAGAAATTCAGCAGGATGGATGTGAGGGTGGTTGTGGAATACATCATTAAGGGTCGAGGAAGAATCGTAAATCCGCCATTTAAGGAACCGGACGCATGAGTGCTTTTCTAATCTCAATTAATGTGCTGCTATGGATGTGGCAAATCAGCCGGTACCGCAAGAAACGGGGCAGACTCCGGGAGAAAACGCTTGTGTACGCTCTGTATGCCCTAGCACTGGGCTTAAATATTGTGTCGGCCAGAGACGGGTTCACCCCGGATCTGCTGCGGCCGTTCATTAACCTGCTTCAATTCTTGAAGCCGGGCGACATTCTAGGCTAACTGGGAGTAGATTCAACAAAGGAGGGGATGTACAGATGAGCTCCCGGCAGTTAATGATGCTGCTGACACTGCATTATTGGGGAAGTGCCTTGCTAGGGCTGCCTTCGATGGTCATCGGATTGTCCGGTAAAGATTCCTGGGCACCGATCCTGCTGGGCATGCTGATTCAGCTGCTGATCATCCGGTTATTCGCGGCGCTGTATTCCCAGATGAACGGCGATACTCTGGGGCAATTTCTAAGCCGTGTTCTGGGGAAGGCGGGCGGGAAAATCATGCTGGCCCTGTATATATTCTGTGTGCCTTTTCTCATCTTCATCTTGACGCTCCGCAGCCTCGGCGACTTTACCAGTAACGATCTGTTCATAGAGACTCCACCATCAGCGATCTATGTCCTGATCCTGTTCGCCTTGGTCTATTGCCTGTATAAAGGGATTATTGCGGTCGGCCGGTCTGCTGAGATTACGTTCCCGGTTGCAATGGCCCTGCTTCTCTTGTTCTTGCTGTCCCTGCTGCACGGTTCGGAATGGACGAACTTCCTGCCCGTCTTTGAGAAGGGGGTGCAGCCCGTATTTCAGGGCACGGTTATGTTCCTTGGTTATCCGAGCAGTGAAGTAGCCTTAAGCCTGTTCCTGGTTCCCTTCATCAAGGACAAGGCCTCTTATCGAAAAGCGCTCGTCCACAGCACCTGGATTACCAGTATCGCCCTGCTCCTGTTGACGGTGCTGATTATCGCGGTGCTGGGAGAAAGCCTGCCGCCGAACATGCCTTATGTCAGCCAGTTTGCGGCCAAAACAGTAACGATAGGCGGATTCTATGAGCGGATTGAGACTATCGTCACAATCATCTGGTTCATCGTTATTTTTTACCGGCTGATTCTTACCCTCTTCATCGTTGCCTATGGCTGTGCTGATCTATTCGGAATTAAGCAATACAAGGGACTGCTGATTCCTCTGGCCCTGGCCAGCATTCCGTTGGCGATGAATGTCTGGGATAATCCATCAGTGATTGCCGAGCTGAATGAAATCTGGTATCTCAATGTATTCTTCTTCAACCTGCTGTGTCCGTTAATATGGTATGCAGCCAGCAAGCTCAGGAGCAGGCTTAAGTAGCCCCCAATAAAGGCACGATATAGTCACGGAACACATCCACTGGAGGATTATTCTTCCCGCGCTTGTTATCCTGGGTCAGCACAGCGACGAGCTGAAGCTCCGGCACTACATAGATGAATTGCCCGGCGTACCCGCGGGCGTAATAGTAGTCTACCAGACTGAATTCTCCGGCTGCTGTGCTGCAGGACAGGGCATCTGTCCACCAATGCCAGCCGTATCCTCCGTGGCGGGGAGGCTCCGTGTGCATGACTGGCTGTACCGAACGTGCGGCCCGCGTTCTGGAGATGATCTGAGAATCCTTCCATACCCCCTGCTGCAAATAGAGCTGTCCGAAATTCAGCAGATCGGCCGGCCGCAGCTTCAGCCCGAAGCCGCCGGTATGGATGCCCTGGGGGTCCGATTCCCAGTCATAATCCCGGATGCCGAGCGGTCCGAAAAGAGCCTGTTCGGCATAGCTGGCTGTGCTCTGTCCTGTGGCTTGTACCAGAATCGAAGACAGCAATTGCGAGATTCCCGAATTGTATTCCATCCGGGTACCCGGCTCATCCGCAAGCGGCTGCTCCAGCACATAATTCACCCAATGCGGGGTGCGTGTCATCTTCGGGAAGGAGTTTGCCCCGCCGAACTCCGTCCAGCGAAAGCCTGCGGACATGGTCAGCAGCTGCTCTAGTGTAATGTTCTGCTTCCGTGCGTCCTTATCGCGCAGAACCTGCGGGAAAAAGCCGCTCAGAGGTGCTGAAGGGCCGGGCAGCAGCCCCTGGTCCATGGCGATGCAGATCAGCGCAGAGAGGATGCTCTTGGTGCAGGAGTTGATCTTCGCCAGCTCGGAGGCCGTGCGCTGATCTCTATAATGTTCGAAGATCAGCCTGCCTTGCTGCTGAATCAGACAGCTCCGCAGATTCAGCGGCGCAAGCGAGGCCGATAGGGTGGACAGGTTCATTGGGATTTTCCTTTCTGTATTTACTTATATCACTTGAATGTCTGTGTACTCGCTGGATGAATTCTCATGTATTATCTCAATCCTCCGCCTCGAAGTCCAATTTGTTTATACACATTTATTACCAGCCGCGGCTTGCCATAGTCAGTTATTATAAGATTATATAAGAAGCGCTAAGAAGTTAACGTCAGGCATACAGGAGCGGAGGAGATTTATGGTTCAGGATCACGAATTGCGGATACGTCCAATAGCTGAAGGGGATCTGCCCAGGCTGTGGGAGCTCGCTTATAAAGAGGAAGCACCGGAATGGAAGAAATGGGATGCGCCTTATTATGAACATAAGCGGATTACATGGGAGACGTATTACGGGAAGCGAGCCGAAATTATTGGATGTGGGAACAATTGGGTAATAGAAGTAGAGGGCGTTGTTATAGGCGATGTCAGCTACTATTGGGAGCATGAGCCGTCATACTGGCTGGAGATGGGGATTGTCATCTATGATCCTGCCTTTTGGAGCAGCGGTTACGGAACTAGAGCGCTCAAGCTGTGGATCAGTCATTTATTCACTACCCTTCCGCTAGTCCGTGTCGGCTACACCACCTGGTCCGGGAATGAGCGCATGATGAAAGCAGGAATGAAGCTGGGCATGACAATGGAGGCCAGGTTGAGAAAATGCCGCTATTATAACGGAACCTTCTATGATTCTATCCGGATGGGGCTGCTTAGAGAGGAGTGGGCGGATACTTTGAAAGAGCAAATATGAATGTTTGTGAAAAAAGACACAATTTCGTGAAAATTATCACGTTGTATTCATAAAATTTTAATATATAATAAGATTAACTTAAAGAAACAGGGGGAATTAAAATGAAATTATTTAAAGTATTAGTAGTAGCAGGCGTATCGGTAGCTTTGTTGTCGGGTTGTGGATCGGATAAAAACAATGCAGACAAAGGGGCAGCAGCGACAACTGCTCCAGCAACAGAGCAGACAGATGCAAAAACCTCCGCTTCGATCGTGAACCAGGCTGATTCTTTCATTAATGCAGTAAGTGACAAGGGAACCTGGATCGTTGCTGTGCTGAATGATCTGACTGTGGACAAGGATGTAGTGGTAGCAGGCGAATTCCACGACAAGAACGATACAGCTAAGCCGATCTACCGTAAGCTGGCCTTGTACGCACAGGATGCAGACCACAAAGTTACAGCTTCGTACACCCTTACAGCGCCGAAAGTAACTGTACAGAGCGAGAACTTCCGCGTTCAAGGCGGTACGATTAAAGGTGATGTATATGTAGAAGCTAACGGCTTCAACGTGTATAAGGATGCTACCATCGACGGCAACTTGTACTTCTCCAGCGAAGATGTGAAGGCAACGGCTGTACTTGAAGGTAAAGTAACCGGAGCTACTGAAGTTAAATAATATCATTCACAGCATAGAAGCGAATGACATAAGCCAGCAGATGAAGGCCCACTTGGAGCCTGGTCTGCTGGCTTTTTGCATGAATAAATAAATGGTTATAGCTTGCTGCAGGGGTACTTTTGTAATCTGACCGGAAATATTCTATAGTTAGATGGAAGCCATTGTAAGCGCAAACACTTGGGATTGGGGATGTATAAAGAGATGAAAACTACACGTAGATGGGGCATGGCAGCCGGAGTGATTCTTGCTTCGGTAGCGGTACTCTATATCTTATTATATATGTACGAAAAACCAGGCGGCTGGTCTGACCGGCGGATGTCGCAAGCGTTAGGACTGGAGCAGACCCTCCAGATTCCGCTTGGCGACAGTCCGGAGGAAGCCGTACGGTTGTTCCGTGAGTCAGATTCCATGACGGTGGTACATAAGGAGACTGTCGGCAGGGGAGAGCTTGTGTTCCTTACCCGGTCAGGCCAGCAGGAAGGCGGCGACCTTCAGGTAGAGTATGTCCGCAAGACTTGGCTTGGATGGAAATGGGTCTGGGGAGCAGGGTATGGACTCGGCGAAGAGCCTTCCCCAGCGGCCATGAATTATATGAGGGTGCCTGAAATAGAGCAGGTCTCCACGCCGTTTCCCATGGTATTCGGAGAAGTGCTGGACCCGAACATTGACCAAATCATTATTCAGCAGAAGGAAGCCGGGACGGACAAATCCGAAGCGAAGCTGATTACGGCGGCTTCCGGCCGGACGATCTGGTTTGCTTTTCAGCCGGCGACGGCAGGCGTTCCGTTCGAGATTGAAGGACTGGACCAGGCCGGAAAAATAATCGCTACCAAGGTTATTACAGATGACCGGGGCAGCGGGACGATTGTGCCCCCGGTAAATGGGTCAATCTCCGAATGAGGAATGTTGATAGACTCCGAGTCATCCTGCAGTAAGCGATTCCGGAAGTAGTGCCGAACCCCTGGTTCCAGCCCCTGTAGAGTTGAATTGTAAGTGGTAGAGGTCAGCATAGAGTCCGTTTTGCTCCAGAAGTTCATCATGTGTCCCTTCCTCGGCGATTGTCCCCTGGTCAAGAACTATAATCCGCGAGGCATCCCGTACCGTTGACAGTCTGTGGGCTATCACGAGGGTGGTCCTGTCTGACATTAGCCGTTCGAGTGATTGCTGCACCAGCCGTTCAGACTCATTATCAAGTGCTGATGTAGCTTCATCCAGCAGCAGGAGCGGTGCATTACGCAGGAATGCTCTGGCGATGGCCAGGCGTTGCCTTTGACCGCCGGATAAGGAGGAGCCATGTTCACCAATCATTGTGTCATAGCCTTCCGGCAGGCGCATGATAAATTCATCTGCACCTGCCAACCGGGCGGCTTCTCGTATCTCCCCGTCCGTTGCCTCAGCTGCGCTGAATGCAATATTCTCCCGGATACTGCCCGAGAATAAGTAGGGATTCTGCGGTACATAGGAGATCATCCGGCGGGCCTCTTCCAACTGACCGTGTACTGCATTACCGCACACGTTAATACTGCCGGTTTGCGGTTCATACAGTCCGCAGCATAATCGTACCAGTGTTGTTTTACCCGAGCCGCTGGGTCCGACAATAGCGACGGTCTCGCCATGCTGTAGCTGGAGATTAATCTCTGATAAGCCGGTCTTCTCCTTGGACTGAGGCCCAGCGAAGCTATAGCACAGCCCTTGTATACTTAATACATTCTCCTCAGTAGTGGCCACTTCTCCAGGGGAAGAGAAGCGGCCGCTGTATGCTTCTCCTTCCAAAGTAGCATCAAGAATTTCAAATACACGATCAGCTGCACCGAGTGATTCCTGTACCCCGCCCCAAGTCTGCGACATTTCGACGAACGGCCATTGAACTCGTCCCATCAGGAGGATGAAGGCAAGCACTTCACCTGCTGTGGTCTCTCCCCGCATCGCTGATCTTGCAATTAGTACAGCACAGCTGATCATTACAGCGTTGTTGATGAAAGCGGAAGAATGCCAGAGCAGGGCATTCAGCAGGGTTCTTTGCTGCTCAAGCTGGTTCAGTTTTCTGCGTTCCGTGGCATACCTGCTGAGCAGCATATTCTCCAGTGAAAATGAACGGACGACCTTCATCCCTTGAGTAGTCTCCTGCAGAATTCCCCGTAACAGGGCTTCTTGGGCATAGATCTGCGTGAACAGCTTGCGCAGTTTGCGGTCAAAGAAACGTCCTGACAGAAAGACCACAGGTCCCGTGCCAAGTGCAAGCAGTGCGAGCCATACATCCATACTGGCTAAATACAGAAATGCTACCAAGCAGAGCAATAGATTATAGCCCAGATCGTAAACCAGACTACTGATCATTCCCATGGCTGCTCCCACATCCTTAGTATTGCGAGAGGTCAGATCGCCGGAATGCATAGCTTCCAGACGGCTGTAAGGCAGCCGGTGACTGGTGTCAAAGAACTTTGCCCGGAAATCCCAGGACATACGGCTGTGAACGGTGAAGCGGAGGTAATGCTGCAGCATAAGACAGAGGATAGTCACTAGACAAGCCAGGGAACAAATTACGGTTATCCTTGTCAAGGACAGCATATCGGTATTGTTAATAGTATCAATGAAAACCTGTTGAATCGTGGCGAACCCGATATCCAGGGCAAGCTTGGCTGTGAGCAATACCACAGCTGTCAGAAATCCGAGCCGGTATGGCTTGATATAAGGGAGCAGCCGCTTGAGCGCTTCCCGAAGCCGGATTGGGCCAGCTGAAGATGAATTAGCATTCATTTTGTAATCCTCCTTCCGCAATCTCCTCTGTCTGGACACCCGCCTGGGCCATAGCGTGGTACTTGCCTTGCATGGCCATCAGCTCCCCGTGGGTCCCTTGTTCTGTAATCGCTCCTGCTTCCATGAAGTAAATATGATCCGCATGCCTGATGGTTGACAGCCGGTGGGCAATCACCACTGTGGTCCGGTTCATCATCAGCACCTGCAAAGCCTGCTGAACAACCTCCTCATTATGGCTGTCAAGGGCAGCAGTAGGCTCATCAAGCAGCAACAGCCCCGGTTCACGGACGAAGGCCCGGGCAATGGATAGCCGCTGACGTTCACCTCCTGATAAAGTAAGTCCCCTTTCACCGATAATCGTCTCATATTGTTGGGGAGTTCCCATAATGAACTTGTGGATACCCGCATTTTTAGCAGCGGATATAACTTCTTCACGGGACGCCTCGGGTCGTCCCCAGGCAATATTCTCGTATAGTGAACCGGAGAATAGATAAGGCTCCTGGGATACGTAGGAGATATGTCTGCGCCAGCTATGCGGTGGAATCGTATGTAAAGGCATGCCGCCATGATGGATGCTCCCTCCATCAGGCACATAAGCTGCAAGCATTAGCTGAAGAATGGTACTTTTGCCGCTGCCGCTGGCACCTGCAAAGGCAGTTACCTTTCCGGGCTCAATCCGCAGATGGATGCCGGTTAATACTTTGTGTTGTCCGTACCCGAAGGTGACATTACGGAATACAAGGGGCAGCTGACCGGCTGCAGGCTGCTTATCTTCAGTCCATGCTTCAGGGTTCTGTTCTGCAGCGTCTGTATTCGCCGGGCTCTCGCCTTCTAAGGGCAGATCCATAATCTCAAATAAACGTCTACCTTGTGCCAGTGAAGCTTGTAATTCAGTCCATAGATTGGCAAGCTTGGATAGCGGATTAGAAATTTGCTCAAAACAGAGAAGAAAAGCGGCAACGGCCCCTACATCAAGCCGGCCTCCGACTACCAGATAGCCACCATAAGAGAGAACATAGAGCAATCCGCCGAGGGTAACAGCCAGAGGCATATTGTATCCTACAGCTTCAACCCGTGATACTGACAAATGAACAGTGTTAAATTGTCGGACTCTGTGGTTGAACTGCCCTAGCAGGCGGGAAGCAAGGGAGAAAGCACGCACGACCTCAGCGCCCTGTATCGAATCCTGAACGAATGCCTGTTGTTCACTCTCGATACTCTGGCGCTGCTCATTCATCCTGCGAAGCCGGGAGGTAAAGGGGAGCATGACCAGCGGGACCAGCGAACAGATGAGTATAGTACCCAGAGTTAGAACAAACTGCAGAGACAGAAGATAAGTCAGCAGAAATGCGATTTGCAGTAGATTGCTGATCAGTTCGGTGGTCTTCCTGTTAATTCCTTGCTGGGCGGCTGGCGCAGAATCGTTCATCCGGCTGATCAGATCGGCGGAATGATAACGGTCCAGCTCTTTCATCTGAATGTTCATTAACCTTGTCAGCAGGGAGACCTGGAGCCTGGAGGTGGATTTGATCTCCAGCAGTCCTGAGAGATAGGTATTCAGAAAGTGGACTCCAGCATCGATAACTATAATGACAACGGCAAGAGTCATCGCGGCTGCAAGACCGGAAGTGTCATGGTGTGTAGCCGCATTAATAATACGCCGTAGAATTTCAGCAATACCTACGCTTGTAAGTGAGGTGATGGCTGCAAAAAAACAAAGGATGATATACCAGCCAGTATATGGTTTGCCTAGCTTCAGCAAACGGATAAAGATATTTTGGGCAGCGGCGGGTTGTTTATCTAGTGGTACTGCTCCGGTAGTAGTGGTCCGATTCAAGGGGAACCCCTCCAGTTAATAATTGGGTCTTAATCCAGCATGACTTTTGTTGTTAAGGCAAGCAGATTGCGCAAAGTATCGGTTCTGAGCACATAATACAGGCGGTGATCTACCCGCTCGATGTCCAGAAGATCCAGGAAAAACAGGAAGTTGGCATGATAATTCACAGCTGCAGGTGTGATGCCAAGCGCAGTAGCGATTTCCTTACCATAGTGCGGCCGCTGTTTGAGTAAGAGCAGGAGATCCAGGCGCCGTTTATCCGAGAAGGCCTTGAGGAACAGCTCGGTCTTCTCCCGGTCGGCAACGGGGCCGTATACGCGGTCATTGTGTACGCCGAAGATGACCCAGCCTATCTGCCCGGTTTCTGTATGGAAATTGTAGAAGCTGTTGTTCACCTGTGAAACAAAGCTGACATGGAAGGTGGCAGGAAAGTCAAAGAGTGCAGGCTCATTCTTATGAAGTTCACGAATAAAAACCTCCGGGGTACTACGGAACTGTGCCTCATAACGGAGTGAGGCCTGTTCAGAAATTGCTTGAATCCGGTCTTTCCAGTGAATGAAAACATCCTGATGGAATTGACGCAGGAGCTGTATGTAACGCAGCTTGGTTTCTTGCGGACGTGCAAGGCATTCAAGCAGCGGACCATGGGCTTCTACCACCTCAGGCTGAGGTTGCGTGTCCGAAGCAAGTTCTAAGAGCTTATTGAGATCCTTTTTGACCACCTCCCAATCGTAGCCCTTCAACAGTGCCTCCAAATTATCGTGGTAGACGCCATAGACCATCTCTGAAACGATGTGCTCAGCAGGACTTTTCTCCAGTCTGTTGATCCATTCTTCGGCAGTCTGCGCCTCTGGATAGGAACAGGCAGATTCATATAACGGGAAATCCAGTGCATTGTGAAAAAAGTTGTGACGGAAAAAAAACATCAGCTCACGAGTGAAATGAGGTGACAATAACTTGCGGGCATCTTCAAAATAGGTTCCGAGCAGCTCATCAATTTCGATTTTATATTCCGCTGCCAGATCTGCCAGCTGATCCTCACATGCCAACATTCCCATGGAAACAATAAACTCAATCGCCTCGTTGTACGCAAAACGGATGTTTTTCAGTAGTGTCTCTTGCAAAGAATCGTTCATTTGTGCCTCCCGTTTATATTTTGTGTTAAGAAAATTGAATATTAATTAATTTCAAGTAACATTTAATAATTACTTAATGTTAAAATAAGCTAAATGCAGGAGTTTGTAAAGTAGAAATTAGTTGTGTTTCATTCAGCTAACGGGTGGAACGCCAAAAAAACCGCCTCACCGGAAGCCCTACATAGGACTTGGATGAGGCAGTTCGACCGCCTAGTTGCGAATTTGGAAGAGTTTTAATGGAGGAGACAGGGAAGAGTTACGCCAACTGCGATATATACTCATAAGCCGTGATGCCATACACACTTTTGAAATGCCGGTTCAGATCTCTATGATGCCGGATACAAGTACCGCTGAATATACCAGAAAAAGGGCCATTAACGTATTCATCACCCGCCGGTGCTGCTGCAAAAAGCTTCTAAAGACGGACCCGAAGGCCACCCATGTGGTGAATGCCAGGAATCCGATGAAGGTCACGAGCAGAACGAACCCGAAGGCGGCAGCCGAAGAATCGTAGTAAGGCATGACGTAACCCGGTATGACGGTCAGTGTAAACAGCAGCACCTTGGGATTCACGAACTGCATCAGCAGACCGGAATAGAAGCTGGCCGAATGCCGGGTTACTTCCCCGGAGCTGCGGCCCATATGATAGACTTGATACGCCAGATACAGCATATACACGCTGCCTGCGATCTGCATGATGCGGAGAATCTCCGGGAGTACGCCTGCCAGCAGGTGGTTGAGTAGAGCGGAGGCGGCAAGCAGCAGCCCGAAGGCCAGTGTGGCTCCGCTTACGTATACCATGGTTTGTCTGGTCCCGTGATGCTGGACGGAAGACAGGATTACAATATTAGTGGGGCCGGGTGTGAAGGTAACCACAATACAATAGATGATAAAGGAAAGGATATTCATGATGACCTCCGGTGAAAGTAGTTCCTTGAATATACACCGGGGCTGCGAATCGCTATAGTACATTATTGCAATCCGCTATTCCTTTAGCTAAGAGAACTCCAGAGTGTCAATATCCCCATCACCATCAGGAAAGATCCCATCCATAAGCCCACGGCCCCTCTGAAGCGCATGGAGCTGATGTAGGCGTCACTGGGTTCACTATCGCCTTTCGTTTTCCAGCCCTCACTCGCCTGCCAACTGAAGGTAGGGTTTCTGCGCACATATAAGCTAAATAAGTTGACTGCAATTCCAAATAACAAGATGAAGATTGCGCTAAAAGTTTCGATGATCATCAGCTCCTAGGTAGGTTCAAATTTGTCGCCGTTTGTATCTAATACGTTACTTGGTTTAGGGGAGGTTTCACAAATATAATAAACGTGAAGTATAATAGTCCGATAGTATTTCTTCTGAAGGAGAGTCCTTTGTGTTCAAAATTATGCTTATAGAAGACGATATTACGCTGTTCGGGGAGATCCGGGAGCGTCTGGCCCAATGGTCGTATGAGGTGTACGGGGTTACGAATTTCGGTAAGGTCCTGCAAGAGTTCTCGGAGGTGAAGCCCGACCTGGTGGTGATTGATATCCAGCTGCCGCGCTTCGACGGCTTCCACTGGTGCCGGATTCTGCGCAGCCACTCCAAGGTGCCGATTATTTTCCTCTCCTCCCGGGACCATCCGAGCGATATGGTGATGTCGATGCAGCTGGGGGCCGATGATTTCATTCAGAAGCCGTTCCACTTCGAGGTGCTGATTGCCAAGATTCAGGCCATCCTCCGCCGGGTCTACAATTACAGCAAGGAAGGCACGGAGCTGAAGACCTGGCGCGGAGCGGCAATTGAGTTCGTGAAGAATACGGTCACGGGGAGCGGGGGGGCAGCGCTGCTTACGAAGAATGAGATGCTGATTCTCAAAATCCTGCTGGAGCGCAAAAACACCATTGTAGAGCGTGAGGAGATCATCACCAGCCTGTGGGACAACGAGCATTTTGTCAGCGATAATACGCTGACTGTGAATGTGAACCGGCTGCGCAAGAAGCTGGAGCCGCTCGGCCTGGATACGTACATTGAGACAAAGGTCGGTCAAGGGTATATGGCGACAGAAGAGGCGGAACAATGATATGGAAATACATCACCGAGAAGCGGAGCTGGCTGCTCCTGCTGGCCGCCTTCCAGCTGATTATTCTGTTCGTGGCCTATATTGACTCTGCCATTCCGCTGCTGCCGATCCTGTACATTGTACTCCTCAATACGCTGCTCTGCCTGGCCTTCGTCTTCCTGAGCTATTCCCGGGAGACCCGATTCTATAAGAGCCTTGCTTCCTGGGATCAGATCTATGAGCTGCAGGCGGTCCAGGAGCCGGGTAGTCCGATGGAACGGCTGGTCCATGAGGCGATAAGCGCCCAGACGGACCGCTACAAGCGTGAATCCTCCATGAATATCCAGCTTCTGGAATCGGAGAAGGACGAGCTGCTGGCCTGGATACATGAGGTCAAGACTCCGCTGACTGCTATGCAGCTCATGATAGAACGCCTGCCGGATGAGACCTTGCAAAGACAGATGATGTACGAATGGCTGCGCATCCACCATCTGCTTGACCAGCAGCTGCATCAGAAGCGGATTCCCTTCATCCGCAACGATCTGTTCATTGAAAAGGTCAGTCTTGCCCCTATCCTGAATAAGGAGATCCGGGCATTGAAATCCTGGTGCATCTCCAAACGAATCGGGTTCGACGTAGAGCTTGAGGCCGAGACCGTGCTGACAGACGGCAAATGGCTGGCCTTCATGCTAAGGCAACTCCTGACCAATGCCGTGAAATACAGCGAAGCCTCCGATATCCTCGTCCGGAGCCGTGAAGAGGGAGGCCATGTTGCGCTTGTCATTGAAGACAGCGGACAAGGGATTGATCCCAGGGATCTGCCGCGGATCTATGATAAGGGCTTCACCTCATCGCGCTTCCGTCAGGAGGGGGCTGCCACCGGCATGGGGCTGTACCTAACCCGGCAGGTCGCGGAGCCGCTGCTGATTAGACTTCACGCTGCTTCCGTGCTGGGGCAGGGGAGTGTATTTACGCTGACTTTTCCAAGGGAAAATGACTTTCAGCGCCTGACAGGCATGTGACAATAGTGTCACATGCCTGTTCCATTTGTTCGGCGAAGCGCAGGAAAATGATCGTCCACCCGCTTATGATAGAAATATAGAAAAGGAGTGGGGAACAGATGCTTATCATGCAGGCTAACAAAATCTATAAAACCTATGGCAACAAATTTAACAAACAGGAAGTCCTGAGGGGCATTGATCTTCAGGTGGACAAGGGCGAGTTCGTCGGAATCATGGGACCGTCCGGGTCCGGCAAAACGACGCTTCTGAACGTATTGTCCTCCATTGACCGGGTAAGCAAAGGGACGATCGAAATTGAGGGCAAGGAATTCACGGGGATGAAGGAGAAGCAGCTCGCCGAATTCCGCAAGCATCATCTCGGGTTCATTTTCCAGGATTATAATCTGCTTGACACCTTGACGGTTAAGGAGAATATCATGCTGCCGCTGTCGATTACAGGCATGTCCAAGAAGGAGGCGCACCAGAAATTCGACCAGGTGGCAGGCGAGCTGGGAATCTATGAGCTGAAGGACAAATATCCGGCGGAAATCTCCGGCGGGCAGAAGCAGCGTACGTCTGCGGCACGGGCCTTCGTGCATGATCCAAGTATTATTTTTGCCGATGAGCCGACGGGAGCCTTGGATTCCAAGTCTGCGTCCGATCTGCTGAACAAGCTGGCCGCCATGAACAGCAAGCGTGAAGCTACCATTGTCATGGTTACACATGATGCCGTTGCCGCAAGCTACTGCAGCCGCGTGGTGTTCATCCGGGACGGTCAAATCTACACCCAGCTGAACAAGGGGGAGGAATCGCGGCAATCCTTCTTGGGTGATATTATCAGCACCCAGGGCGTACTTGGTGGTGTCACGCAATGAGTCTGAATTATATTATCCTGCGGAACCTCAAAAAGAACATTAAGAACTATTACCTCTACGTATTCGCGCTCATTTTCAGTGTGGCCCTGTACTTCTCCTTCGTAACGCTGCAGTTCGACCCGGCCATGAAGGAGGTCAGCGGTTCGATCAAAGGCGGGGCAGCTATCGGCGCATCCTCCGTCCTGCTGGTTGCGATTGTGGCCATCTTCCTGTTGTATGCGAACACGATCTTCATCAAGCGCCGCAGCAAGGAGATCGGGCTGTTCCAGCTCATCGGGCTGACCAAAAGCAGAATCTTCGTGCTGCTGAGCGCAGAGAATCTGATTCTATATTTCGGATCGATGTTCGCGGGAATTGGCGCAGGGTTCGTGATGTCACGGCTGATCCTGATGATTCTGTTCAAAATCCTGGAGGTCGACCTGCTGGCGGCCTTGCGCTTCTCCCCCGAGGCATTGCAGCGGACGGTGTTGGTTTTTGCCGCTGTGTATGTGCTGATTATGATCATGAATTACACGTTCATCCGGGCTCAGAGCATTCTGTCACTGTTCAAAGCTAAGGCCACTTCCCAGACTCGTATTCAGAGAATGTCGTTGTGGGAGGTTGTGATCGGCCTGCTCGGGATGATCAGTATCTTCGGAGGATACTATATCTCAGGGGAGCTGTTCAGCGGCAAATTTACGGGCATGGGCGCATTGATGTATGCGATGATTGCCATCCTCGCACTGGTGATTATCGGAACGTATCTGTTCTACAAAGGCTCGGTCAGCTTTCTCTTCAATCTCATCCGCCGCAGTAAAAAAGGCTACCTGTCCATTCGGGAGGTATTATCGCTCTCTTCCATTATGTTCCGGATGAAATCGAACGCCCTGCTGCTGACTGTCATCACCACGGTATCTGCGCTGGCCATTGGCCTGCTCTCTCTGAGCTATATCTCTTATTATTCGGTGGGGGCCTCTGCCAGAGAGAGTTCACCGCATGATTACGGTTTCCTTCAGAAGGCGGATGAGGCCGGATTCCGGGAGGCGCTCAACAAGGCCGGCATAAGTTATACCACTCTGGAGATTCCAACGGTTCAGGTAGAGGTGGGTCTTAAGGAAGTCTTAGATACTAGAAATACCCCGGGCAATGAAACCATTCTCTCAGCAACTGTGATCAGTGACAGCAGTCTGAAGGACATGGATTTGCAGCCGGGCGAGGTAGAGATTAAAGGGTATACGACTACAAAGCAAACTATGCTGAAGCTCAAGAAGAAGGGGGAGCTCGACTTCTCCACCAAGGATGGTGTGATGAAGCAGCAGCTCACGGGTTTGTCTGAGGAGACTGTGCTGCCGTATTATTTTGGCGGAGGGATTCTGGGGGTATTCGTGGTGGATGATTCTGTCTTCCAGGAATTGCTCCAGCATAAAGACCCGGATGAGCAAAAAAGAGTGAAAGGCGGAGGAATCTACTATGGTATGAATCTTGCCTCGTCCTCGCAGGCCAAGCAGGCTTACGAGATTTATAAGCAGCAGAAGCCGGAGCTGCAAAGCTTCTCACAATATGAGTTTGAGTTCAACCAGCGGACCAATATGGGCCTCATTATGTTCATTGTCGGCTTCCTGGGCCTGACGTTCCTGATTACCTCCGGCTGTATTCTCTACTTCAAGCAGATGGATGAGAGCGAGGAGGAGCGGGAGGGATATACGATTCTGCGCAAGCTGGGCTTCACCCAAGGGGATCTCCTGCGAGGCATCCAGTTCAAGCAGCTGTTCAATTTCGGTATTCCGCTGATCGTCGGCCTGTGTCACAGTTATTTTGCGGTGAAATCCGGCTGGTTCCTGTTTGGAACCGAGATGCTGACCCCGATGTTCGTAGTGATGGGGCTGTACACCGTGCTGTATTCGATCTTCGGCCTCCTGTCAGTCCTGTATTACAAGCGGGTGATCCGGGAATCACTGTAAAGAGATGAAGTGAAAAGATGAATTAAAGAGGATGGCCTTGGGGCTGTCCTTTTCTTGTGCGTGTATGTAATTATATTGTTGCAATCCATAAGGGTTCAGCTCTTGCCTTACGCAAAACAGGTAGCGATAATGGTATAATAAGACCGAAACGGAGCAGACCAAATGTTATCGCCGAGGCAACGGGGCTTTCCGTAGAAGAGATTCAGAAGTTAAAGCCGCTACAGTAAGAGTAGCAGAGCTATCAGATTATAGACAGAAGAGGTGGGGGCGTGTCAGTTACAGTTGGGGAGATTAAATCGATTAACCGTTATCCGGTAAAATCCTTTGCAGGAGAGACACTGGAGGCCTGTAAGGTTGTATCTTACGGTGTGGAGGGGGACCGGTATTGTTCCTTTTATGATATGACCAAAAAAGACTGGTCACAGTATATTACTGCCCGGAAGATTCCGAAGATGATGTCTTATAAGGCGGAATATACAGAGGGAGATATCCGGGTGACGGCTGCGGATGGCCGGGTGTTCGGCTGGGACCGGGAGCTGCTGAATGAAATTCAAAGTCTGACTTCCATCGGAATTACCATGTCTGAATTCATGGCACCACACCCGGAGGAGCAGCACCCGGAGCTCTTATCGGTAGATGGGGCCAGTATTTTGCTGGTGACTGATAAGAGCCTGAAGAAGCTGGAGGCGATGTGGGGCAAGCCCATAGACCAGCGCCGCTTCCGGGGGAACTTCCTCGTGGAAGTGAGTGAGGACTCGCTCGGAGAGGAAGAGTGGCTCGGCCGCCGTCTGTCGATTGGCAGTACAGTGCTGCAAGTGGATAGTTACTGTGAGCGCTGCGTGATGATTACGACCGATCCGGATACGCTGGAGCGGGACAGCTCCCTGCTGAAGCAAGTATACAAAGAGCTTAAGCAGCAGTTCGGCGTTTACGCTTCCGTTATCACTCCGGGAGAGGTCCGGCTGGGCGATCAGGTAGTGATGCTGGATAACTAAGCTGGACAGAAGTCCTACGCTCCTGCCAAAGGTGAGCGGTCACTTACATAATGTCTTTAGCGACTATAATGTTGTAAGTTTTACAACTTTGATATCTCAGCAACGGCACCGTTGGGAGAATTGTTGCACAGATTGCAGGAATTGTCCGGAATAACTGCCTTATGCGAAGGAATTGCTGCATTTTATGCAATATTCTCGGGTTAGCGGGAGTTCGATCCGGGGAATGTTGCAATTCGTGCTGGATATGTAATTACGGACATCTAAATGGGGTGAGCGAGATACTGGAACTATCCATGGAACATGCGGATGAGCTGGTGAAGGTAACACACGCATTGTCTACAGAACTGAGGCTGAGAATGCTGGCGCTGCTCAATAGCCGGCGAATGAATGTTGCGGAGCTGGCGGAGGCGCTGGAGATCCCTGTATCGACAGCAGCCTCCAATGTGAAGGTGCTGGAGCAAGCCGGGCTGATCGTGACGGAGCTGCTGCCTGCTTCACGCGGGGCGATGAAGGTCTGCAGCCGGATCTATGATGATATCAAGATCATCATCAATGCCCCGCAGCCCCTGGCTGAGGCGGACCAGGGCGAGTATTGCTATGAGATTGCCATGCCGATCGGCAATTTCACCGCCTGCGAAGTGGCACCGACCTGCGGCATGGTCAGTGAGACCGGTCCGATCATTACGGAGGACTCCCCGGCAGGCTTCTTTCACCCGGACCGGGTTCAGGCCCAATTGGTCTGGCTGCGCAAAGGCTATCTCGAATACCGATACCCGCTGGAGATTCCGGCGGGAGCAGAGATCCGCGAGATCCAGTTCTCGGTGGAGATCTGTTCGGAAGCGCCGAATTATGCCAATGACTGGCCTTCGGATATTACGCTCTGGATCAACGGAGTGGAGGTGGGCACCTGGACCTCGCCCGGCGACTTTGGCGGACGGCGCGGGAAGCTGAATCCCGCCTGGTGGATTGATACAGGCACCCAGTTCGGCACGCTGAAGACCTGGAGCGTAGACCGTACCCGCAGCACCATCGACCATCAGGAGCTATCCGCTGTGACTCTGGCGCAGCTGAATCTGACCCGGCAGAATCATGTGGATCTGCGGTTGGGCGTCAAGGAGGATGCCAGGCACAAGGGGGGAATGAACCTGTTCGGCAAGAAGTTCGGCGATTATGAGCAGGACCTGGTGATGAAGATTTTTTATAGCGTGAAGGCCTAGTTGGAATATGAGCTGGGCTTATTGTGAAGAACCTGCTGCTGTCGGCGGGTTCTTTTTCGAAAGATAAGAATCTATATGTTTTGGGGTCTCCACAAAGTACCTGAATCAACACCTACGCTAAAGCCCCACTTTGTGGGGTTATTTTGTGAGCATTGACATTTCGGCAGATTCTGCAATAATTAATACATATTTATTGTATTAAAACAAAATTATTGTTATTAAGGAGTGTGCACATCAATGACAACCCGGCACTATATCAAGGACTACCCGCGGCCGCAGTTCATCCGTGACGCCTGGCAGAGCCTGAACGGAGAATGGGATTTCCGTTATGACGATGACAACACGGGGGAGCGGAACCGGTGGTACGAGGAGCTGCAAGGCGATCTGAAGATTCAGGTTCCGTTCACGTATGAGACGGAGGCCAGCGGGATCGGTGAGACCGTGTTCCATCCGTATGTATGGTATGAGCGGGAATTGCAGCTGCAAGAGGGCTTGGGTAACAAGCGGGTCCTGCTGAATTTCCAGGCGGTGGATCACGTGGCGAAGGTGTGGGTGAACGGCAGCTATGCCGGGGGGCACCAAGGCGGCTATGCGGCTTTTACACTGGATATTACCGATTATCTGGACACGGGTTCTGGAGCCGTCAACCGTCTGACCGTCAAGGCAGAGGACAGCCAGAGCTGCACACAGCCACGGGGCAAGCAGCGCTGGGTGGATGAGAATTTCGAATGCTTCTATGTGCAGACCACGGGAATCTGGCAAAGTGTGTGGCTGGAGTATGTATCCCCTTCGTATCTCAAGTCTGTCAAAATCACCCCGGATCTCGATAACCGCTCAGTCCAATTTGAATATAACACCAATGGGGCTAACCCTAATCTGCGGCTGGAGACGCGGATCAGCACCGGGGAGAAGACCTTCAAGCAGGTCTCGCTTCAGGCCGACCGCGCTTCGCTCCAGCTTGACATAGAACTGACCCATGAAGCGAATGGCCCGTGGAAGCTCCAGTCGTGGTCGCCCGCTTCGCCGGTGCTGTATGAGGTGGAGCTCGTTCTGTACGAAGGGAACAAGGTGATCGACCAGGTCTATTCCTACTTCGGCCTCCGCAAAATCTCCATCGAACAAGGCAAGGTGCTGCTCAACAACACGCCGGTGTATCAGAAGCTGATTCTGGACCAGGGATATTGGCCGGACAGCCATCTGACCCCGCCTTCGGAAGAGGCGCTGATTGCTGATATCGACGCGATTCTGGCGATGGGCTACAACGGGGTCCGCAAGCATATGAAGATTGAGGATGCGCGCTTCCTGTACTGGTGTGATGTGAAGGGGCTGCTGGTCTGGTCAGAGATGGCGGCCACCTATGAGTTTGGTGATGAGGCAGTGGAGCAGTTCACGAAGGAGTGGACCGAGATTGTCCGGCAGCAATATAATCATCCCTCTGTGATTACCTGGGTGCCTTTTAACGAATCCTGGGGAATTCCGCAGGTCTACACGAATAAACGGCAGCAGCAATTCACTGAGGGCATCTATCATCTGACCAAGGCCATTGACCCGAACCGTCCGGTTATTGTGAATGACGGCTGGGAGCATACGGTCAGCGACATTATTACCCTGCATGATTATGAGGAGAGTGGGGCGGTCTTGCTTGAGCGTTATGCAGATTCCGGCAATGTGCTTGGCGGCAGCTCTTCGTTCAATAACTGGAAATTCGCGATGGCCCAGGGCTATGAATACCGGGGTCAGCCTGTCATAGTCAGTGAATTCGGGGGCATTGCCTTCAACACCGGCGAAGGATGGGGCTATGGGGAGCAAGTCGGCAGCACTGAGGCGTTCATCGAGCGGTTCCGCAGCATCACACAGGCCATCAAGGACACCCCGTACATCTGCGGATACTGCTACACACAGGTTACGGATGTCCAGCAGGAAGTGAACGGACTGCTGAATGCGGACCGGACCCCGAAGATTCCGCTGGACGAGATTCGTAAGATCAACCGGTAGAAGGGTCTATCCGCAGAGCGGAGATCAGGTGATCAGCTCCGGGACAGGACAGAACCCAGGATTCGCGGTGCACAGAGCTGTGGTGAAGTCGGGCCGTGTCTTCCTCAGCACAGCGAAATAACTACGGATGACATGATTCAGCTCAGGACTGCCATTCTGGAAGGATAGGGACTTAAGGGTCTGGACATGGGTGTAATAGTATTTGGTCTTCTGCTTAGGCAGCTTGTAGACGGTTGGCGGAACATACGTAGTGACGTCAAAAAGATTGGCATAGCGGTAGCTGCTGCGCACATACCGGCTGAAGGCCTTGGCAAAATCCGGATCCCCGACACGCGGAGAACCGTAGGTATACAGCCGCGGGGCGGTCAAGGAAGAATTGGCAGCAACATCCAGCGCACACAGAGTGGCCAGTGCCCCGCCAAGGCTATGGCCTGTTACATATAGCGTCTTTTCTGGAGACAGAGTGCCAAGCACGGAGAGAATGGCATCCCGAGCGGATGCATAGATATCGGTGAACCCCCGATGGGTCATGCAGGGTTCCTGGATGTATTTAAATTTCTTTTGCGCGGCATTCATGTTCGAGAGCCAGTCATTGGTGGAGATGCTTCCGCGCCAGGCAATAATGATCTCCTGCGGTGATTCCAGAATGAAGCCGAACAGCTCCCACACATTCCCCATCGATTTCGCCTGGAAGCTATGCACGGCCGAGAAGTCCATCGGTACCACGAACGCACCCTCCGCATTGGCAAATTGGGTATAGGTCTGTCCGCAGACAGCCGCCAGAAAAATCGCCCATTCCGCCTCACCTGTCATGGTACTCATTCTGCATCCCGCCTTTCTTTATATCTGTGTATGATGGGAAGGCGGGATTGGTGCCTATTCGTATGGTGACAGCATAGATGGACCGTGTATATAATTAATCCATTGTCTGTCAAATACATATAAGGTAAAGCAAACGTAAGGGATTGCGGGAATGGAGGAGGAAATGAAATGATTGAGGAACGTATCTCAATAGGAGAGATAAGCATTAACGCCAGGTATTCATTGAAAGACAAGCCTGTCGTCCTGTTGCTTCATTTCAGCGGCGGGAACCTGCATATGTGGGATGGCATTCTTCTGCAGCTGGAGCAGGAATACAGTATAGTTGCCCCGGATCTCCGGGGGCATGGCCGTTCGGACAAGCCGGAGACTGGCTATCATATTGACGAGATGGCAGAGGATATGTATCAGTTGCTGAGGCATTTGCAGGTGGACAAGTGCCACGTAGTAGGAAGCTCCATGGGGGCGCAGGTAGCGGTCAGTCTGGCAGCAGCTCATCCTGAGCTTGTAGCGTCCCTGGTGTGCGAAGGTGCGCTGAATAACGAATTTGGAGAATACGGTATATTTCACGGCACGGCAGAAGAGGTGGAGCAGAGGAAAGTGCAGCTCCGGGCAGAACTGGAGGAATGGAAGGAACCGTGCTATGACAGCATTGAATCGTATGTATCCGGGCAGAGGGACGAGCTGACTGCGGAGGGCCTGTGGAATGAATATTTCTGTGCGTTCTATACGCATAGCCTGGAGCAACATCCAGACGGCAAGTATACCTATTGTTATCCGAACCGAATCAGAATCGAATACATAGTGAAGTATTGGGAGTTGTCCTTTGAACACTATTATCAGACAATACAATGTCCGGTCCTGTTCCTGCCCAGCGAAGCGGAAGGGAACGATGAACGGGTCCGCAGCAGTCTGAATGCCTTCGCAGAGCTGCTGGACAGCTATGAAATTGCGCTGATCCCGGATTCGCTTCATGCGTATGTCTGGATGCAGCTTCCGCTTCAGGCGGGTCAGGCTGTGCGGGCTTTTCTGGACAAGCAGAGCTAACACTATTAGCATATAAAGAAGCCCGGTTCAGAGACAGAACTCCGAACCGGGCTTTGCTGTGTGAAGGATGGTGCCTATTGTCAGTTCTTATTCGTCCTCCGGCGGATCTTCAACTACCCGGTCAGGCAACTGCGTCACATAGCTGTCGGACATGCGGAGCAGTTCCAGCGCCCGGGTGAATTCATCCTCTGTCGATTGAAGCAGATCCGTCCCGTCACCGGATAACGTATAATGCTGGCCGTCCTCGAACCCGCTGCCTGACAGGAACAGCTCTTCATTATTAACGAAGGAACCCGTAGGCAGATAATAGCGCTGCGGCAGCAGGTTGTATGCTGTCTGATTAAGCAAATCCTGTCCGAAGTGGATATGATAGTCCAGCGGGACCCCGAGCAGATTCGCAACGGTCGGCAGAATGTCTACCTGGCCGCCTAATTGCTCCTTCAGTGCCGGTGTCGTAACACCAGTGGCTGAGATGATGAGCGGTATATTAATCAAATCACGCTCATTATAATCATGCTCCAGGATTTCCTGCAGCAGGACTTTATCCCCATCCTTCAGTGAGAAAATCGGAAGTCCCCGGTGATCGCCGTAGAGAACCACTACGCTGTTATCCCATACCCCGCTGCTCTTAAGCTCCTCTATGAACTGGCCCAGCGCATAATCCGCATAGTTCTCAGCCCGGATATAGTCGCCGACCAGCGTTCCCTCGTAACGTTCCGGCAAGGTCATCTTGTATTTGCTCTCCGGGATGGAGAACGGATTATGCGACGACATCGAGATTACATGGGCATAGAACGGCTGTTCACGCTGGTCCATCCGCGCAAGCTCCGCAGAGGTCTTTCTGTACAGGACTTCATCCGAGGAGCCATAGAAGACTGCATCCTCTTCGCCGAAGTAGGTTTTGTCGTAATATTGATTGAAGCCCAGCGCCTTGTACAGCTCCCCGCGGTTCCAGAACTCCACATTATTGGTATGAAAAGTCGCGGTATCATAGCCCTGGGCCTCCAGCAGCTTCGGCAGACTCGGCAGCTCCTTCGGGGCATACTTATCTGTGGCCGGACCGTCCGGCGGCACATAAAAGGAAGTGTTGACGATGAATTCGGCATCCGAGGTATTGCCCTGGCCTACCTGCTGAAAGAACCGGGGGAAATAGTAGCTCCCGCCCGCCAGCTTATTCAGGTTCGGCGTGATTTCGGTTCCGTCCACCGACAGATTGATCAGGAAGTTTTGGAGCGACTCCATCTGCAGGATGATCAGATTCTTACCCTTGGCAGCCCCGAACAAGACCGGATCAGCCTTCGGCTGGATGCCCTTCGTCATGTCAATGCCGGCCTGGGAGATCTGCGCAGGGTCCATAGGCTCCTCTGCGGGTTCGCGCAGCAGGGCGTAGGCTTCATAATTGAGAATGCCCATTTGCTCTGCCTTAACATTCTCATTCATACTGGCTTTGTTGGGGAAAATATTCATCATACACAGTATAAGCGAGATGCAGAACAGGATAGCCACCGCCTTGCGGTTGCTGGGGCGGGACATGGAATGCTTCCAGGCAAGCGCTTTTTTGCGTCTGAGCATGATCAGGCTGATGATAATGATGTCTACAAATATAAGCATATATTGTGGATGAACGACGGCGAATATACTTTTTTTGACGGCGCCTACCTGCTTGACCTGACCGAAGACTTGTGACGTAGCGATCATCCCAAAATGATTATGATAGACGATGAGAGAGAAGAACAGGACGGTAATGAGCAGATTGACGATCAGATAGATGGCGACCTTATGCCTCGTGGCGAACCATTCGATGAGGCAGAAGAACAGCAGCACGAACGGGATTTCCTTCAGCCAAGTGGTCCAGGTCGGACCGTCCTCAAACAGGTAATACCAGGCGAAATAACTCTTCACGAGCATAATCAGCGAGAAGAACAGAATCGACCTTTTTCGAAGAGAACGTGATTCCTTGTAAGGCATTGCGTATGCGCATCCTTTTCTATATAATCCATTAATTTTATTACAAGGCCGAGTTCAAAATCAACCGGATTTAAGGGCGGTTTGGTGAAAAATAAAGGTGAAAATTCGCCGCATATACGTTATTCTCTAAGAAGCATCCGGGAAGTTGAACCGTTGATAAACGAAGCAGGAGGAACAACCATGACAAAAGAATTCTCGCGCCAGTATACAGACAGTGTGAAGCAGGAACTATTGAGCAGACTCGGCCTGAAGCAGGTGTATTTCAAGGGACAGCAGGGCGAGGACCTGTTATATGAAGCAACGGGCTTTGACCGCGGGACCTCGCATAAGTTCTGTGTTAGAACGCGGAAGGGCACCGTTGATGAATGGGTAGGCGGGAAGTGGATGAAGGTCCGCAGCTTCTCAATTGCCAGCAAACAGGAGGGATTAGAATGAGCAGCCATTCCCATTTGCAGTTACAGGTACAGCCTTTGACAGAGATCAAGCATCTGAAGATTCATGGCAGAACGACCGGAGCGCTTAACCCCCTGACGTTATTCTGGACGGGCAGTGCGATAGAGGTGAACCTCCGGGCCGCCGAGCTGTGGCTTGAAGTGGAATCCGGTTACGATCATCACGAGTCTTGGATTAGTATATTGATCAACTCCGTTCCCGTCAGCAGACAGATGGTGAATGCCGGAAGGCACTGGATCTGCGTATTCAGAGGGATGAACCCTGAGCGGGTGAAGAATATCCGGATTGTAAAAGAGGTCCAGGCGATGAGCGGCGATCCCGGCTCTTATCTTCAGTTCCATGCGGTCCGCACAGACGGCAGCTTCCTGCCTGTTGAAGCGAAGCCGTACCGGCTGGAGTTCATCGGTGACAGCATCACATCAGGTGAGGGCGTCATTGGTGCCAAGAGCGAAGAGGACTGGATTCCCGCCTGGTTCAGCGGCGTGCATAACTATACAGCGATCACTGCCGAGGCTGTGCAGGCCGAATTCCGGGTGATCTCACAGAGCGGATGGGGCGTGCTCTCCAGCTGGGACAACAATCCGCGGGGTAATATCCCTGATATCTACGAGCAGGTTTGCGGTCTGCTGACCGGTCCCCGTAATGAAGCGCTTGGGGCGCATGCGATGAATGATTTTGCGGCCTGGCAGCCGGATGTGGTAGTAGTCAACCTGGGTACCAATGATGACGGCGCGTTCAACTCCCCCGAGTGGCTGGATGAGGACACCGGACGTATCTGTAAGCAGCGGCTGAATGAAGACGGAAGCTATCATGAGGAGGATCTGGCCGCCTTCGAGACCGCAGTCACGAGGTTCCTGGCGAAGCTGAGAAGCTATAACCCCGGGGCGCATCTTCTCTGGGTGTATGGAATGCTGGGCCTCTCCCTGATGCCGGCGATTTACCGGGCGGTGGATGGATACATGAGGTCTACGGGCGACAAGAACGTGTCGGTGTTCCAGCTGCCGAATGTGACGAATGAAACGATGGGAGCGCGAACCCATCCGGGCCTGCCGGCACACGAGCAGACAGCAGGGGAGTTAAGCGGCTATATCCGGGGTCTTTTGTCAGGGTCATAGATTAGGAGGCAAAACCATTGAATGCTTATGTGTTACTATCCTTAGCGATTGTGAGCGAGGTCTTCGGCAGCTCTATGCTTAAGGCATCGAACGGGTTCAAAAAGCTGCTTCCCTCCATGGCGGTGGTCGCTGGTATGGGCCTGGCATTCTTCAATCTGTCCCTGGCGCTGAAAGAAATCCCTCTCGGGACAGCTTATGCCATCTGGTCTGGCGTGGGAACGGCGTTAACCGCACTGGTTGGCGTGCTGGTCTATAAGGAACGGCTGAATGTGCGAAAAATAGCAGGCTTAATCCTCATCATTGGCGGTGTGGTTCTGCTGAAGCTGTCAACGGGGGTGTAGAGATGAGAGGTTATTTAGCGCTAAGCATCGCTATTATTTCAGAAATCTTCGGTACGACGATGCTTAAGCTCTCCGATGGATTCAGCAGTGTGCTGCCGTCGATCGGAGTAGTGCTTGGGATGGGCCTGGCTTTTTACTGCTTATCGATCAGTCTTCGCACCATACCTCTGAGCCTGGCTTATGCCATCTGGTCTGGCGTGGGGACAGCGCTGACGGCATTGATCGGCATCCTGATCTGGAATGATCCGTTCAATCTGCTCACCGGCATTAGTCTGCTGATCATTATCGGAGGCCTGGTACTGCTGAATTCACCGGAGAAGGCTGGCGGGGAAAACGCCCCTGAAGCTGCAGAGAATTAGGTCTTGCTGATCAAGCCTTCGGTATGCTGAAATGGAAGTAGCAACGTGCAGGAAGTGAGCGAGAAGGAGCAACCGGAATGAGAAAAGTGTATCTGATAGCCGCCGTATGGCTCAGCCTATTGCTGCTGGCGGCATGTAGCGATGGCACCGGCAGCGGTTCTGGCGGGAAGCTTGCCGATACAGGTCTAAGTGCAGCCCCGGCAGAGGATTCGGCCATTCGTGTACCCCGAAGTACGAGTCGACCGCAAAGCAGCAGCCAGCCCTACCTGGGCAGGGTTTATAAGGTTGTGGTAGATCCGGGCCACGGCGGGGAAGATCCCGGGGCAGTCTCTGTCAGCGGACGTATGGAGAAGGACTTCAACCTTAGCCTATCAGAGAAAATTGCAGCCAGAGTGGAGCAGTACCCGGAGCTTGAGACCCTGCTTACCCGGACCGGGGATGCTTTTATCTCCTCACAAGATCTGTTCCGGCCCCAGTTCGCCAACAACCTGCCTGCAGACCTGTTCATCTCCATTCATGGCAATACCTATGAGGATGCATCGGCATCGGGTACAGAAACCTTTTATTATCATGAAGAATCCTTGGCTTGGGCCGAGACGATACATAAGCATGTCATTCAAGCTACCGGCCTCAAAGACCGCGGCGTGAAGAAAGGGAATTTCTTCGTGCTGCGCGATACGGTAATGCCGTCGGTGCTGCTGGAACTGGGCTATTTAACGAATCCCGGCGACGAGGCGAAGATGTGGACCTCCGGGTTCCAGGAGAGCGTGGCCTCTGCTGTTGTGGATGCCGTTAGGGAGTATCTGGGGCTGGAGTGATGGATCACTATGATGTCAAAATGCACAAGGAGAAGCCTATGAACCGGATTTTAATTCTCGGATCAGGAGGATCAGGCAAGTCTACCCTGGCCCGTAATTATTCAAGGACCATGGATAGCAGACTCAAGCGCGCGGATGTCATTATTTTTCTGGATTCACCCCGGATATTGTGTATGTACCGGATTGTGAAGCGTCGTCTTATGTACCATAACCAGACTAGACCGGATATGAACGAAGGCTGCCCGGAGAAGCTCGATTGGACTTTTGTGAAATGGGTCTGGAACTATAAGGCACGAAGCCGTGCTGTCACCCTGGAGAGACTCAAGCAGACCGGAGCTCACCAGCAAGTGCTGATCGTAAATACAAGGCGGCAGGTCAAGGAGTTGCTTCATCATTTCGCAGAATGCTGATCAACGCCGCACATACAGCCCCTTGCGGTCCAGCTGCAGCTCACTTGAGATCAGAAGCAGGATAAGTTCCTCGATTGCAGATAGAGTGGCTACTAAGCATACAACTATTGTCCAGATCGCCTGATTCACATAGGGAAGCAGCAACGGTGTAAGGAATAGCAGTAATCCGGCTAGCTTGTTCCCGTAGGTATGAATGCTGCCGTAGGTGCTGAATTTGCGCAGCGCGGTTAGGATGGAGGCTCCCCGGATGACGGCAATCAGTACGACCCACAGGATGAGGCCGAGGGTAATACCAAGGAACGGATATAAGGTATAGAGTGCAGTGCCTGCCAGTGTCATGTCGGCCACGGAATCGAGCTTGGCACCGAGGTTGCTATCCGTACCGGTCATTCGGGCAATAGGGCCATCCAGCAGATCGGTAATTCCGCACAGCAGGTAGACTACAGTGAAGCCAGTGCCCAGTGGTACCAGGTACAGCAGCAGAAGGGCCAGCCCGATCCGGCTGAGCGTGATGCAGTTGGGGGCAAGCTTCATGGCAACCTCCCTTTTTAACCGTGTAATGGGGATTTCCTGTCTAGCTTATTCGTATATATTCTATGCTTCATTATGCCTCTGAATTTGCGGATTGTCTTGAATAGAAAGTACCCGTTAATATGGTGCAGGAACTGTCGGATGCATTCCCTGCGTAGCTGTTAATCTGATGGGGAGGAAAGGGAGGTGCACGATGAACCTGCTGGAAGATATGAATGCCGCACTCTTCTACATTGAAGAGCACCTGGACGACGAGATCGATATGAAAGTGGCTGCGGGCTTCGCGTTATGCTCGGAGTATCATTTTACACGGATGTTCTCCTTCCTGGCCGGTATCCCGCTCTCGGAATATATCCGCCGCAGACGTCTCACGCTGGCTGCCTTCAAGCTGCAGGGGAGCCAGCACCGGATTATTGATGTTGCCCTGGAGTATGGATACACTTCGCCGGATGCATTCACAAAAGCCTTTCAGCAGCTTCATGGCGTAACGCCTTCAGAAGCAAGAACGGCAGGGACACCCTTGAAGGCCTTTCCTCGAATGACCTTTCAGTTAACCATTAGAGGAGGCAATGAAATGAATTACCGCATTGAGGAGAAAGAGGCCTTTCGGATCGTTGGACTTAAGAAAAGGGTAGCCATCCAGTTCAGCGGGGTGAACCCGGAGATCGCTGCCATGTGGCAGAGTCTGAGTATGGAGATGATAGGGGAGCTGAAGGGGCTGTCGAATATCATTCCGGCCGGGATGATCAGCGCATCCGTGAATTTCCCGGAAGGACGGATGGATGAACGCGGGGAGCTGGATCATTATATTGGTGTTGCCACCACGCTGGAAGCTCCGCTATCCTATGCCAAGCTTGAGGTTCCTGCGTCCACGTGGGCTGTATTCGAAGCAGTGGGGCCGTTCCCGGACACACTTCAGAATATCTGGGGCAGGATCTACTCCGAATGGTTCCCCTCTTCCAATTACGAGCAGGTCGAAGGGCCGGAGCTTCTATGGAATGAAAGCAAGGATACCAGTTCGCCAACATTTAAAAGTGAAATATGGATTCCGGTGCGGGAAGCAGAGCGCCCTTAACGGTGCAGGTATCCATCCAGAGCAGCACGGTCTCCAATCAGAATGAATAGTGCCTCCTACAATCGGGTAATGGTAGTCTAGTATAACTAACTAGGAGGCATACTTCATGGAGTGGACTTTGGAAGATGTGGAAGAGACGAGCAGGCTACATCCTGAGTCGTTTTTTATTCCTGTAAGACAGGAGCGGGAGACACAGGGCACGGGGAGAATGGTGCGGCTGCACTTCATGCTGGCCCATCCGGCTGAAGGGCAGCCACGTGCTGAACGGATGTGGGTGGAGATCACCGGGAGAGATCCGGTTACCGGGCGGTACACAGGCGTCTTGACCAATACACCCGGGGTGATCCAGTCGCTGAAGCTCGGAGATCCGGTCGAATTCGAACCCAGACATATCGCGCAGACCATCCTTCGAAAAGGAGACCCTGCATGGGTCGAAGCCGGAGAGAAGGCGGCTATGGTCACCAGGCAATGCCTGACGCCAGGCAGCGGTGTGCGCTGGATGTACCGGGAGGCCGCTACCCGTGAAGAAGACAGCGGCTGGCGGCTGTTCACCGGAGAAGAAGATAACGCTTATCTGAGCGACCCGAAGAATACGGCCATCATGAATGTGTATGATCTGATCGACCGGGACCCGAGCTTGCTGGAGCCTTTTAAAGGAGCTGTGGGTACAGCGTTTGAACGGAGCGGGCCGGACACCGCTTGGGTAGAGGTGAAGAATTGGCGGTGAGCATGATATACTAGGCTGGCGGACACAGGTGACTGTGGCCCCGGCTTTTTTGAAATATAGAATTTATATGTTTCACGCTATACATAACAGGTAATTAGCTGAGAGGAAGGATTAGAATGATTGAATTACAGGCTAGTGAGTATAGTAGGATCGAGCATCTTATACCGCATAGAGAAGGAGAGTTCATCTTTGTATTTGTTCATGGGGTGATAGATCTTAATCAGCCAGGCAGAATATTTGTGAATAAGCTAGATCAGCCGACGGCTGGGCTTGTCACAAGCCGAGGAGGGAAATATTATCTGTTCGGGCAGGAAGATGATGAGCAGTTCAATCGAAGCTTGCTTGATTTCTTAGCCAATCCGGCCAATCACGCGAATTTCTATGATTTGTACTTCTCCTCCAGTCCATGGCTTGCGCTGCTCAAGGAACCGTTGAAAGACAACACAGTGGAGCTCAGTAGAACACATTATAAGATGAACAGCAATGCTAAAGCTCCTGCTGACATCCAGGAAGACTCTGGAGAATTTATTTTAACTAGAATTGATGAGCAGTTGTTTGGACGCTACATTCAGGAGATGGACGATAGTTACCGATTACTGTGGACTTCGGCTGAGACCTACCTGGACAGGGCCTTTGGTTATTGTTATTTGAATGAGAGCGGATTTGTAAGCGCGTGCAACACTTTTTATGTGGGTGGCGGCTATATTGAACCGGATATCATCACACACCAGGATTACCGCAATCAAGGGTTGGCGTTCAGACTGTGTCAAGAATTCATAGCGCTTGGCCATCAGCGGAAGCTAACAACGTATTGGGATTGTGATACCGGCAATACTGGCTCCAATCATCTGGCCGCTAAGTTAGGTCTGGTGAAGGTAGGCGAAGTTCCTATTCTGTGGTGGCATGAGAGTAAGGAAGTCATTGTGAAATATTTAGCCACTTACAACTATAGTACATAAGGGAGGCAGACAATTTATGGGAGAAACGAATGTATGGGATGCGGAGTGGGAGGTTAACGAAGAGCAGGCGCGGACGCTGATCGGCAGACAATTCCCTCAGCTGTCATCGAAGCAGGTGAAGCGATTGGGCTGGGGCTGGGACAATACGGTTTTTCTCATCGGTGACGAGTACGTGTTCCGGTTTCCAAGAAGAACGTTTGCCGTTGGCGCGATTCGGATGGAAGGGAAGCTGTTGCCGGAGCTGGAGGCCTATTTGACCATCCCCTATCCGAAACCGCTGTTTTATGGCGAACCAAGTGATGAATACCCGGCACCATTCCTTGGCTATGCCCACGTGCCAGGCGATTTCCCAATCGGTCTGACGGAAGAACGCCGGGCTTTATCGGCAGAGACGCTGGCGGAATTTTTGCGGAGATTGCATGAATTTCCGGTGCAGACGGCGCTGAAGTGCGGAGTTCAGCAGGATCATCGAAGCTTGACGGACATCGCATCGCGCAAAGTGAAGATGGAGGGCTTTCTATCGAAGCTGGCTGAACACTTGTCGCCGGAGGAGTCCGGTGCGATCGAAGCGTATCTTAGCAGGCTGCAAAAGGACCGTGTCGAGACGGTGAATGTACTGCTTCATGGCGATCTTCATTTCAAAAATATGCTTGTGAATGAGAACGGGATCGTCTCCGGCATCATTGATTGGGGCGATCTGAGCGTAGGCCATCCGGCTTGCGATTTGAGCGTTGCTTATAGCTTTTTACCACCTTACGCCCGCGGTGTGTTTTACGAAACGTACGGAGGAGCAGACGAGGAGACGAAGCTGCTGGCGCGGCTGATCGCGGTATACATCCCCATGCTGATCTTCATGCAAGCGGTCGATGACGGGAATGAAGCGATTGCGGCAGAGGCGAAATCCAACATCATGCGGGCACTGTCGGATTAGGCTCATTATTCCGTTGCGGCTAGAATTTAACATAGCCTTTTGAAAATACACATTGTGGAGGTGACCAACCTGAGGCCCATATATTACTTGCTGCTGGCCGTACTGCTCATAGCTGGCTGTAGCACCAATAAGGATGCACAACCCGCTCCAGAGCAGACGGAGATATTGGGAGAAATGCCTGAAGAGATGCCTGCGGATTTCGATTTTCTCGTCCGCTACGGGTATGGGGAGGTCACCAAGAATGAGATCAATACGTATCAGGATAGCGTGGTCAAAGATCTGATTATGAACGGAACGGCCACAGCGGATATTACGCTGACCGAAGATGAAATGCGCAGCATCTATGAGCGGATGAGAGGCATCCACATCATGGGGAAGCTGGAGCTTGTGCCCCTCAAGCAGAGCTGCGCGAGGGTACCTTACCAGGAAGACAGCTGGAGGATCACCGTCAACGGCTTCACACGGAATTGGTCCTGGTCCGGCGAGAATTGTGAGTTAACGGAAGATGCAGAGCAGCTGCTGGAGCTGCGGAATTTCATTGCAGACATTGTAGCAGGTAAAGAAGAGTACCAGGCATTACCCGAAGCTGAAGGCGGCTATGATTAAGGAGAACAGCATATAGAGTGTACGACTGCAAGCGTACTCCCCAAGTCCGATCCCAAAGGATCGGATTTTTGCTTTAATGGGATAGGGATACAGCAACCGGATAGAGTAGGAGGGGGTTTAAATTCAGTTTAAATATGTCGGTTACTATCCTTATAGATTCAGCAATCAAGGAGGAATAAAGCATGAAGCAGACACAATCAGCAGGGCAGGGCGGCAGCTACGCCATTGAAGCGCAAGGATTGGTCAAAATTTACGGGAGCAACCGGGCCGTGGATGGTGTGGATCTCAAGGTTGGCACAGGAATGATCTATGGGGTGCTGGGTCCCAATGGTGCCGGGAAGACAACCGTAATTCGCATGCTGGCGACCCTGCTGCAGCCTGACGCAGGTTCGGCGCGTATCTTCGGACATGATGTGGCAAAAGAACCGCAGATCGTGCGTCAGTTAATCGGAGTGACGGGTCAATATGCATCGGTGGATGAATCGCTTAGCGCAACGGAGAACCTGGTGATCTTCTCCAGGCTGCATGGCCTGGGACGTGCGGAGTCGCGCAGCAAAGCCTCCGACCTGCTGGAGGAATTCGGCTTGACGGAAGCAGCGAAGCGCCCTTTGAAGAATTTCTCCGGCGGGATGCGCCGGCGGCTGGATCTGGCGGCCAGTCTAATTGCGCAGCCGCCGCTCATTTTCCTGGATGAGCCGACAACGGGGCTTGATCCCCGGACGCGCAATCAGATGTGGGAGACGATCCGCAGGCTGGTGAATACGGGATCAACGGTCCTGCTGACGACCCAATATCTTGAAGAAGCGGATCAACTGGCGGACCGGATTGCCGTGATTGATACCGGTAAGGTGGTTGCAGAGGGCACCGTTGATGAACTCAAGAGCTCGGTGGGCAACTCCTCACTTCACCTGAAGGTGGTCCAACCGCAGCAGTTACTGAAGGCGCGGCAGATTGTGGAGCAGGTGCTTCAGGTACGCTCTAACCTGTCCGCAGAAGCAGCCAAAATTATCGCACCGATGGGGAACGTGGACCGGGTAACCGACCTTTTGATCGCCCTTCGTGAGGCAGGCATACCGCTGCTTGAGATGAGTGTGCAAAAGCCAACGCTGGATGAAGTATTCCTGACCTTAACCGGCCATGGTGTCAAGGAAGACGCGGGGTTTATCCCGGATAGTACACAGAAGAAGGAGGGAGTATTAGCATGAGTACTTTAATCAAGCCGGGTGTAGACCGTAATTTAAAAAACCATACCAGCTTCGGCCAAGTGGTACGTAATTCCTTAACGATGGCCTACAGAGGACTGCTCAAGATCCGGCGTACACCGGAGCAATTGTTTGACGTTACGTTTCAGCCGATTATTTTCACCTTGATGTTCACGTATATTTTCGGCGGGGCGATTGCCGGTGATGTGGCAAGTTATCTGCCGGTAATCATTCCGGGAATCTTGGTGCAGACCGTAATCACGACCTCTGTGGTCACCGGTGTCCAGCTGCGGGAGGACATGGAGAAAGGGGTGTTCGATCGCTTCAAATCGCTGCCGATTGCCCGGATTGCCCCTCTCGCAGGAGCACTGTTAGCAGATACGATACGCTACACGATTGCTACAGTACTCACCTTCGTAATGGGTTACATCATGGGCTTGCGGCCGGAAGGCGGGATCGGAGGGGTAGCCTTGGCAGCGGTTCTGGTCATCGGATGCTCCTGGGCCATCAGCTGGATCTTTGCCTTTTTCGGTGTGATCGCCCGCACAGCATCCAGTGTTCAGGGGATCTCAATGATCGTGTTATTCCCGCTAACCTTCCTCTCGAATGCCTTCGTGCCGGTTGATACGATGCCGAAATGGCTTCAGTGGTTCGTGAATAACAATCCGATCTCACATCTGGTCACTGCTGTCCGTGAACTGGTGAACCATGGAACGGTAGGTAGTGATCTGGTCTACTCCCTGATCGGAGCCGCTGTGATTGTAGCGGTCTTCGCTCCGATTACCGTGCGTGCGTATATGCGCCGGACATAAGTCTGGTTCAGTAAGACGTCAACGAATGCAGGGATGCATCTGTTGGCGTTTTTTTGTATGCGAAAAACCGAATACAATGTGACCAGTCAGGCTCAGGAATTTTGAGTCCATTCCGTTAGGGATAGCTCATAGTCAACAAAAGTCTGTAATTCCCCATGCTGATCTGCCCAGGCATTCTTTCGCACCGCTATTTTTCGGAAGCCGAGTTTCTCATACACATGCTGCGCTCTGGTGTTCTTTAGGTTTGTATCCAGTATAATTTTATGAAATCCCTGGGCTTCAAATAGATAACGGATCAGCATTTCTAAACACTGTGTGCCTGCCCCTTTGTTTTGTTGGTTGAAATCACAGATTTTGATACCAATCTCCGCCACATGTCCAGAAACCGCACTGTAGCTCATTTCTCCTGCAGGAGCACCATCGATTTCCAGAATCAAACGGCCTTTCCGTTCAGAGTCTCTCCCGGTCTGCAATTGGGTTAACACCTCTTGTTCAGTAATTCCTAAGCCCTTAGGAAATCCGGCATGTGCCATGACTTCTCCATCGTTCCACCAGTTGCATAACAGCTCTGCATCGGCTACTGTTGCATCCCGGATGACCAAGTTACCTTGTTGCATATACAATCTCTACACCTCCATGATTCCAAATGAGCGTAGCTTCATCGTAGCATGCCATGACTTCCGCGAGAATGGAGAGTATTGTTTTATACAAATTGTATTAGGTTTAAGAGTACTAGCAGCGATAGATTCAGCAGCAGCCCCAGTATAGATAATTTGTTCCGCTTAACAATTCCAAGCACGCTGATGCAAACAGCGAACAGCAGAAGGAAGTATACCAGATACAGGGAAGTGTCAGCGTAGAGTGCTAAGACCTTAGACCCTGCGTCATTCACAAACTCGCCCTCGTACAGGTTCTTGTACCTGCGGTTAGCATAAATTAATACACTGGTAATACAAACGGAGGATAATAACACAGGAATAGCAGTTAGACCTCTTGTCTTTTTCTCATATCTGCCTGCTGTAACGGACCAAACTCCATAGATGACAAATCCCGAAAGCAGGCAGATGAAGTACATCTGATAGAACATCATCCCTTCCTCACGGTCCCCGGTTCCGCCCCCATCCGGTCCTGAAGCATATAATAATAAGTTGGTTATGACCAGCATGAAATTTAGGAGCGCGTATTTAACGGCACTAATTCCTATTCCCTTAATTTCTAACATTCTTACCTCCGCTTAATTGTCTGATTCTCCCGTTGTGCTATTGTCACTTTTTTGTTATGAGCTATATTATTTGAATACCCTCTAACCAATATAATATATGCTTTTACATACTTCATCCCCCTTTAGGCAAATTAATACTATACCTATTGACCAAAGGGAGAATTTAATGAGAAGAAATCTACAAGTCATTACCATACTGCTAATGATCGCGCTTATAACCAACGGGCTAGCACCAGCTCAACGTACCGCAGCAGAACCGCCGTCACAGTTACAGAAGCCACAGGCTGACTCCAGGGAGCTACAGCTGCAAGACATGCTTGTGCTGCAATTGCTTCCCTATATGGATGAACAGTTGAAGGCGGCCTATTTTAGTCTTTTGACTACACCTCCTCAGTTGTATCCGTATCTGGTTCAAGTAGAGCAGGTAGAGAGGTTGAACGGCTTCCGCGGCTTTGACTTTCGGATTACGCTGAGAGCCTTCCCTACAGTGGGACCGCATATCGGTGTGGGCGAAGATCTGTTTACGTATAGAATCTCATCATCACAAGTGAAGCTTGTAGAATACAAACATTTAAACGGACCCGAGCGGTACAATTTCCCTCCAAATTACCTGGACATGTGGAGAAAGAGTAAATGAAGGCACTTTTTTCAGAAACCTTCTGGAGTTGTGGCGCGTTAGCCTTTATAATATGACGAGAATATAGAATAAAGGAAAAGGTGTTCACTTCATGAGTATATTAAATGTAGAAAAGCTAAGTCACGGGTTCGGCGACCGGGCGATCTTCACCGATGTCTCCTTCCGTCTGCTGAAGGGCGAGCATATTGGTCTGATTGGTGCCAATGGTGAAGGTAAATCCACCTTCATGAATATCATTACCGGTAAGCTGCAGCCGGACGAAGGCAAGGTGGAATGGGCGAAACGGATGCGCGCCGGTTATCTGGACCAGCATGCGGTGCTTCAGCAGGGGCAATCCATCCGGGATGTGCTGCGCGGCGCCTTCCAATATCTGTTCGATATGGAACAAGAGATGAACGATATGTACGGCAAGATGGGGGATGTGACCCCTGAGGAGCTGGAGCAGCTGCTGGAGGATGTCGGAACGATTCAGGACATGCTGACCAGCCAGGACTTCTATATGATCGATGCCAAAATCGATGAAACCGCGCGTGGACTGGGCTTAACCGACATCGGTCTGGACAAGGATGTCAACGACCTCAGCGGCGGTCAGCGGACCAAGGTGCTGCTGGCGAAGCTGCTGCTGGAGAAGCCGGACATTCTGCTGCTCGATGAGCCTACGAACTATCTGGATGAACAGCATATCAACTGGCTGAAGCGTTATCTGCTGGATTATGAGAATGCCTTCATTCTGATCTCGCATGACATTCCGTTCCTGAACAGCGTGATCAACCTGATCTACCATATGGAGAACCAGTCGCTGTCGCGTTACGTGGGCGATTATGAGTATTTCCAGCAGGTGTACGAAGCGAAGAAGTCGCAGCTGGAATCCGCGTTCAAGCGCCAGCAGCAGGAGATTGCCGATCTGAAGGACTTCGTAGCCCGCAACAAGGCCAGCGTAGCGACCCGCAATATGGCGATGTCCCGCCAGAAGAAGCTGGATAAGATGGAGGTCATCGAGATTGCCAAGGAGAAGCCGAAGCCGCAGTTCAACTTCAAGCAGGGGCGGACCTCCGGCAAAATGGTTTTTGAGACCAAAGATCTGGTGATCGGGTATGATTCCCCATTATCGCGTCCGCTGGACCTCAGCATGGAGCGGGGCCAGAAGATTGCCCTCGTCGGTGCGAACGGTATCGGTAAAACCACGCTGCTGCGCAGCATTCTCGGGCAGATTCAGCCCATCTCAGGATCAGCCCGTCTTGGCGATCTGCTGGAGATCGGGTATTTCGAACAGGAAATGAAGGAATCGAATTACAACACCTGTATCGAGGAGATCTGGAACGAATTCCCGTCCTACTCCCAATTCGAGATTCGTGCAGCGCTGGCGAAGTGCGGCCTGACCACCAAGCATATTGAGAGCAAAATCGCTGTCCTGAGCGGTGGCGAGAAGGCCAAGGTACGTCTGTGCAAGCTGATTAACCGGGAGAGCAATCTGCTGGTACTCGATGAGCCTACCAACCATCTCGATGTCGATGCGAAGGAAGAACTGCAACGTGCACTCAAAGCCTATAAAGGCAGCATTCTGCTGATCTCCCATGAGCCTGAATTCTACCGTGATATCGTGACCGATACCTGGAACTGCGAATCATGGACGACCAAAGTCTTCTAGAGAACCGAGCCGGCAATAACGCCGGTGTTGAGCTTGACCCGTAGGAGGGTACTTTGCGAAAAGTGACTCTTGCGGGTCATTCGTATTACAGTGGAGTGGAGTAAGAATGCAGGGGGATCATATGAACGTTGTGAATGAGGAGACAGTCGTGAAGCCATCCAAACGCAGTCTGGTCAATATCATTATTGACGGCATTTCTGGTATCTTTCTTCCCATAGTTAATATATTGAGCGCGGCAGGAATCATGAAGGGTCTGCTCGCAGGTGCGGTTGCGCTGGAGCTCATCAGCAAGACCGAAGGCACCTATACGGTGCTGAATGCCATGGCGGACAGCCTGTTCCATTACCTTCCGCTGCTGCTGGCGTTTACGGCAGCCCGTAAATTCGGGGCCAATCCTTTTACGGCGGTCGTGATAGGCGGAGTTATGCTATATCCCAGTCTGACTACACTATTTGCGAACAACGAAGTCATTGAGTTTATGGGTATGAGCATTAGGCCGGTGAATTATCCTGCAAGCGCTATTCCCATCATCCTGGCGGTAGGCCTGCTGGTCTATGTCGAGCGATTCTGTGTCAAAATATTGCCGGAGGTCATCCGGGGCTTCTTCACTCCGCTGATCTCCGTGATCGTGGTATCGTCGGTGACGCTGCTGGTATTCGGACCGATGGGAGCGCTGGCCGGGGATGCCCTGGCAGACGGGTATCGTACAGTGTATAATTTCAGTTCAGTCGGAGCCGGAATGGTGCTGGGGGCGATCATTCAGCCGATGGTGATCTTCGGACTGCACTGGAGTCTGGTGCCGCTGGCGATCAACAACATCAGCACGGGTGGATCAGACACGATCCTCGCGCTGATGGGTCCCGCCGCATTTGCCCAAGCGGGAGCAGCGCTGGCAGTATTCATCAAAGCCAAAGACAAGCAGTTCCGCACCTTAAGCCTGTCGGCATCGATATCGGCCTTGTTCGGTGTCACCGAGCCTGCAATGTTCGGGGTCAATCTGCCGCTGCGTAAGCCGATGATTATTGTCTGCATTGCAGGCTCGATTGGCGGCGGGATGGTCGGGATGTTCGGCTCGTCTGCGATTTCGTTCGCTTTTCCGGGGCTGGCTACGCTGCCTGCTTATCTGGGGGAAGGGTTCGGCGGCTTCCTGATCGCATGTACCACCGGGTTCCTGATTGCCCTGATTGCAACGCTGTGCGTGAAGCTTGGACCGGAGCCAGTCGTCGAACCACTTGCCAAATCCTAGCTAAGGGGGATTACAATTGAGAGCGATTAGAAGAACCAAGACGGTGGAAGGGACTTCCATTCCCGGAATCATCCATAACGGAGGAAGTTACTTCTATATTAATGTAGATGTGTACGAAGACGGCATGGTCAACTGCTGGGAGCTTACAGATCTTAAGGGCTTATCCGGCAAAATAAATTCAGGCTGGTTAACGCCGGCCGTCCCCTCCGGGAAGCAGCTGTCCATTCATGGACTGGGTGCGTATACGGTAGAGTCGGCAAAGTGGACTTACAACGCTGCAAGCTATTACCAGCATATTCAGGAAACAGTGAGCCTGCTGAACCCGGACCATACGAATATCTATGAGATTTCGGACCGGGAGCAGGAGCAGAGTGAAGCGCGCCGGATTGCGCATTCACCTTCCTCTACGGAATTCTATGTCAACAGCGAAATGTTCTACCAGACGACGGAGGGCAAAAGTGTCCATCTGTTCATGAAGAATAGCGGCGCAGTATACCTGGTCGATGTTGTGATATACAAGGACAGAAAGGTAGCGGTCTATAACCTGCCTGCTGACGCAGAATATACGCTGGAGGAGCTGGACGCGCTTGTTGCAGATAAGACCTTCTTCACGACAATGGATACTCCTGTAACGGTACATATTCTGCAATTGGGCGAGGTTACATTAGGCGAAGCCCTATACTCTGCCGATGCACAGGAGAAGCTCAAAGAGCTGCATAACCTCCACAAGCAGCTGAACGGCGAGCAAACGGCGCATGAAGCGTGCCGGGCTGCCTATTATGCTTATCTGGAGAATCCGGGTGAATACTACCGGGAGCAGCTTCGAATCAAATATGAGCTTGTGCCGGAGCATGAACGGATGTATCTGGGCGATATGGATACGAAGGATTGGGATTACCAGCGAATCCTGTATCATCCCGAAGAGACACGCGAAGTGTGAACGGGGCAGGATTTTCTACGCGTTGGATGCTATACTACTATAAGTGATGAAGTGAAGAGATAGAGGGTGGCAGGATGGAGACAATCAGCTTTCATTATGGACGGCATATTTCCAAGGTGGCGCGGGCATTATATTTCCACTCGTGGAAATCTATACTATCGATTGGCGTTCAAGCGGTATTTATAGCGGTGTGCATGATTCTGTATACTCAGAACCAGTCGGTCATTTTGCTCGGCATATCGATTACGCTGGTTCTGACTATGGGAATGTCAATCGTGATGCGAACCTTGCTTTTACCGAAGATATTGTCGGCAGATACAAGGTACAATAAGGAATTTGAATATCTTTTCGGTGCAGAGGGGATCAATTTCAGTCCGGAGAAGGACGCGTCCGTCATGACCTGGGGCTCTTTCACCCGGGTATGGGAGAACCAGAGCTACTATCTGCTGTTCTATGGGCCACAGGAATATTGGTTCGTTGCGAAGCAATCGTTCGAGGATGCCGCACAGGAGCATAAATTCAGAGCGTATGTGTCAGATCACCGCAAGATTGTCAGTGGCGTGATTTGGTGACAAAAAAGAAGGACATGCTATATGGCATGTCCTTTTCTGCATCTGGGAGCGTGAGAGCGGGTACTTAGCCGCAGCTATACCCGCCAAAAGCTTGTGCAATCCGCCTTGTCGGCAATATTATACTCGATTAACTGTCTCAGCAGGCCGTAATCCACCGGATTCGTCCATTTCATGCGGATCAACAGCTTGGTGTGATCTACTCCGCCTTGCTTCAGGACCTCCTCGAAATGATCCATGCCTGCTTTTTCCGGGGCGACAGCCATATGCCCTTTGGCTACACTGAAGCCGATAATGTATGTTCCGTGATCGGTGAACATCGGCTGGTTCCAGCCGATTCTCGGTTCGAGCTGCGGGAACTCCTGCAACACCCAGGAGAGTACTTCCTCCACCGTATCCCGGTGAACCGGATTATCGATCTTCGCCAGATACTCTGCAAACACATCCATGGTTCGTCCTCCTGATCTATGTCAGCCCTTATGCCATCATAATATCTTGTAGCCGCAGGATAGTCAAAAATTTTAATGAATAAATTTGATTAACCATCACAATGGGAGGTGTTGAATGATGAAGGAGTAGGGCTCCCTTCCTCATTCCAGCATTTCCCTGTATGATAGAAGAAGCTAGTTGTTCTTCAGGATAAATGAGGAGGGGGTAAGGGATGGAAAAGGTGATCGTGTTCAAAGGTAAGCGTCCTGCTGAATTGCTGGCGACCATAGGCTTGGTTGTCGCGATGTTAATTTGGATTCGCTTGTTCCTTCGGTTCGACACACCTACTCTGCTGAAGCATATCTTGGTCTATCTCGTCATAGGGATCTTAATCGTCCATATAGGAGTTATGATCTATCGTCTACTGACCTTTAACCGGGCGTTCAACATAGAAATAAAACCGGAAGCCCTGCAGATCAAGAATATAGAGATTGAAGCCTCTACTATTAAGCGGATTTTCATCAAAGGCTACTTCATGCCTGTAATCGCAGTTAAGCCCAGAGCCTATCTGCTGGTTACTTATAAATATTGTTTTCGCTTCCCGGATCAGGAAGATCAAGGGATACGGGCGCTAACGGAATGGGCAGAGCGGCATCAGATCGAAGTGCTACATAAGAAGTTTGTTAGATGGTTGTAGTTAACGTAGGGACGGAGAACAGGAGGAGCTGATCAAATGAAAGTCACCGGATTCAGTCACATCACACTCCAGGTACGCGATCTTAAGACATCCCTGGAGTTCTATCATGGTATTCTGGGGATGAACGTTAGACATCACGGCCGAATAGATGCCTATTTGGAGTGGGGGAACGCTTGGGTCTGTCTGCTTGAACGAACGGTTACGAAGGAGCCGTTAGGCGAATACGCCGGGATGGATCACGTAGCTTTTTATATCGCAGAGGATGATTTCAATGAAGCTGTCGGCATCTTGCAGAAGCATCACGTTGAGATCGTCAGAGGACCTGTTCAGCGGGGAACCGGCTGGTCAGTGAATTTCCTGGACCCGGATGGAATTCAGCTGGAGCTGCATACTTCCACTCTGGATGAACGGATGCAGGTCTGGCGTTAGGCGGAGTGGGGTCAATATAATAATCAGAAGCGGGGATGCGGGATGAATAAACCTTTTCATGAAATGCTAACGTCGGAAAATGAGCTCAGAGAGCTTCTAGGCTATCCGAGTGAAGTGGTGAAGCGCAAATCGATCCATCAGCTGGATCATCACTGCCGTGATTATATAGCGATGTCCCCTCTATTATTTCTGTCCACAGCAGATGAACATGGCTCTTGCGATGTCTCTCCGCGCGGGGATGCGCCCGGTTCGGTGCTGGTGCTGGATGAAGGGCATCTGGTCATTCCTGAACGTCCGGGGAACCGCAGATTTGACTCTTTGCTGAATATCCTGGCTAATCCGCATATCGGTCTGATTTTTATTATCCCGGGGCTTGAAGAGACACTGCGGGTTAACGGGCAAGCCTATATCATTAAGGATGAGCCTATCCTGGATCGAATGCGAGCCCGAGGCAAGCGGCCTGCGCTGGGGATCGGGGTGAAGGTGGAGGAATGTTATATGCATTGTGCCAAGGCCTTCAAAAGATCGCAGGTCTGGGACTCCGGCACGTGGCCTGCTGAAACCTTGCTCCCGTCTGCTCCGGCCATCATCGCCGCTCATGTGAATGCAGCGGAGTTCACGGAGGAAGTGGTGCGGCGCGGGATAGAGGAGAGCTACGAGAAGCGGCTGTATTAAGAAGGGGAGTGAACGGCGGGGATGGATACAGAGAGGCTGATACGGATTTTTGACAGGCAGGCCACGGATTATGACCGTAAAAGAGATGATCCGAAGCAGCGGCGCTGGCGCCAGAAGCTAATCGGTTCTGCGAAGGGTGAGGTGCTGGAGCTTGCCGTCGGAGCCGGGGCGAACTTCCCGTTCTATCCTCAAGGCGTCAAGATCACGGCTGCGGATTTCAGCGGAGCCATGGTCGAGAAGGCCAAACGGGCAGCCGGACAGTACCGTCTGGATGCCGAGTGTATATGTGCGGATATCGAAGACATGAGCTTTGCTGCGCATTCATTCGATACCATTGTCTCCACGCTGTCCTTATGCAGCTATAAGAACCCGCTGAACCTGCTGGTGAAGCTGAACCGCTGGTGTAAGCCGGACGGCACCATCCTGCTCCTGGAGCATGGAATTGGTTCTAACATCTTGGTCACTACACTGCAACGGGCGCTGAATCCGCTCCTGTACCGCATCTATGGATGCCATCAGACCCGGGATATTCTCGGACTGGTCCGGGAGTCGGGGATGCAGATCACTAGAGTGGAGAGCTATTCGCTGAATATGGTACATTTGATCTGGGCGGGGCCAAAGGAACAACAACTATGATTTGAAGGGTAAGAGATCACGTACCTGGATACGAGGGCAAGACCGTAGGCATTAGTAAGATATTTGAGGTTCGGGCCCGCGCAAGAGGGAAGGGGAACGGATGAAGAAGAAATGGAAGATCATTTTATTTAGCTGTATTGGGGCTATTGTCCTTTTAGTCGTGTTAGGAGCATTATACGTCAATAACGTTGGATATAATAATGTGAAACACATGTATCGTTTAGAATCAACCGGTAAATCTGTTATTCGGATAGATAGCGATAGGCCTGGCCGGGAGCGCTACCTCACGAAAGAAGAGGGTGATCCACAGGAACTGTTAAAGTCACGCATGGAACGAGAAGGGTGGAAATATTCTCAACAGGAGGGATCGGGTTATTTTTTTAAGAAAGACGGCAGGGAAGAAATAGTCACTACGCAGCAATGGAATCATTTTTATATTATATATAGTTTGAATGCTGGAATTGCGAACCTCGAGGACTAGACAAGAAAACAACGCCCTACTTTGTTGATATGATCCCCCTATAGTAGACAGAAAAAAGCAAGCCGATTATTCTGTCTACTATGGAGGGGATTTTTTATGGGTGAAATGAGGAAAACGTACGATGAGAAGTTTAAGAAAAAGACAGTAGACCTCTACCTCAAAAAGGGGTTGGGATATAAAAGTGTAGCACTTGAAATGGGGATTAACGATTCCTTGGTTCGCCGATGGGTGAAGCACTTTAAGGTAGAGGGATTAAAGGGTCTTGAAGAAAAAAGAGGGAAGGCGAAAGGACCCGGAATGGGCAGACCCCGAACACGTCCCGAAGATCCAGAGACCAAGATCAAGCGCCTTGAGGCGGAAAATGAAATGCTAAAAAAGCTCTTACAGATGTGAAAGGAGGAATGGACGCTGTCCCAAGCAGCAAAAAGTTTACAGTGATTAAGGAAATGCTTCATAAGAAATACAACCTTACCCTGCTGTGCAACCTGGCTGGGGTATCTAGGAGTGGCTTTTACAAGTGGTTGAATCGACAAACGTTCGTTTCACTGAAGCAACGCGAAGACGAAGCCTTGAAGCTTAAAATCGTCGAATGCTTTGAGAAGCTAAAAGGTATTTATGGATACCGCAGGGTGAAGGTTTGGCTAAAGCGTACCTACGCCATCCACGTGAATCACAAGCGTGTACAGCGACTCATGGGCGAACTAGGACTTCAAGCAGTCATTCGGAGGAAAAGGCCTTATTACGGCAAGAAAGAGGCTTACGTCATCTCTGACAACCATCTGAATAGAGAGTGTACAGCAGACCAGCCGAACCAAAAGTGGGTTACGGATATCACTTATCTAATCTTCAACGGGCAAAGGCTGTATTTGTCTGCGATTAAAGATCTGTTTAACAATGAAATTGTAGCGTACCAGATTAGCCCTAAGAATGATTTAAAACTGGTATTTGATACGGTCAAAAAGGCGAGAAAACGGCGTGATACTGAAGGGGTTCTTTTGCACAGCGACCAAGGATTTCAGTATACTAGCCGCCAATACAGCAGCCTACTGAAGCGATACGGTATAAAGGCCAGTATGTCCCGAAAGGGAAACTGCTGGGACAATGCCTGTATGGAGAACTTCTTTGGTCATTTTAAAGCCGAGTGTTTCTACCTCCACTCCTTCCACTCTGCTAAGCAGGTGAAGCATGCTGTGCAGCAATACATCCATTTTTACAACCATGCACGTTTCCAAACGAAACTAAACAACCTGAGTCCTCATGAATACCGAACTCAGGCTGCTTAAATATTGCTTTTTTATTACTGTCTACTTGACAGGGGTCACTTCATGTAAAGGGGGCGTTATTTTAGCATGATACATTGCTTGGTTATCGGGACTTGATTGAGTACAATTGATAGTATTCTGAGCCTTATTAAGTCTGAGTAAAATGTGAGGGGAATGCGAAATGGACAGTATTATTTTTGATCTGGATGGAACGTTATGGGACCCGACGGAGACTGTCGTGGGCGGTTGGAATCAAGTGATTAACAGCTATAATGGAGCTGCACATGAAGTGACTATAGAAGATTTACAGGGGATTATGGGTCTGCCGGTGCCGGAGGTTGGCCGTAAGCTGTTCCCTGATACGGATGAGGATACCCGGCAGAGGCTGCTGGATGATTGCTGTGACATGGAATGTGATGTGCTGGCGAGACAAGGCGGAAGGTTGTACGCTCGGGTGGAACAGGTGCTTCAGGCACTATCGGCTAACTATAAGCTGTTTATCGTAAGCAACTGCCAGGCGGGGTACATCGAGGCTTTTTATGACTATCATGGGTTGCAGAAGTATTTCACAGACTACGAGAATCCGGGGAGAACCGGACTGTCCAAGGGAGAGAATATCAAGCTTGTCATGGACAGAAATCATCTGGTGAGTCCTGTCTATGTTGGCGATACAGAAGGGGATCTGAAGGCGGCAAGGTTCGCGGGGATTCCTTTTGTATATGCGAGTTACGGATTCGGCGGAGTGAGCAGTTATGATTATGTCATTGACCGGCTGGAGGGGCTATTGGATTCGTTCTAAATCTCTCTTGGATAAGTGAGTACCCTTTTCTGCAAAAACTAGAGCTGTCCTCCAGCTATTCCATGGCCAGGAAGACAGCTCTTTAGGCTAGAATCAGACGGCTGTCCAGCCCCCGTCCACATATAGCGTCTGGCCTGTCGTGTAGCTGGAAGCATCCGAGGCGAAGTAAAGGACAGCGCCGTTCAATTCATCGGGGTTGCCGGGACGTCCCATGGGGCATAGCGTATTATACTGCTCCAGGAAGTGGTCCTGATAGAGTGCGCGTGTCATCCCGCTGGGGAACAGGCTCGGTCCGATCGCATTCACCGTGATTCCGTAAGGAGCGAGGGTCGCGCCCATGCCGCGGGTCAGATTCACGACTGCGCCTTTGGAGGCATTATAGGCATGCAGGGCGGCCAGCTTGCTGCCCTTCACACCGCAGATGGAAGCAAGGCTGATAATGCGGCCCGCCTTGCGTTCCTTCATGGCCGGGATCACAGCTTTGGACATGAGATAAATACTTTTCACATTGGTATCCATCACCCGGTCCCATTCCGCTTCCGCCAGTTCCTCGACAGAGCCTGTGGATGCAACTCCGGCATTATTCACCAGGATATCTATCCGTCCGAAATGCTCCAGAATGCTTGCTACCCCCGATTCTATCTCTCTGCTGCTGGTTACGTCACACTGGAGCGGGAGCACCCGGCGGCCCTGGGCTTCAATCTGTTGCCGCGCCGGTTCGAGCTCGTCCACTTTTACATCCAGCAGGGCAACATCCGCCCCTTGCCCGGCCAGAGCTTGGGCCAATTCTGTGCCTATCCCCCCGGCTGCTCCTGTCACCACCGCTACTTTTCCGCTCAAATCAAATGGATTTCTCACTGGCACACCTCCATTAATTCCACCAGTCCCAGCGTAAGTTGGAGTAAGGAAGGAACTGTACAGGATCTACAGCAGTCAGGACCTCACCGCGTTCAAGAACGGTATTGCTGACCGTGTAGATGCCGCCTAGCATACGGACAACTTCCAGCTCGGCCCAGGGGTCATGCGGAGAGTCATGCAGGTGAATCTCTACTTCTGCCGCTGTGCGCACGCTGACATCCATAGAGGCTGTCTGCCGGATCAGCAGCGGTCCAAGATCGAATCCGCGGCCATCCGGGGACTTGGAATACTTCATGTTGAAGACGGGCAGACCCTCACCGTAATGCTCGGAGATGATACGCTGTCCGTTCCCGGCATTCATTTTCCCGCTAAGCGCGGCCTCTACATGGAAGAATTCAGTGCCCCGCCGGGAGACGCTGCCTGCCACGTGCTGATCCTCCTTCTGGAGACTAATATCGGCCATCTTCTTGGGGAAGCCGTAAATCTCACGCCCCAGGCCCATCGCGATATCATCGCTGATCGGCATGGACAGGCAATAGGTGCCCGGTTGTCCGTTGTAGGCTGCCAGGACGAAGACCGCGGCTTCCCGGTAAGGCTCGCAGAAGCTGGTGCGGGGATAGTTAGCTACAAAAGCGTGCACAAGCGGCCTTGGACCCGGCGTAAGCGGGGCGGGCAGAATGCTGCGGATCACTTCGGGCGAAGTCTCCCAATAGACGGTTAGGGTCTCGGCATTATAGAAGGTCGTAGGTGTATTGATTCTTTTGGTAATTTCATTCACATCTTTTACGAAGCTGCTCATCTGAATCTCCTCCTGTGTTATAGGGTCACGAATAATGTAACATGACTATTCCAGTGATTATATATATGGAAAATATAAAAATAAATGGGAATTTTGTGCGCGGCGCACTATAATAAGCAGGGGGGGAGAGCGATGAGTGTTACCTTTGAACAGATTAGCAGACATTTTAGTAAGCATGCCGTACATATCCAGTGGAACAAAGCATTAACGACAGCCTATTCAGATACGATGCTGATTACGAAAAGCCTGACGCATTTTGCACCTGAATATATCTATGTGGGCTACCAGTCCGGATTACCGGATCACGCAGAAGGGTTGGAGCAGGCCAGCCTGATGCTGATTAATGATACTGTGGAGCCAGCTTCAGGCCAGCATCAGCAGATGTATAGCAGACAGAACCGTATGGAATTTGGGGCAGAGGAAGATGTATTCGAGCTCTATAATCGGACCCGGGAGCTGTTTCTGGAAGAGGCTGAACGGGAGCAGGCCAAGGGCAGAATGCTTGAAGCCTGTGTCGCCGGCAAAGGACTGGATGCAATCGTCTGTGCTGCAGCAGAGCTGATGGGTAATCCGGTGATTATCATCGATGTAAGCTATAAGGTTCTGGCTTCTTCGGATTGTAGCGGGGTTACCGATCCCATCTGGACCGATAATCTGCACAAAGGCTATTGTTCCTATGATTTCATAGCTGCCGTCCACCAACTGAAGAGCGTGCAGACCGGCATAGAGTCGCTGGAGGCTTACGAAGTGGAATGCAGCGGAAGCCAGGTGACCAAGCTGGTCGCCAAGATTAGGATCGGCAGCAAGCCTGTCGGCAATGTAATTGTACTGGGTGACAAACGCCCCATTGAACAGAGGGATCATGAGCTGGCAGGTTTTACGGCCGGGCTGGTGGCGGCCGAGCTGGCGAAGAACAGTTTTTACCGGAATTCCAGCCAGGCGGAATATGAAGAGCTGATCTATGGATTACTGGAGAATGAGGAGAACGGACCGGTACTTATTCAGGAGAGTCTGCGGAGCGGTCTGCATCTGCCCAAGGGCAGATTGTCCGTTCTGGTGCTGGATCTTGCGGGGTATGATGTTTCCGTTTCCGGCAAACACACCGGTTATTTAAGAGATCAGCTGCACCTGTATTTCGGGGAGGAGCGGCTGATCTTTTACCATGAGTATATGGTGGGGGTGAGTGAAGGTGAGTATGTATCTTCCAGGTCAAAAGAGGTTGATCCAAGCTTGCGCAAATTTCTCGTCAGCCATCAGATCCGCCTGGGGATCAGCCGGGAATTCACCGACCTCACAGACTGCCGCAAATATTATCTGCAAGCGCTCAAGGCGCTGGAGATCGGGCGGATCGTCTGGCCTGCGGAGCCGCGTGTGCTATACGCTGATGTGCAGCTGTATGATCTGTTATCCCCGCATGCGCAGCATGATTCCCGGGATGTCAGCCATCCGGCGCTTACGGTCCTGCGTGTATTCGATGAGAAGCATCATGCCGACTTGTATCATACCCTCTATTGCTATTTGAAGAACAACCAGCAGCTGCAAAAAACCGCCGACGAACTATTCGTCCACCGCAACACTCTGCGGTACCGTTTACGCCAGATCGACGAACTGATTCAGCTTGATTTGCGCCAGATCGATCAGGTACTGAGGCTATATATGTCCTATCAAATGACAGATTATCTGGAAAAGCTCAATGGGGGAGGGAGCCCTTGTTGCTCTTGATTTGTTATTTGGCAGCAGCTGCGTTCTCCCGCATTAGCTTCATACACACCTGAGGCTCTTCCTCCACTTCCCTGCAAGGCGCACATAGCTCAAACCCGAATTTCCGCACAGTAGCCATCGATGCAGCGTTCTGCGGATGGGTCAGAATATAGATACAGTCCACATCAAGATGGGTGAAGCACGTACCGAGAAGAATGGGCAGGGCCTCTGACATATAACCTTGTCCCCAATAGTCCTTCCAGATGTCATAACCGATCTCCACCTGCTTCCGCTCAGCGTCCCAATAATGATAGCCGCAGGTGCCAATGAAGGCATGAGTCTCCCGGTCAAACATCCCATAGCGGTGATGGCCTTTACCCTCAGGCTGGGCGTAATGCTCAATGATCTCTATCGCTTCATTATAATCGCAGGGCGGTTCGCTGAAGTATCTGCACATGTCCGGGTCTGAGAATTGTTTGTAGACGGCATCGGTGTCTAATTGATTCAGTAAGCGGAAGTGCAGACGGCTGGTGTTAAAGGGTTCAGATAGATTCATTATGTTCTCTCCTATTTATGAAAAAATCGTATCGTAATTGACCAGTGTATAGATATGGTATATTCTGTATTTAAATGGCATTTAAGGAGGATTTGGGGTGGGTAAATTGAGATTAGAAAACATAGATAACATTGATTCGCTTACTAATATGTTGAAACTAGCGTTTTCCAACGAAGATTGGCACAATATGATTTTAATTGCCGACAGGCTCTACGAAGAGTCTAGTGTTTTATATTATTATCAGCTGAACCAACCCTCCAGTAAATCATCTAACGACAGGCCTTTAATCTACTACCTTGGATTTTCACAGCTATGCAAGGGCGAAGCTTATCAGAAATTGAAACGATATTCAGAATCAAGAGATTGCATCCTGAAATATAAAGATCTTTCATGGGTCAAGGGTGTAGATGAGAAAGACAAGTTTATTATAAAAGATTTTAGTATATTTGCACTAGGAAATACATACACCATTGACTTGATGGAAGGCAAAGAGGATGTGCTGAAAGAGTATGTTCAGTATTTAAAACAGTATCCGAGAGAAATAATTGCCGGAATGGTCACAATCTTTGAATGTGCTATTAAAAAGAATCTACCAATAGAGTGGGTTAAAAAATATTCTAGAAGGAGTGTTAATGGATGAAAAAGACATTTCTCTCATTTCTATTCACAGCGGTAATAATGATTAGCGTTACAACAACGATTTTTGCAGATAATCAGCCGCTAAAAGGGTCAACTCTAATTAACGGTAGTATGGTGGTCACTCCATTTGGTCACGGTGTGGATTACTGATCAATTTTACTTATTCTGTGTTCTACATTATATTAAGCGCCTTGCAGAGATGCAGGGCTTTTTGCATTAAGTAGGCTGTTAATGTATGGTAAAATACAAAGAATGCTATGACCATTGAAAGGGGTGTGCCTATGAAGCCGAAGAGATTAACCAAAAACCTGGCAGTCGCGCTTGCCTCCGCACTGTTATTGACTAGCACCGGAATTACCGTTCTTAGCGCTTTCCCGCAGAAGATTGCGGCGGCGGCAGCGAAGACTACACCAGCCTTCAGCTTATTTGAACAGAGATTGAAGAAGCCGTCTTCCCTCGGGCTGGCCCAAGCTACGCTGGTTAACCGGATCGGCCAGATGACGCAGCTCGAAGCGAATCTGGCAGTACTGCATCTGGAGAATGCACTAAAGGCTTACCTTCCTACGGCAACCAAACGTATGAATGCGCCTGTCGTTCAACTGAATATCAAGAACATATATACGACCGGGATGCCAATGGCGCTCGCACGCTCCAAGGTGAGACAGGCCGAGGTCCGTGTGGTCCTCCAAGACCTGGAGGGCATGGGCTACAAGCTGGTGGAGGATGGGGGATTCGTACCAGCCATTCCTTATAAGAACTTCAAAGTCTTCAAGCCTTATGTCAGTAAGGATCTGCAGGTCTATATTGACCTTATGGCGATAGAGTCGGAACAGCCGATGGTAGCTGCCGAAAAGTTGATGGTGGACTGGTACCAGGTCATTGACCGGGCCGTGCAATACGAGGATTTTGTGCAGACATATAAGAACTCTAACCGCGTTGCGGCGATGACGGAAGCGCTGGAACGCGCCAAGAGAATTGTGTTCAACGGCACGCCCAAGACTCCGCTGTTCGACAAGAAGACACAGGTCATGCTGGAACAAGCGGCGATAGCTTACGAGAATACTTTGTCGGAAGCAGGCCCAGAGAGAATTGAGGGCAGCAGGCTGCTGACCCAGCTTGATGATTTCCTGCTGCTTGTAATGAAGAATGGCGATAAGCGCACACAGGCTGTTATTGATTATCTGAAAGCCTTGTAAATGTAAGGAGCCATTATAATTGTATTAGAGGAACCGGACTGCTTACCCATGCAGCTCCGGTTTTTTGGTTAAAATATAAGAATTTATATGTTTCACACGATAACTTATCCTTCTATTTCTCGCTGAAACGGTACCGACCTTTAAAGGACGGCAAAGCCGTTTCCACTTGGTTAGGAATTTGTGATTTACGTCTGCAAGTGGATAAGTGCTCTTTACTGCTCCAGCCAGCTAGCAAATGGGCAAACATAAGTGAGGTAAAAAAAACTAAGATGATCAAAGGACAAGTAACCTATTACCCAAGGGTGATTTAAGTGTGTGGTCTGGCTGATTAGACCCTGAGTACATATGATCCTATAGGTCTGAAGCGTCATATGTCACAGAACATGTAAGCAATTAAGCTTATAATGTAAGCGTTATCTATTAACGGTGTACATTTAGATGTAAAAGGAGGAAGACGGCTTGAGTGTCCCGAAGGTTTCCTTTAACATGCTAGTCTTTATGGGTTTTAGCCTTCAGTATGCATTGATGCATCTCTTGTCTGCAGGTGAGGTGATTGTGATTTCATCCGCTGAGCTTATCATTTATATGCTGCTAACCTTTGCCGGGCTCGGCAGATTCTTTCGGCGCAGAAGGCGGGCTCTCAACGAGAGGGGCTGCGGAAGCACCGGACTTTTTTTCAGCGTGTTATGGACAGTGTCACTCTGCTCCCAGTTCCGTAAGGAGAACTACCCGGATGCGCTGACTATTATTAATTCACTGGGCGTGTCAGCGGCTGGGCTGATTCTGCTTACTGAGATTATTATTCTGTTCAAGGTATAAGCCAGCTGTACATGAAGAAGCCCCTGTCCTGGGTGAAGGATAGGGGCTTCTTCATGTAACAACGGATCGAATTAATAGATATAACCATGCTCTATCAAGTAGGCGAGAATCAGCTCGGTGGATTGATCCTCGGTATGCTGCTCGGTATCCACAATGATCTCGGGGCTGAGTGGTTCCTCATAGGGGGCAGTCAGGCCGGTGAACCATAGTGTTACTCCGGTATGCAATGTGCAGCCCCACCTTCCATGTCAAACGATTAGGTTACCAGTTGTAATCTGTCTCATAGCCTGCCGGGAAGAGCAGGTAGCCTGCCACCTCTTTGAAGCAAGTCTTCACCTCTTCATTGAACTCGGTCCGCCAGTTCCCGGTTGTGCCGGTGCGGAAGGTATAGGAGGCTTTAGGGTTAATGTTCTGCTCCATAGCGTCCAGGATTGTGTCTAGCGGTAATGGCAGCGGCTTGTCAGCCCAGAGATAACGAATCAGCTGCTCCATGGTCCGGCGGCGTGAGCTGTGGCTGTCTACCAAATGTTCAAAGGCGATCTGCATACAGTCCGCTTCTCCGCTCCATCCGGCGAACTGCCCATACCACGCGGCGATACTCGGGTAATGAAGCTCTGGTATTCCCCGGATTAAAGCCAGAAATTGCTGATTCCGGTCCGGCAGAGAGAGCAGATAGGGGCGCAGCGGATGATTAGGGTATTTGTCTGTTATGAAATACGTATACGAGATGACGATATCTCTTAAGTCACGGTTAAGAAATAACGGCTTGATCTTCAGCTCCCGAAGCATGCCTGACCACCGGGGTGAATAGTACACATGCCCTGCTGTGAAATGTCCGCTGCGGACGAGCAGCAACCGCTGATAGTGGAGGCTGGAGTCTTCCGGATAGCCTTCATAGAATTCATAAGGGTTCTGCTTCATCCCCGGAATGCCTTCCAAGATCTGCTTCATCAGATGAGTACCGCTCTTAGGGACAGAGTTCAAAAATACAATGGGATATTCAACCGAAGGATCGAATGTGTTCATACCTGCCGTGTTCCTCTCTCTTTGAATAGCTGCTAGTCATACTCCTCTATGTATCCTATGAAGCTCTGACTATTGCTGACTAGACATTGTACATAAAAAGTAAGGGAATCTATCTACATTGTATAATCACATGGATTAGCTATTGCCGAAAAATATGTATGTCCAAGCGGTGCTCCTGCTGAATTTATAAATCCTGATAAACAATATTTATGAGTTCAATCTTTAAGGTCTGAATCGCTTCTTCCCGCGGCAGCATAATGAACCGAGATAAATTTTCGATGTCTACCGAGAACAGGCTTAGGATATCCTCCATGGACGCTTTATCGCCGCTTTGCGCCTTTTTTACGGTCTCGATGAATGGGTAAGATTTTCCTTCAGGACTTCCAGTCCCTTGCGCTTCCATTTACTAACCCCCTGTTGAGTCATTTGCAGCTCGGCTGCTACTTCTTGTTCGGGCATTCCTTCTATGACTGTTTTTTTGATGATATACCTGCATTTTTCCCATGGAAGCATATCCAGAAGCTCATCGACAAACAGCTCAGAAACGACCATACTTTCAAAGCTGTTGTCGTAGCATTCATTATCGTAGAGCGGGTTACTTTCCTTTATCAGCTGAATGCGAGTCTTGTACTGGATTCTCCATGCTGAGCGTTTTAATAATTTCCTGCAGGTTTCAACTAATTCGTCATCACAGGTAACCATGAATTTTCCTCCCCATGTTCAGTAGTACCTTCATTCTCAAGACGAGCGGAGCCTGTTCCCCCAGGCTTGACCTAATCCATCGCTGGTCCCCTCATATAACAAGTAAAATATTCCATAGATTCCACAACTGACAAAAACAAAAATTTACATGATTACTATATTTCTAGCGAAAGTTGTAAATATTATTTCGGGATTACCTAGTATTACGAGATTAAAGAACAATAGATTGTCGAATTATCCATTTAGGAGGCGATGGCAATGAGTGATTATGTAACATCTGAGATGATGAGCACCCTGATGACCGTGCTGATTATTCCGCTGCTGGGGCTGCTGGCGAGGTCTGTAATTGCTTATATCAAGCGGGAAATTGCCGGGCTGGAGCAGAGAATTGAGAATGAGGCAGTGAACAGCCTGCTTCAGCGGGCGGGGGATGCTGTTGAATCTGCTGTAATTGCCGTCAATCAGACGTTTGTGGAGTCGCTCAAGCAACAAGGCGATTTCGACACGGAGGCGATGAAGAAATCTTTTCTGCTGGCCAAAGAGAAGGCGATAGCGATCCTGGGTGAATCCGCCCGTAAGGAGCTGAGTCTGGTGATCGGCGACCTCGAAGCATGGCTCGAAACGAAAATCGAAGTTTGTGTGAACCGGAATAAACAGTTGTAAAAACCCGTCCGGGTTTCCCTTTGATTAGTAAAGGAGGTCCAGGCTTCACCATGATCACTATGCTCATTACTAAAAAGTTAGGGGATGTATGATGAAACATTCAAAAAGGAAATGTAAGCTTGTGCAGCAAGGACGGTTGGGCATAATCAGCAGATGGCTGTGTCTCTCGCTTCTAATTCTGATGCTGGCGCCAGGCGCTGTATTCGGGTCGGGGAAAATAGCCCACAACATTCTTCCAGGGCCTGAAGCGGACACTGCCTCTGCAGCAGTGTATGAGGCAGAGCCGCCAGTACCGGAGCCGCAGATTCAACGGGGGGCAACAGTTAAGGATTCGGTCTATCGCTCCGTGTATCAGTCGGTGTATGAGATTGATCCTACCTTGGGAGTCATCCTAAATCATGGAGCCTATCAGATGAGCCTGATGGCGCTCAGCAATGTCGAGGGGTCGATGAGCCCGGTGTCGCCGCTGCTGCAGCAGATCCGGTTGTCGCAGGCCTCGGGTGTGGTTCCAGGGGGGCGCGGCTTTATGCTTCCGCAGGTGGTGGCTGTCAAGGATCTGGCGGGTAATCCGCTGCCGGGTATTCCCGTCACCTTCACCGTCTCGGAGGACAGTACAATTACTGCGGTCATGCGCGGGCTTAACAGTACTGGAATTACAGTGGTGTCGGATGCGAACGGATATGCATCTGCGGCTAACAACTATACAGGATATATAGGAGAAGGCTATCAGGTCTATTCGAAGGGAACCGGGGTCATTAAGACCATGGAGGTAAAAGCTGCCGTTCCCGGTCTTCAGCCTGTTACCTTCAAGGTAGAGGTCGGTGCCGTAGGCTCTAACCTGATCGATACGACGCCGCCTTCCATCAAGGCAACGGCGGTAACGGATAACGGTGCTCCTTACATTGCCGGGACCTGGACCAGTCATTCCGTGACGGTACATTATACGGCAGAGGATACGTTGTCAGCGATCAAATCCCTGACCCCGGATCAGAAATTCACCGCTGAAGGAGCTGGTCAGACGGCAACGGGCAAGGCTGTTGACAGTGCGGCTACCAGTGATGAGGATAAGAACCATTATTCCATCGCAACCTTCGGTCCCATCCATATTGATAAAAGCGCCCCGGTTACAGAGGTAGCTGTAACAGGCGCTGAATCCGGCAGCTGGAGCCGGGGGAAGGTTGCGCTGCATTTTACCGCTCAAGATCCATATTCCGGTGTGGAAGCGATCTATTACAAGCTGGGCGGGAGCGATACCGTGAGAACTGCCGGCCCAAGCGCGGCGCTGGAGCTGGAGCTGGAAGGAGTGACTACTGTCAGCTACTGGGCGGTGGACAGAACCGGGAATGCAGAAGCTCCCCGCACGGTAGTAGTGCAAATTGACAAGAGTGGTCCGCTGATCGCCAGTATTCTAAGTCCGGAAGCGAATGAGAAGGGCTGGAACAGCACGGATGTTACGGTCTCTCTTACCGCGTCAGATGCCCATTCCGGAGTGAAGGAGATCCATTATAGACTCGGAGCGGATGGCGAAGAACAGATTGCGGCAGGCAGCACGGCTGCTTTTGACGTCCCGGTGGAGGGAATTATCCCTCTGGAGTTCTGGGCTGAAGATCATGCAGGTAACCTGACCGCTGTACAGAAGACCGAAGTGAAGATTGACAAGACGATCCCGGTCATTACTGTTCCGGCGAATATTACAATGGAAGCGAAGGCGGTCCGTACCCCTGCCGATATTGGACAGGCCTCCGTTCAGGATATCTCGGTCCCGGATGTTCTCCTGACAAATGATGCACCTGCAGACTATCCGATCGGGACAACTACCGTCAAATGGACAGCGGTGGACCCGGTGGGACTTACCTCCTCGCAGGTGCAGAGAATTACTGTAAAAGACACCACAAAGCCGGTACTAACCGTGCAAGGAGATATGGTTGTGGAAGCTACAGCGGTTAAAACGCCGCTTGTGGTCACCGGAGCGTCGGCTACGGATATTTTCCCGGTTATTGTGGTGAATGACGCGCCGAAGGAATTCCCCATTGGTCCGACTACTGTCACCTGGACGGCGACCGATGCCAACAGCAATGTGACTACAGCAACCCAGAAGGTCACCGTAGTAGACAGAACTAAGCCGTTACTGACGGTTCCAGCCGATATTACAAAGGAAGCTGTAGGCCGAAGAACTGTGGTAGATCCGGGGAAGGCCGCCGCCACAGATATTTTCAAGGTAAATATTACGAATAATGCGCCTGAGGATTATCCGGTGGGCGTAACCAAGGTAAGCTGGACGGCTAAGGATGAGAATGGAAATATCTCTACAGCAGATCAGCTGATCCGCATTACCGATACCACCAAGCCTGTACTGACAATACCGAAGGATATTACCGTAGAAGCTACGGCTAGACGGACGAAGGTGAATATTGGGCAAGCCGAAGCCAGCGATCTGTTCGATGTGCTGTTAACCAAGGATGCCCCGGCGGATTATCCGGTGGGTGTAACCATGGTTACCTGGACCGCCACAGATGAACATGGTAACGTCACCGAGAAAGTGCAGAAGATTACAGTTACAGATACAACGCCTCCACAGCTAACTGTGCCTGGAGACATCACCGCCGAGGCAACCGGCATTAAGACTCCAGTGGAGCTGGGGGAAGCGTCTGCCAAGGATATTTTCAGTGTTACTGTAACCAATAACGCCCCGGAACGCTTCATCTTCGGGACAACAGTCGTTACCTGGACGGCTACAGATGAGAATGGCAACACCACCAAGACAACGCAGACCGTGAAGATCGTAGACACGACGAAGCCGCTGGTTACACTACCAGGCGGTATAACGGCAGAAGCCACTGGAGTAAAAACGAAGGTAGACCTCGGCCAGCCGGTGGTTACAGAAATTTTTGCTGTGACGCTCAAGAATGATGCTCCGGCGGAATTCCCGCTTGGAATCACCAAAGTAACATGGACGATTACGGACGAGCATGGCAATGCAACTAAGGGAACGCAAGAGGTCAAGATCGCAGATACGACCAAACCGGTCATTACAGCACCGGAGGATCTAACGGTAGAGGCCACGGCGGTCAGATCCAAGGTCGCTCTGGGCGAGCCAGTGGTCTTCGATCTGTTCGAGACCGGGATCATTAACGATGCTCCGGTTGATTTCCCGGTCGGCACCACGCTGGTTACCTGGATGGCCAGTGATCCAAGCGGAAATGTGGCAATCGCGAAGCAGAAGGTGACGGTTGTAGATACGACTGCGCCTAAGCTGTCTATCCCTGCAGACGTCAAGGCAGAGGCTACAGCTATCAGAACTCCGGTTGTGACTGGCGAGGCCACGGCTACGGATATTTTTCCGGTTACTGTAACGAGCAATGCTCCTGAGAGTTATGCCGTGGGCGTTACCGAGGTCATCTGGACGGCGAAGGATGCCAACGGTCTGGTAACTACCGGCAAGCAAAAGGTGACTGTAGTGGATACTACCTTGCCAATACTGACGGTTCCGCAGGATATCAGTTTGGAGGCTACCGCAGTAAATACTCCGGTACAAATCGGCAAGGCTACGGCTACGGATCTGTTCCCGGTCACGGTGGTCAGCAATGCTCCGGCCAGCTACCCGCTCGGCAAGACCATTGTTACCTGGAAGGCGACAGATGCGAACGGCAACTTCAGCACCGGCACGCAGACAATTACGGTAAAAGACACAACGGCCCCGGTAATCGCTGACATTCCGGACTACATTGCAGAAGCTACCGGGCAGACAATGCAGATTAAGCTGCCGGTGCCTGCAGTCACCGATATCTTCGGAATTGCTGCGGTGAGCAGCAACGCTCCGGCTTCCTATCCCCTGGGCGTGACTGAAGTCACCTGGAGAGCGAAGGATGTGAACGGCAACGTATCCACACGTAATCAAAAGGTTACTATCTTGGATACCACGAAGCCTGTGCTTGCTGTACCGGAAGATATAGTTGTGGAAGCGGCGGCGGTTGAGACTCCGTTAGAGATCGGCGAGGCCACGGCTACAGATATTTTCAAGGTGACGGTGAAGAATAATGCCCCTGAAGCGTATCCGCTGGGCGTAACAGAAGTAGTGTGGACGGCAACGGATGCGAACGGCAATGTGACTACGAAGGTACAGAAGATTAAGGTCGTGGACACGACGAAGCCAACATTGACTGTGCCGGAGGATCTGTCCGTAGAAGCAACGGCTGTTGAGACTCCTGTGGAGATCGGTCAAGTGTCAGCTGCGGATATCTTTAAGGTGACGGTGAAGAATAATGCCCCTGAAGCGTATCCGCTAGGCGTAACAGAAGTAGTGTGGACGGCAATGGACGCGAACGGCAATGTGACTACGAAGGTACAGAAGATTAAGGTCGTGGACACGACGAAGCCTGTGCTTGCTGTACCGGAAGATATTACTGTAGAAGCGGCGGCGGTAGAGACTCCGGTGGAGATCGGCGAGGCCACGGCTACAGATATTTTCAAGGTGACGGTGAAGAATAATGCCCCTGAAGCGTATCCGCTAGGCGTAACAGAAGTAGTGTGGACGGCAATGGACGCGAACGGCAATGTGACTACGAAGGTACAGAAGATTAAGGTCGTGGACACGACGAAGCCTGTGCTTGCTGTACCGGAAGATATTACTGTAGAAGCGGCGGCGGTAGAGACTCCGGTGGAGATCGGCGAGGCCACGGCTACAGATATTTTCAAGGTGACGGTGAAGAATAATGCCCCTGAAGCGTATCCGCTAGGCATAACAGAAGTAGTGTGGACGGCAATGGACGCGAACGGCAACGTGACTACGAAGGTGCAGAAGATTAAGGTCGTGGACACGACGAAGCCGACGCTGACTGTGCCGGAGGATCTGACCGTAGAAGCAACGGCAGTGAAGACTCCAGTGGAGACCGGTCAAGCGTCTGCTACGGATATTTTCAAGGTGACGGTGACATCGGATGCTCCAGCTGCTTATCCGCTGGGAACAACGACAGTTACCTGGAAGGCCAAAGATATCAATGGTAACGAGGTAACCGGGGTACAGCGGATTACCGTAGTCGATACGACACAGCCCTTGCTGAAATTCGAAGGACCACTGCAGCTTACCAAGGAAGCAACGGCTCTGGAAACACCGGTAGAACTGGAAGTGCCAGCGGTGCTGGATTTCTTCCCGGTCACTCTAACGACAGATGCTCCTGGAGAGCATGGCGCCATCACTTCAGAGGAGACCTTAACCGCGAATTTCCCTATCGGTACTACGATTGTAAAATGGACTGCTACAGATAGCAGCGGAAACTCCGCAGTGGGCATCGTGAAGGTGACCATTGTGGATACGGTCAAGCCTGCGCTTAAGCTTCCCGCTGACATTACTCTAGAAGCATCAGCCCTAAAGACGCCAGTGGAGATCGGCGTGGCAACAGGGACGGATATTTTCAAGGTAACAGTAATCAGTAATGCTCCTGAGAGCTATGGGTTGGGAGTGACCGAAGTGGTCTGGACCGCTACGGATGCAAACGGTAATGTCAGCACTGGCGTGCAGAAGATTACGGTGGTGGATACCACGAAGCCTGTGTTGAAGCTACCAACTGACAAGACGGTCGAGGCAACGGCGCTGAAAACTCCGGTGGAGATCGGCGTGGCAACAGGGACGGATATTTTCAAGGTAACAGTAATCAGTAATGCTCCTGAGAGCTATGGGTTGGGAGTGACCGAAGTGGTCTGGACCGCTACGGATGCAAACGGTAATGTCAGCACTGGCGTGCAGAAGATTACGGTGGTGGATACCACGAAGCCTGTGTTGAAGCTACCGGCTGACAAGACGGTCGAAGCAACGGCGCTGAAAACTCCGGTGGAGATTGGCGTGGCAACGGGAACTGACATTTTCAAGGTAACAGTAACCAGTAATGCTCCTGAGAGCTATGGGTTGGGAGTGACCGAAGTGGTCTGGACCGCTACGGATGCAAACGGCAATGTCAGCACTGGCGTGCAGAAGATTACGGTGGTGGATACCACGAAGCCTGTGTTGAAGCTTCCGGCTGACAAGACGGTAGAAGCATCAGCCCTGAAAACTCCGGTGGAGATCGGCGTGGCAACAGGGACGGATATTTTCAAGGTAACAGTAATCAGTAATGCTCCTGAGAGCTATGGGTTGGGAGTGACCGAAGTGGTCTGGACCGCTACGGATGCAAACGGTAATGTCAGCACTGGCGTGCAGAAGATTACGGTGGTGGATACGACGAAGCCGGTGCTGAAGCTTCCGGCTGACAAGACGGTGGAAGCAACGGCGCTGAAAACTCCAGTGGAGATCGGCGTGGCAACAGGGACAGATATTTTCAAAGTCACAATAACCAGTAATGCGCCTGAGAGCTATGCGCTAGGAACAACAGATGTCACTTGGACGGCTACGGATGCGAATGGCAATGTCAGCACTGGCGTGCAGAAGATTACGGTGGTGGATACCACGAAGCCGGTGTTGAAGCTTCCGGCTGACAAGACGGTGGAAGCAACGGCGCTGAAAACTCCAGTGGAGATCGGCGTAGCAACAGGGACGGACATTTTTAAAGTAACAGTAACCAGTAATGCGCCTGAGAGCTATGGGCTGGGAACCACAGATGTCACTTGGACCGCTACAGATGCGAATGGCAATGTCAGCACGGGCGTGCAGAAGATTACGGTGGTGGATACGACGAAGCCAGTGCTGAAAGCTCCGGCAGATGTTGCTGCTCCGGCAACCGGAACCAAGACGCTTGTGAACCTGGGCCAAGCTACAGCGAGCGATATCTTCGGAGTTGTGCTGAAGAATGATGCTCCGGCTGACGGCTTCCCGTTAGGAATAACAGTGGTCACCTGGACGGCTACGGATGTGAATGGCAATGTATCGACGGCGGTGCAGAATGTAACTGTCACTCAGACGTTCAAGGTTCAATCGTTTAATGCGAGCCGAAGCAGCGTGACGAATACGATTTTCCCGAGAATATCCTTTGAGAATACCAGCAAGTCGACCTTGCAGCTCTCCAGCATCAAGCTTAGATATTACTACACTATCGATGGTGAGAAATTCCAGAGCTTCTACACGGATTATGCCAGAGTAGCGGGCTCGAATACCAGGGTGATTCAGTCCTATGTTACGGGAAGCTTCCAGAAGACAGCAGGCAAAACCGGCAGTGATTATTATCTGGAAATCGGCTTCACCAACAGTGCCGGAAGTCTGAAGCCGGGAGAAATTGTAGAAATTCAGTGCAGATTCTGGAAATCGGATTTCTCTAATTATTATCAGACCAATGATTATTCCTTCAATGGACAGGCAACGGGCTTTACAGATACCAGCAAAATTACGGCCTACTCCTACGGCAATCTGATTGCAGGTATGGAACCGTAAGCGGCTAAGTACAGCATTGCACAGCTTCCAGGCTGCTTCCAGATCAGTGGCTGCAGCTTGGAGCTATTCATTAACGGGAGATCAACCAGCTCCATTAGCGGGGGTACGATATGCCAGACGACATGAATGAAATCCTTCAACGGTTGACCCGGGTGGAAACCAAGCTCGACATCATGAACAGTGCAAGGGATATTGCGCTTGAGGCTATGCAGAGCAGCAAATCAGCGCATTTGCGGATGGATGAGATGCGGGATGAGCTGTCCAGATTGAAGCTCAGGCAAGGGGAGAATCAGCGCTGGCTGGTGGGCACAATCATTAGCAGCGTGGGGATGTGTATTGCCGCAGCGGGACTTTTGATGAAAATATTAATCGGGTAGCAGACAGGAAGAAGGAGATGGGGGAATGGCCAAAGGCTTTGATTGCGCAGCACCGCTAACACGTACACTGGCTAAAAAATTCAAGGAGGATGGTCACGAATTCGTATGCCGTTACCTCGTGCCCTCCGGCTGGAAAAGGTTAACCCAGGCGGAGGCGGTTGCCATCAGCGCTGCGGGGCTGCAAATTGTCTCTGTGTATGAAACGACCGCCAGCCGTGCGCTGGGAGGCCGTGCAGCGGGTCTGACAGACGGGGCGATTGCCGCACAGACGGCCCTTGCGGTTGGACAACCTGCCGGGAGCCGGATCTACTTCGCCGTTGATTTCGATGCCTCTGCAAAACAGATGGATACGGTGATAGAGTATATTACGGCAGCAGGAGAAGCCGCCCGGAATTACCAGTCGGGTGTTTACGGGAGCGTGACCGTTATTGAAGCTGCAATGGCCGCTAAGGCCTGCACCGGCTTTTGGCAGACGTATGCCTGGAGTAAAGGCCGAAAAGCGGAGGGTATCCACATTTATCAATACGACAACGGCCCCAAGGGATTGGGTCAGCCGGTTCACGGGGTGAATGTGGACCTCAATCAGTCGAGTGGAGAGGCGGGCTGGTGGAGCACACAGTCTGCTGCGGTTCCTGCACCAGGCAATGTAAACGGGGAGGGAAAAGACTATATGATGAAGAAAGAGGATGCGGGCAAGATCATTGCTTTTCTTCAAGCGGCTTATATGGCTGCAGGTAATGCAGAGTCTGGAAAAGAATTTCACCGTCTGGCGAATGAGCTGCGCAAAGCCTCGGGCCAAGCGGCAGACCCGAATAACCGTTAATCCGCAGAATGGTTAACAGGCTGCCTTAGGGCGGCCTTTTTGACATGAGAATATACATAATTAATTGAATAAATGGATTTATTTATAACTCCGGCTGTAAAAAGCGCTATGGATTTTACTTTATCTATAGGATCGATTTTTTACAGAGGGGGGACTCCATTGCAGACCCAAGCAACCGTAAGTAAGGAGAAAGATAAAGCATCCGGCGGGCATAAACCATACAGCAATCCGCAGGTATTCATTCGTCCGGCAGCCGCGAAACAACCGGACCCGGTAGAGATTATCCGGCGTGTCCGCCAGAATCCGGCTTCCTTAAGCCGTGAAGACAAGCTGGCGCTCCAGCGCACACTCGGCAACCGGGCCGTGGTTCAATTGTTGTCGAGTCTGAAGGAGGATGGGAAGAAGAAAGAGCAGGCAGATCATGGAACCCAGGCGGCTGGACCAAGTAAGAGCGTGGCCGCAGAAGCCCAGATGGAAGAGCATACGGATTCACCGGAACCGGTGCAAGCAGAAGCAGAGCAAGCCAGCGCTCCGGCTGAATCCAAGATGCAGAGCAAGGAGGAGCCCGAGGGCCAGGCAGCAAGCGCTGCTGCGTCTGTCACACAAACTAAGCCTGCTAGTGGGGGCAGTTCTTCAGGTCCCGTAGCCGTCAAAAAGACACCAGCGCCTGCCCGGGCAAAGGGGAGGGCTGAGGCCGCTGCAGAGGGGCAAGCTGAAGCGGCAGAACGAGAGGACGACGCTCGGTCTGCAGAAGAAGCCGTCGAAGAGCCGTCTGCGGAGCCGTTGAATCCCGGGAAGGCGGAGGAGTCCGCAGCAGCTCAGGGAGAGGATGCGCCGGAGCCAGCCAAGAAGTCCGCCGCCTCCAAAGGAGCAGATGAACCGAAGAAAGCGTCCAAGGAGCCATCGCTTGGAGCAGCACTCGGTGCGTTAGCGGGAGATGGGAAGGAGAAGCCGGCGAAGGGCAAGACGGTGAAGATCAGCGGTGAAGATCCGGGGCAGATTCTGGATCAGCTGACACAGGTTCAGCCCACAGAGCTGGGGGATGCCTATGCCCAGGCGGTGAATGTATCCTCCGGTGCCTTCACGAAGCAGACGCAGAAGACCAAGCAAGGGCTGCCTGCTGTTCCGGTACCGATCGGCTTGAAAGGGAAGCCCTTGCAGGCCCGGAAGAAACCGGCAGCGCTGAAGCACACTGTGAAGGAAGGCTTCAAAAGCGAGCGTACCGGCGGGGCTGTTCCTGCGGGGAAGCTGGATAAAATGAACATTAGTTCTTCCGGTTTCGGGAGCAATCCAGAGGCGATGCTCAGCGAAATCCGATCCGCAGCCGCCCAGCCGCCGGGAATCAGCATGACCGGGGAGGCAGATCCCTCCCAGATGGAGGGCTTTCATCAGGAGGCCTCCCAGCAGGTGAGCGCAGCCAAGCAGGCGGAGATGGGCCAGATTAAGCAGCCGTTCGGGGAGAATGAGATCTATCCTGAGCCGGATGGCACCGTGGTGAAGGCTGCTGCAGGGCTGAAAGGCGGGCAGGCACCCGGGGCCAAAAAACTGCCTGCGCTGGCACTGCCTGCAGATATGACTGCCGGACTGAACCATAGTCTGGCTCCAGAGATGAAGAAGCAGCTTGGTACCAAGCAGGCGGAATATAAGAAGGAACAAGCCAAATTCGACAGTAAAGTGCTGAGCTCCAAAGCTGACAGCCAGGCGCAAATCCGGCAGGCCGAGACCGAGGCGAAGAACAAGCAGATCAGCCAGCAGACTGGAGCCAAAGCAGAAGTCACCCAATTGCAGGGCGAGTGGAAAAAGGAGCTGGATGCTGCCGAGACGGACTATACCAAACAGGCCGGGTCAGCCGCCCAGCAGAAGAAGCAGGAGATCAACAGCGTCCGCACTGACAAAGAGCGGGAAGCTCAGAAGAAGCAGTCTGAAGCGGAGCGGGAAGCGACGCAGGCCTACAGTAAAGCTAAGAAAGAAGCAGATGGCAAGCATGAAGAGGAGAAGGCTAAGGAAGAGAAGAAGGGCGGCTTTCTCGGTTGGGTGAAGGGCAAGCTGGAAGCTGTCGTCGAACTCGTTAAGAAAGCAGTTAACTTCATTTTTGAGGGTCTCCGCAAAGCAGTTAAGTTCATTTTTGACAAAGCAAAGCAGGCTGTACTGGGCATCATTGAACTGGGCCGCAAGCTGATTACAACCCTGATCAAGGGACTGGGTGTGTTGCTTAAAAAGCTGGTGTCCGTTGTATTTGCCAAGTTCCCCGGCATTGCGGCCAAGATATGCAGCAAGATTGACGGAGTTGTCAATAAGGCCATTAAAGCGGTCAACCAGCTGGCCCAGAAGCTCAAGACCAAGGTCACTCAGGTGATGGACTTCCTGGCTGCTAAGGTGGATCAGGCGCTGGCAGCAGTGCAGAACTTCTATTCCAAGCTGATCTCAACGCTCGGCAATCTGCTGATTGCAACTTTCCTGGATGTGCTCGTCCGTATAGGAGCGCTCGGGAAGGCAGCGAAGCGTTCATTCAGCCATCTGGAAGGGAAGATGTGGGAGTATCTGCTCGGAGTAGATATCTCCAAGCCAATGGGGGCTGGAGCAGCAGAAGGCGGAGCTGCAGAACAGGCAGAGGGCGCGGGTCCGGCAGCGGATGAGAAGCTGACCGCTGAAGATATCGAGATGGAATCGGTGGAGCAGGGCGAGATGGACCCTGCACTGGTGCAGGAGGCAAACCTGAAAGACGGAGAAACCAAAGAGATGTCCGGCAGCCGCGACCCGGCTACAATGGACAGCATAATGGCGGAATTCGACACCGGAGCAGCCAATCAGAGCCTTGGCGGCAAAATTGCAGACGGTGCGAAGCTGCGCGCAGGCAATGCGAAAATGTTGTTTGACCAAATTAAATCATTTGTAATAAAATGGATGAAGAGTAATGGATTGAAGCTACTGGCTGCAGTCATCGGGATATTGGCTGGGATCGTGGTCGCAGAGATTGTAACAGGCGGAGCGATTACGGCTGCACTTCCGATGATTATTAACATCATCACCGTATACCTGCAGGCAGATGCGATTAAGTCCGTGGCACAGACCATTGTCCAGGCCTCCGGCTATATTGGCACCTACCTGAGCCAGGGCTGGCAGAAGATGATTGAGCCTGCGGCCATCGCGCTCGCAACCGCACTGGCCATGGGACTCGTTGAGCTCGCTATGGAGCTGGGCTTCAAGGCCATAGGAGCAGGAGTCAAGAAAGCCGGACAAGCAGCGAAAAAGGGTATTGATGCAGCCGCGAAGGGTGCCAAGAACTTAGCGGGCGCAGGAGCCAAAGGCATCAAGAGCCTGCTGAAATCCGGAGCCAAGCTGGCCTCCAGGAGCGGCAGCATGATTATACGTAATGGTAAAGTCGTGATCAAGAGCCTGCAAAAAGGGCTCATGAAGGGGGCCAAAAATCTCCGGGGCCTGCTGGACCGGATTCTGCAGAAGTTCAAGTTCAAGAAGTTTAAGCTGGTGCGCAAGGGCAAGCATATTCGTCTGTACGGCGAGGTTAATCCTTGGGTGTTGCTGGCTGATGGAACGATTCAAGAAGTAGATAGTCTGGATGGAAGAAAAGCTGGCATTAGTACTCAGGCTGGGTTGGATAAGATTAAGAGTTTGCCCGAATCCCAAAGAATTGCTATCTATAACGCGGCTGCGTTGAGAAAAGACGGAAAGATTGATTTTAGCAGGATTGATAAAAATCTTAGAAAATCAATTAAGTATGTTGATCGATTCGATAAAGTCAGTAAGAAAAAAGTTTTAAAACCAAATGTAAAGTACTCATCACGAGCAGGATATAAGTACGAAACAGATATATTAGGTCGAATCGATAATGTTGAAGCTGATTTACAACTGGGTAAGGTTAAGAGAAACCCTTATGCACAAAGTAATGTGGGCGGAGATGAAAGAATTCGAGGAGAGTATCCAGAGAGAGATGATGGAGGCCACTTAATCGGAAGTCAATTTAAAGGTTCTGGAGGAATTGATAATTTAGTTCCTATGAATTCTCAAATCAATGAAGCTGGAGGAAGTTGGCATGAACTTGAAAAAGAATGGGCAGAAGCTTTGAATAAAGGGGGGAAAGTGAAATTGAAAATTAAGCCTCAGTATTCAAGTGATTCTGTAAGACCTACTAGTTTCAAAATTGAATATTCGATAAATGGTGGGAAGACTCAAAGACCTATAATAAAAAATCAAATTGGAGGCTAAAATAATATGGAAATGCAATTGGATAAATTATACTCAGATATCGCAGAGCGCATATTAGATATGCTGCCTGAAGATAAGTGGGAAGAGATTAATTTGCACGCAGAGATACTTGATGACTCTAGTAATGTATACTTTTATTTCAATACTCAAGCGGATAAGGAATTTCAATACTCTCATGATATTCCAAATATATATGGTGTGAGCGATGAAATATATGATGAATTGTTAACTGAATTAAATGGGAAATTTGAAGAATTAAGAGGAATCTTTATTCATAATGGGCAGGAGAAATGGACTAATGTAACAGTGGTTCTGAAGTATCCTAGTAAATTTAAAATCAATTTTGGATACGAAGATATTTTAGCCTCTAAAATATCTCCAACACAACGACAGATGATTTTTGAATATCAGTATCTAGGTATATTTCCTAATGGGGAAGAGAATAAAAAAATAATAGAGAATTTTGTGAAAAGTCAAGCAGAATAAGTATAAATTAATGTTATGCTTATGTAGCTATATTTCATATACGGGTAATTTAATTGTGTCACTGATTTTTACAAAATATAGGGATTCTAAAAGAATAACAATATCATTTATTGAAGCTTATTCCCTTTAAAGTAAGGGGGTTAATAAGCTTCTTTTATTAATGTTATTCATCATAATGCAATTCAATTGATGAGGGTTCATTTAAATTCTCCCATCCCCAAAACTAACTTTATGGTATGAACAAGAAATATAGAGTGAGGAGAGCTTGCTGAAATCCGGAGCCAAGCTGGCCTCCAAGAGCGGCAGGATGATTATACGTAATGGTAAAATCGTAATTAAGAGCCTGCAAAAGGGGCTCATGAAGGGGGCCAAAAAGCTCCGGGGCCTGCTGGACCGGATTCTGCAGAAGTTCAAGTTCAAGAAGTTTAAGCTGGTGCGCAAGGGCAAGTATATCCGTCTGTACGGCGAGGTTAATCCTTGGGTGCTGTTGATTGACGGAACGATTCAAGAAGTAGATAGTCTGGATGGAAGAAAAGCAGGGATTAATACTCAGGCAGAACTCGATAAGATAAAGAGCCTGAAACCATCTGAGAGAATTGATGTTTATAATAATGCGGTTACAAAACCTGACGGTAAATTGATTTTGATAGTATTAAGTTGCCTGATACTAATGTTCCTACAGCATTCAAACAGACAGATTTTGCTAGTTCTTATCAAGATAGATTACATCAAACACCTGGTAAAAAGAATGTAAAGGTTAGCTTTGAGGCAACTAGAGGTGAATCATTGGCTACTCTCAAGCAACCCGCAGATCCAAAATTAAAACAAATACTAGATGATGCTGGAGTTAAGGGAATCAAATACAAGAACTCAGTTCCTGACTTCTCTCCTGTTGCTAAAGCTCAGGTGGAAGTCGATCATATGCTAGGGGGATTAGGGGATATGGGGAAAAAAGCTCGACGAATTAATTTTGCCCAAGCAGATTTGAAATTAGTTGATCAGCTTAATGCCTCCCCTGAATTGGCACGTCAGTTTGGAATGAAAGCGGGATCAATTAAAAGAGCAGATGTAGCAAAATATCGAAATAGAAACGGTTTAACTTGGCATGAGCTAAATGATGTAAAAACTCTACAGCTCGTTCCTACTGAGATCAATGATACATTTGGACACCTAGGTGGAGTAGGAGAAATAAATGCAGGAGCGTTTGAGTTTGGTGGATTTGCTCATAAATAAAGAGGAGGCTGTGAAATGATTATAAACGATGAGGTTTTTGGAGAACTAAACTATGAATTTGGTTGGACAAAGGATACCACTATTAATTTTTTTGGAAAGGAATATGAGATATCAATAATGATTGATGGTGAAGAAGATGAAGAAATTGATGAAGAGCAACATGAATCATATACTTCATTGCTGCAACATTGGGGGGAGTTGCAGCATAGTTTCATAGATGCAATTTTGAAATATTATATTCAGAAGAGACATGAGCTTGGTTATAATGTGGAATTTAATGGAAGTTATCCGTTAATTACAACGACAGATCAATTATTAAACCATATATCATTGTCAGGAATAACTATTCCGTTTCCAGATATTAATGAAGGCAGAGATATAGGGATTACGTTTGACTGCACTTGGGATAACGAGAATGGTTTAGGTCTTCGTCTAGTTAATGAACAAGTTTTAAAAGTCGGTTATCAGGATGTGGCAATTTAACTACCCTTTTTTCTGTTTCATAAGAAATAAATAATAAGCTGAAGTAAATATCTCGTAATATGTAAAATGGTGCATTAATGGATAATCCATAATGCACTCTTTTTTTCTATTAAATTCTTCTGCTTTATCTCGAAATTTGAAAATTCCTCGCCAGTCATTGTGATATTGGCCGCTTTGGTTGTCGCAGAGATTGTGACCGGTGGGGCTATAACCGCCGCACTTCCGATGATTATCAACATCATCACCGTATACCTGCAAGCAGATGCCAAAAAATCCGTAGCACAGACCATTGTCCAAGCCTCCGGCTACATCGGCACTTACCTTAGCCAGGGCTGGCAGAAGATGATCGAACCTGCCGCAATTGCGCTCGCTACTGCACTGGCGATGGGGCTGGTTGAGCTGGCGATGGCGGGCGGCTTCAAAGCTGTCGGAGCCAACCTCAAGAAAGCCGGACAAGCTGTCAAGAAGGGCGTCGGAGCGGCAGCCAGCGGGGTGAAGAACGTTGTAGGCGCAGGAGCCAAAGGCATCAAGAGCCTGCTGAAATCCGGAGCCAAGCTGGCCTCCAAGAGCGGCAGCATGATTACGTAATGGTAAAATCGTGATCAAGAGCCTGCAAAAGGGGCTCGTGAAGGGGGCCAAAAATCTCCGGGGCCTGCTGGACCGGATTCTGCAAAAGTTCAAGTTCAAGAAGTTTAAGCTGGTGCGTAAGGGCAAGCATATTCGTCTGTACGGCGAGGTTAATCCTTGGGTGCTGTTGATTGACGGAACTATGCAGGAGATCCCAAAGAAAGACTTCGAACAGGAGTTTAAGCGATTAAAGCAAGAGGGTAAGCAACCGGTTAAGCTTAATGCTGCAGAATATAGCAAACTAAATAAATTAGATAGTGATAAGCGAATCGAAATCTCAAAGAATGCTAACGGAGATAAAAGTAAGATTGATTTTGATAGTATTAAAGAACCGACTCCCGAAAAAAAATCTAGAAATAAGCCGAAAGAAAGACTTCCTAGAACAGGTGGTAAATGGGAAGGAGAACCTGGGAACGGGAAATGGTATTCTGATCATTCAGAAGTTAAGGAAGTAATAGGAGACGAACCTATAATATTCAAAGATGGCAAACCTGATTTTTCAAGATGGTCAAATTATGAATTAGAATTTGAATTGGGACAATTAAATGGAACTGATGCACTATTAAAGTCTCAAGGATTGACGCCTCACCATTTAAGTAATACAGAAATACAAATGATTCCGTCAAAACTTCATGGAAATATACCACATAAGGGTTCGGCATCTGAAATGAGAAACGCAATGGATTAAACCACGTCAAAAAGATCTAAAGAGAAGAAAGTAGTAGCAAATATAAACCTTAAAGGAGCTCAGATAACGAATGAAAGAGATAAACAAAACCTTTAATCGTATGGAAGAACATTTAAATGCTATAGGGTTACCAAGTAGAGATATAGTTGATCCCATGGTTCGTGTTTCTAATATTGAAAATAAATACAATATTTCATTTCCTGAATTGTATAAGCTTTTTGTACTTAAATACGGAAATTCTATATTCAATGAAAGTGTTACCTATAATTCAATAGAATTATCTCCTTGTGCAGATAAGAATGGCCTTAGTACTTTTGATTCTTTTTTTGGTTTTGATGGTGGCGTGGATGACCTGGAAAATAAAATTAATCAGTATTACGAAAGAATTCCCAGCTCGTTAATGCCTATTGCGGACGATGGGAATGGAAATCTTATATGCATTGGTGTAAAGGGTAATTACAATGAGAAAATTTATTTTTGGCATCACTAAGATGAATTTAGTGCAAATTTAATGCTTAATGAAAAAAAATATAGGAATATTGGTTTAGATGATTATTGGGATAATATATTTTTAATCTCAAATACTTTTATTGATTTTATTAGTAGTCTTGAAATTGAACAACCAGAAGAACAAAAAGTTGAATTGAAAATTGTAAGAGAAAGAATGAATAGTGACTTTATTGCCAATATGTTAGCCGCTAGAGCAGAATTGGAGGCAAAAGAAAAAGAAAGAAAAGACAAGAATAATGGCAAGGGCTGAAAAATGAAGCTGTAGGGAGGCTCTGTACCAAAAATCAGTAAAGCATTTTTCACAGAACCTCTAACTATCAATCCATCAGGTCGATTTCAGTCTAATAACTGAATAATCGACCTTCTTTTTTCTTTATTGTCTCAGTAACTTTTTTGGAAAGCTTCCGATGATTATCAACATCATCACCTTATAGCTGCAGGCAGATGCGATTAAATCCGTGGCGCAGACCATTGTCCAAGCCTCCGGCTACATCGGCACCTACCTGAGCCAGGGCTGGCAGAAGATGATCGAACCTGCCGCGATTGCGCTCGCTACTGCACTGGCGATGGGACTGGTTGAGCTGGCGATGGCGGGTGGCTTCAAAGCTGGCGGAGCCAACCTCAAGAAAGCCGGACAAGCTGTCAAGAAGGGCGTCGGAGCGGCAGCCAGCGGGGTGAAGAACGTTGTAGGCGCAGGAGCCAAAGGCATCAAGAGCCTGCTGAAATCCGGATCCAAGCTGGCCTCCAGGAGCGGCAGCATGATTATACGTAATGGTAAAGTCGTGATCAAGAGCCTGCAAAAAGGGCTTATGAAGGGGGCCAAAAATCTCCGGGGCCTGCTGGACCGGATTCTGCAAAAGTTCAAGTTCAAGAAGTTTAAGCTGGTGCGCAAGGGTAAGCATATCCGTCTGTATGGCGAGGTTAATCCTTGGGTGTTGCTGATTGACGGGACTATGCAGGACATAGAGGAGCAGGATTTCAATCAAAAGTTCCTGAAATTAAAGCAAGAGGGTAAGAAGCCGGTTAAGCTTAGTGATGCGGAATATAGCAAACTCAGTAAGCTAGAAGATACAGAGCTGAAAAAAATCTCTATGAATGCAGATGGGGATAAAGATAAGATTGATTTTGATAGCTTTGAGGACCCGAGTGATGTTATTAACCAAAGGGCGAAGAAAGCAGGACTTGATTTATCACCGAAGTCTAGCCCTTATAAGCAATTGGGATATAGGACAAAGAAAAAATTCAATAAAAAGGTTGATAATAGAACGATAACTAAAGAAGAGTGGAAAAGACTTCAATGGAATAAAAGACTCGATTCAAGAAGGGATGAAGGGGTGCAAAAATTCTGGGATCAGGAAAGAGCAAGAATTAGGAATGGTGAGCAAACAACTCGTGAATGGTCGCAAGAACAAATAAATGATATTTTAAATGATAAAGCACCCACTTTTAATGGGAAAACTATTACAGGACATCATGCTTATTCGTCTCTAAGAATCCCCATCTAGCAGACAAAGGAGAGATTATATATCCGGCAACGTTTAAAGAACATTTAAAACGTTGGCATGGAAATTCATATCGTAAGAGTTTACCTGGTAAACCAATGAATCCGCAATTCCCAGAGGAATTTTAGAATAAAATATATATTTGAGGTGAGGTATTTTGTCCACATATTCTTTATTACTGGATTCAAATATAAGCGGTAAATTGTTAATGACAACAAAAAAACATGTGAATTTATCCCTTCATGAAATTAAATTTAACAGCATGAATCATATACCGATAATGATTGTAAATCGTAGAAACAAAGAGGAACTGGAGTTAATGAAAAATTTAGTCCAGGTATTATCAACACATCAATCAAAATTTAGGATTCTTAAACAAACTGAAGACGGGGTAGAAGAGTTACCACTTGAAATGTTCATGAATAGCTTTGAACTATCACGCCAAATTGCACAAGAGAGAGAACGATTGGATGCAATATTGCTAAAAGAGGACGATGAAGTTTAATAATATAATCTTTTTGTGGTAATGTTTTAAGTGTATATTAATAACGTGAAGGGGCTACCAAGTGCCGAATGACCCCATCATTTTTTCAACCGTTAAATCAATCAGGTCAATTATGGTCAGATACTACCATGATTGACCTGTTTTTTGTTATCTTCATTTTCTTGGCTTTTTTATTATAACTGAAAAATCCAAGCTGATAAAAAAACTAACCATTTCCCCCTCCCCCCAGTTGTAATCCCCCACCCAAAACTTACTTTATATATGAACAAGAAAATATAGAGTGAGGACAGAACTGCCGATGAAATTCAAAAAATTGGCTAGAGGCTATCGAAAGGAAACAGCGGAAGGTGCTGACAGTGTGGAACGAATCGAAGCATCCGGGCTTGGCGCAGGCGCTGCTCCTGCTTCCGCTCATGAAGCAGCAGCTTCTGAAGCAATTTCCAGAGCAGCAGCTCCCCGAGAGGAGAGCGGCGAACCCGCTCCGCCCTACAACTCCAATCAAGAGCATCTCGCAGAAGAGCTGCAACTGCTGGAGCTCCGACTCAAGCTCAGGTACCTTGAAGGACCGCAGCCGCACGCAGAGCTGGAGCTTGTGGACGAGGAGATCCGCAGTTTGCTGGATGTCCAGCCGGAAGATGAGCGTTACATCAATCTCTTAACAGCGGAAATAGCTCATCTGGAACGGAAGATCGCTGCCAGACTGAGGACTAATTTCCACCCATCAGCAGGTCAGTCACCCAGTCCAGCTCTCCGCCTTACGTGCACAGAAATGGCTTCTGCACTTAGCCTGCCGGGGCTGGAGGTAACCAGTCCCGCACCCAGACTCATGCTCCCGGAGGTGGCTTCTGTACTTAACCTGTCAGGGCTGGAGGTAAGCATCCTGGTGGCTTGTCTGGCGCCTGAGCTGGACGGCAAGTACGGGCGAATCTATGCCTACCTGCAGAATGATATGTCGGACAAGCGCCCTTCGGTGGGTTGGGTCCTGGAGGTATTCGCCGGGGCAGAGGAGGAGCGGCAGGCGGCCCGTCTGCTGTTCGATGCGAATGCGCCGCTGATGAAGCTGTTGCTGGAGCGAAGAGGGGAGTACGGCGACAGCCGCATTCCGCTAATCGCCCGGCCGCTGAAGCTGGAGGATTGGGCGGTGAATCTGCTGCTCGGCTATGAGGTGCTAGATGAGCGCCTGACGAAGGCAGCGAATCTTAGCACGGTGCCCCTTCCGCAGCAGTCCCGTTTCCCTGCTGAGCTGGAGCAGAAGCTGCTGCGGTTCGTGAAGCATTACAGCAGCAGCGGGGCCGGCAGCTCCGGTAGCTCTGGCAGTGTGCTATACGTTAGCGGGCCGGATGAGGCCGTGAAGCTGGGCGGTATCTGCAAGGTCTGCGGCACCCTGGGACTCTCTGTCCTGGTTGCCGATCTGGAGAAGCTGCTGTGCCCTGAGGCTGATTTCAGCGAAATGCTGAGGCTGCTTGGACGGCATGCGCTGCTGATGAAGACGGCCCTCTGCTTCACCGGCTTCGACAGCCTGGTGACAGAGGATGACCGCTACAGCCTGCAGATCCGGCTCCTCACGGAGATGCTGGCAGACTATGCACCGCTGGCGTTCATCCTTGGAGAAGCGCAGTGGGGAATCAGCTTAACCGGAATTGCGCTGAACTTCATGCAGATCGACTTGCCCTTTCCGGATGCGGCGGCCCGCAAGGCTGCATGGACTGCCTTCGGTCAGGAGTATAAGCTGTCTCCGCAGATGGAACTGGATGAAGTCAGCGGCAGCTTCCGCTTCACGGCAAGCCAGATCCGGGCCGCGCTGAACGGCGGTGAGAACATCGCCGTCTGGAACGGCTCCAGGGAGAACGGGATCAGCACGAAGGACCTCTACCAAGCCTGTTACTTCCAGTCCAGCCGCAGAATCCAGGCACTGGCCTCGAAGGTCCAAGCCATGTATACCTGGGACATGCTGGTGCTTCCCGAAGAGCAGCTGAATCAGCTGCAGGAAATCTGCCGTCAGGTGAAATACCGCGCACTCGTCTATGGAGAGTGGGGCTTTGCAGGACGGCTGTCGCTCGGCAGAGGGCTGAACATCCTGTTCTCGGGGCCGCCAGGCTCCGGGAAGACGATGGCTGCTGAGGTGATTGCAACTGAGCTGAGTCTGGAAATCTACAAGATCGATGTCTCGCAGATTGTGAGCAAGTATATCGGGGAGACCGAGAAGAATCTGTCGCGGATCTTTGATGAGGCGGAGACCTCGAACGCCATTCTCTTCTTCGACGAAGCGGATGCCTTGTTCGGCAAGCGTTCTGAGGTCAAGGATGCGCATGACCGGTACGCGAATGTGGAGATCAGCTACCTGCTGCAGAAGATGGAGGAGTACACGGGAATTGTGATTCTGGCGACCAACCTGAATCAGAATCTGGACGATGCTTTTGCCCGCAGGCTGCATTTCAAGCTGGAATTCCCGTTCCCGGAGCAGCAGCAACGCGGCCGGATCTGGCAGGGGATGTTCCCGGTGGGAGCGCCGCTTGATGCCGGCCTGGATTACGATTTCATGGCGGAGAAGTTTATTCTTGCCGGTGGCAACATCAAGAACATTGCCTTGAATGCGGCCTTTTATGCGGCGCATGAGGGCTGTTCCATCGGGATGAAGCAGATCATGCTGGCGGCCAAGCGGGAGTATCTGAAGCTGGGCAGAACCTTTTTGCAATCGGATTATGCGCCCTATCACACACTGATCGAGGTGAAATAAGTATGGCCGTGGATACAGGTACGGTAATAAGAGATGTCAGCACCAGCCTGAAGGCGCTACTGAAGGCGCATGTGCCTGAGCTGAACGATGACAGCTTCATCAGCTTCGGCTCTCCGAGTGATATTGACAGCTCAACGATGAAGCTCTCAATGTGTTTGTATTATCTGAGCCATAGCCCAAGTATGCGCAACAGTGAGAAGGAAGAGACCGGCGGCAAGAATGAGTTCATGTATCCGCCGGCTTATCTGGATTTGTACTATCTGCTCACACCTTATGCCAAGGACAGGGAGACTGAGCAGCTGATCCTGGGCCGGATCTTTCAGCTGTTCCATGAGCATCCGGTGCTTAGCGGCAACGATCTGCGGGGCAACCTGGCCGAATGCGGCAATGAGAAGATCCGGATCTCCTATAACAACCTGACGATTCAGGATATCAAGCAGCTGTGGGAGGTGTTCCCCGGAAAGCCGGCTAAGGTGAGCCTGTCCTATCTGGTGTCGCCGGTGCGGCTGCCTGCGGATAAGACGATCCAGATCCCGCGGGTTGAGGTGAAAGAGCTGGGCGTTCATCCTCTGTAGACACAGCTGGCAGAGAGGGCTTCTGTGAAGGGAGTGATTCATGGAGGAATGACATGCAAGGCACCCGTACCAGCGGATATTCCGCAGACAAAGGCAACTGTGCCTAACCGGATTGTGTAAGCTGACCAACCTTAAGTTTATGCTTCCTTAGCCAGTTTTGCCGAAGGTTTCTCTCAGAAGCAGAAGCTAATTAAACTTTTTTAGGAGGGTAAGAGATGGCAAATTATTTATCGCCAGGCGTGTATGTGGAGGAAGTCTCAAGTGGGGTCAAGCCGATTGCCGGTGTGGGCACCTCAGTCGGGGCCTTCGTCGGGATCGCAGAAAAAGGGGTCATCGGCAAAGCGGTACTGGTCACCAACTGGAGCCAGTTCGTCAATGAGTTCGGCCAGTTTATCCCCAATGGCTATCTGGCTTATGCCGTGTATAACTTTTTTGCGGAGGGAGGCACCTCCTGCTACGTAGTGAGAGCCGCATCCACCGATATCCGTCCGGCTTCGCTTGCGGTTCGCGATACCGATAATCTGGATTTGTTCAAGGTAGTTGCACGTTCGGAAGGGGAGTGGGGCAACCGCATTTCGGTCAAGATCGGCCCGTCCTCCAACAAACAGCAATTTGGCTTCAAGATGATTGTGCAGTATTTGCTGGACAGTGATTTCAATAATGAATACAGCGGAGAAGACGAAGAGGGCAAAATCGTCGAAATTTTCGACAACATGCTGCTGATTAATTTTGAAGAAAAGGTGAATCAGGTATCCGCCTTTGTCAGTGTGAAGCCGCTGGTGGACCTGACCATTCTGGAGAATATGGAGAAAACGCCAGCGTTCAATGAAGCAGCTCTGTCCCTCAGCGGCGGTGTGAACGGGATGTCCCCGATTGACTTCCTGGGGGATGCGGTCAAGCGGGCCGGTATCCACGCGTTCGATACGATTGACGGCATCAACATTGTAGCAGCTCCAGACCTTGCAGATATGGCGTACAGCCGGGGCACCATCCTGGATATGCTGAATTACTGCAAGCTGAGAAAAGACTGCATCTTCATCGTAGATCCTCCGCATGGCTTAAGCCCGCTGGAGGTCAAGGATTTCAAGGAGGGGGCGGGCGATTATTCGGGCAATTCATTCAATACATCCTACGGCGCCTTGTACTATCCTTGGGTCTACATTAATGATCCGCTGACCGGGAAGCAGAAGCTTGTGCCGCCGTCCGGGGCAATTGCCGGTACGTATGCGTATGTCGATGCCGTTCGCGGTGTCCACAAAGCACCGGCAGGCACCACCGACGGCTATCTGGATTCCGTAGTCGGAATCGAGAAGATCATCACGAAGGCGGAGCAGGAGCTGCTGAATCCCGGCGGCATCAACGTAATCCGCTCCTTGCCGGAAGGTATCTGTGTCTGGGGAGCCAGAACGTTGTCCGCCGATTCGGAATGGAGTTACGTCAACGTCCGGCGGCTGATGATGTATATTGAAGAGTCGCTGGATGAGGGCAGCCAGTGGGTCGTGTTTGAACCGAATGATCCGAGCCTGTGGGGCAAGGTCAAACGCAATCTCACCGCCTTCCTGACCCGCGTATGGAGAGACGGTGCACTCTACGGAACCACGCAGGAAGAGGCCTTTTTCGTCAAAGTGGACGAGGAGAACAATCCGCCTGCTGTGCGGGATGCCGGCCAGCTGATTATCGAAGTGGGCGTAGCCCCGGTCAAACCTGCTGAATTCGTAGTCATCCGGGTCAGCCAGAAGACCTTATCCAAATAAGAGACTGAGAGGAGATTTATGCTATGGCAACCGGCAAAAGATTGGACCCCTACCGCAATTACCGCTTCCGCGTTGTAATTGACGGCATTCAGACCGCAGCCTTTGCGGACGCAACGATTCCGGATACATCCACAGAGGCTGTTGATTACCGGGAGGGTATCGATGCCCCGCATGCGCGCAAGCTGTCCGGCTTGACCAAATTCGGGAACATTACCTTGAAAAAAGGGCTGACCGACTCCCTGGAGCTCTACAACTGGCGCAAGGCGATTGAGGACAAAGGCGCGCTGAAGAACCGCAAGAGCTTGTCCATCATCCTGGTGGATGAAGAAGGCAATGACAAGGCGCAGTGGGATATCCTCGAAGCCTGGCCGATCAAATATGATGTCAGCGCCCTTAGCGCTAAAGGCAACGAGGTCTCTGTCGAGTCGATGGAGCTGGTGCATGAAGGGGTTCGCAGAGTGAAATAGCCTTCCCGCTTATCGTCATCGTCACTGTGGATGTGATGCAATACGCCAAAACATAAGCTGGACGGTATGGACATCATATTCACGGCCGGGGACGCCGGAAGGAAGCGAAGGCATGAGGATGGTCTTGATGAGGAAGTGAGGGAGAATATGGAACTATTACAAACTGAATTCAGCTTCACCCTGCCCAAGGGGTACGTGGATGAAGCAGGCACGCTGCATAAGCAAGGCACCATGCGTCTGGCTACCGCAGCCGATGAGATTACACCGCTCCGGGATTCCCGGGTTCAGCAGAACCCCGCGTATCTGACAGTCATTCTGCTCTCCAGAGTAGTCACCGCACTAGGTGGACTGGGCATGATTACGCCGAGAGTGATCGAAGAATTGTATACCTCGGATTTCGCCTATCTGCAGGATCTGTACAACCGGATTAACCAGAACGGCAGCAATGCGGTTCATGCGCAGTGTCCCAAGTGCGAGCAGCGCTTCGAGCTTGAACTGGAACCGCCGGGGGAATAGTCGGCTACCCCCTTGACCGCCTCTACGAGGAGGTAGCCTTTCTGACCTACTATCTGCATTGGGACTATACGGCGGTGCTGAACCTGGAGCATGCCGAACGGGACCGCTGGTGCAGTGAAGTCAGCCGGATCAACCAGAAGCTGAGTGGCGGGGAAGAGAAGAAGAACTTCTTTGAGGCTTAGGAGAGGATAACATGAAGGCAAATATGCTAAATATCGGCGCCAAAAGAAGCTGGGTACCCGGGTACCGGGAAGATCCCTTTCTTGCTTATAGCTTCATCGTGGAAATTGACGGGATCTCCGTGGCCGGATTCTCTGAGGTCTCAGGCCTTAGCGTGGAGACACAGGTGGAGCGCAAAACCTTCGGCGGTGAGAATCATAAGGAATTTGTGTTCCTGGGACCGACCAAATACTCGGATCTGACGCTGAAAAACGGGGTCACGAATGATGAGTACCTGTGGAATTGGTATCAGAATGTGGTGAACGGGGTCATCCGGCGGCGCAGCGGGTCCATCTGTCTCCTGGATCATTCCGGCACGCCCAAGGTGTGGTGGAACTTTATCGAAGCCTGCCCCATCAAATGGGAAGGGCCGGCGTTCAACGCCAGCAGCAGCGCGGTAGCCGTCGAGAGCCTGGTTCTGACGCACAACGGGCTGTACAGGTACCGGTAATGAGCCGGAGTATTCGGATGGCGGCAGCTCCTGCGAATCAGAAGCAGACCGAGTTCATTCAATCGATTCTGGCAAAATACGGCTTGACCCGCTGGCGGAGCAAGCTGAAGAGTCTGATCCTGCGGCACAATCCGTTATATGCTGCGCAGCCGGAGACATTGCAGCGTACGGACCTGGTGACCAACCATATCCATCAGACATTCTATTATAAGGTAGTACCAGAGAAGGTACAGCCGGGACCGGCAAGCCGCATTCTATTGGTGACTCAAAGCGGCATCAGGCCTGGACTAAGCGCTCCATCTGCTTCTCCTGGTCAAGCTGAGGATCTGCGGAGCGGGCTTCATTCAGCAGCCGGACGATTTGATTCGGTACAGGTTCTGCAAGAGAGAGTCTGGCAGCATAGAAGCAATCAACATCAGGTAACAACGGAGTATCGCATAAAAAATACAGCGGTTTATCCGGCTGAACCTGTAACTGTTCATCCTGCCGGATCAAGACTGGCGCAAGTCTCTGCTCCGACCGGGTTGTCTGTTCCGAAGCCACAGCCTTCAGGCGCTACAGTCGAAACAAGCCAGGGAGACAGGCAGAACAGAGGCGATCTGCCGGCTGCTTCTGTCCTTCCAGGGCAGCAAGACAGGATGACAGGCAGACCGGCACATACAGTCCATCAGCAGCAGCTGGTGCAGGTGATGCAGCTGCTACGGACCTATGGCGTTAAGCAAGAAGAGGAGAACGGAGCGGAGGCGCAGCCCTTGTGGCAGAAGCCAGGGCATCCTATACGGGCACAAGCATTGAAGCAGGAACGGGAGGCCGTCTCAGGCTCAGCCGGGACCGCTGTGGAAGCACAGCTTAAGACTCCCAGCCTAAGCTTCAAGCCCGGTAGTCTGCTGCTTCCGCATTCAAGCGTAAGCTCCAGTCTTCAGCTCGGCTTAGGTCAGCAGCTGACGGCAACGCTTGAGCAGCTGGAGAGCAGGCAGGAGCTTCTGACCCCGCTGCTCGCTGCCGTTGGTACGGTTCATCAGAGGCAGCCGGTGAAGTCATTGCAGCTGGCGCAGCCGCAGATCCTGCTGCCGCTTGGGGACGCGTCAGGTGCACCAGTTGCGGCCGGGCAGGCGTCTTCCGCGCGAATGGCCGCAGCCGCAGGCCGGACAGCTCCAAGAGGGCCGGGGCCTGCGGCTCCGGTGGAGGCCAGCCTGATCTACGCTGCGGGCCGGACAGAGCTTCCGTCCGCGCCGCAGCTTAGAAGGCCGGGCAGTCCGCTTAGGGCGGATAGCCCGGCTTATGAACCGGACCTTCCGCCTTCCGCCAGCCATAGCCGCCTGGTGCTGCGGAAGCCTGAAGCGCCGCGCACGCCTCTGCCGGAGCCGATGCAGCAGCAGCTAGAGCGGGTGCTGCAGGAACAAGCGGCCCAGCCTCCGGCGCAGACCTTCACCAAGGCCGCTCCGCCGCTGGCAATGAATGCAGCAGAGCTGAATCAGTTGGCTGAGCGGGTCTATCAGGTGCTGGAGAAGAGAATGGCCATACGCAAGGATCGGAGGGGGCTAAGATAATGGCGGAGAAAGCGAAGATTATTCCTCTGGATATGCCCGTCGGAGCCATTGAGGTGATGTTCAACCCCAATGAGTACACCGTTTCTTTTGAAGGCAAATATACCGGGGAGAAGAACAACAAGCAATTCCAGATCACAGAGACACCGGAGTTCAAGGTCTCCTTGTTCTACGATACCTATGAGCAGCGCAAGGATGTCCGCAAGAAGACCCGGCAGCTGACGTCGCTGCTTGATCCCAAGGTCAGCGGCAAAAGCACGAAAAAACCGCCGGTGTGCATGTTCGTCTGGGGCGGCTTCACCTACCGCGGCTTGTTGAGCAAGATCGAGCAGAAGTTCACGATGTTCATGGATAACGGCACGCCTGTCCGCTCGCTGCTGGATGTGACCTTCATTACAGATGAGCCGGATAAGTCGGTGGAGGACAGCCAGGGCTTGAATGCCTGCCGGAAGCTGTGGGTGGTCAAAAGCGGGGACCGGCTCGACCTCATTGCGAATGAGACGCTGAAGGAGCCGCTGGCCTGGCGCAGAATTGCCGAGCTGAACAGGATCGCCAACCCGGTTGGCTTTCCTGGCAAAAATGACATCGGGAGAACTCTGGTTATCCCGGATTAAGGCGGGGATTGCATGGGCACCAGTGTAGCAAATTACAAAATTGAGCTAAACGGCAGCAAGCTGTCCGCTGAACTGACAGCGGCGGTGGAAGGCGTCACGCTGGAGGATGAGCTTAATCTGCCGGCGGTGTTTTCCATCCAGATGAATATGGTGAATGCCGGAAGCGGCATGTGGCGTGGAACGGATCTGACGAGTCTGAAGCCGGGCGACCAGCTGAAGCTCTCCCTTGGACTCGATCAGCCGGAGCCGATGATCAGCGGGGAGATTACCTCGCTGGATCTGAACTTTGCGGAGCACTCGGTGCTGGATATCCGCGGATATGATCTGCTGCACAGGCTGCGTATGGGGACGAGGAGCAAAGCTTTTCTGAAGAAGAAGGATAGTGAGATTGCGGGGGAAATCGCCAAGGAGCATGGATTGACCCCTGTGGTGGAAGATACCGGAACGGTGTATCCCTACCTCTTCCAGAATAATCAGAGCAACTACGAATTTCTGCTGGAGCGGGCAGCCCTGCTCGATTATGAGCTGTTCGCGGCAGATAAGAAGCTGCATTTCGTCAAGTCGCGGTCCGTGAAGGCCCCGGTGCTGCCGGAGATGAGCTTCAAGAAGGATTTCGAACGGCTGAACCTGGAGCTGAGGGCCCTTACCCGGGGGAGTAAGGTGACGCTTAAGGGCTGGGATGTGAAGGAGAAGAAGGAGCTTGAAGCTATCGCTAAGAGCGGGGAAGAGACGACCAAAATGGGCGGGAAGGAAGGCGGCTTCACCATCAGCACAGCAGCGGTAGGGGAATCACCGATTGTCATTATGGCCGAGAATCTGCTGGATATGAACGAAGCCAAGGTGCTGGCCGCCGCCGCTTACAACAGCCGCCTGCGCGAGTTCATTGCCGGGGAAGGCATGTGCTGGGGGAACCCGAAGCTCCGGGCAGGACAGACGGTGAAGCTGATGGGTCTGGGCGAGCGCTTCAGCGGCATTTATTACATTGTAGCCACGGTTCACAAGATCGACAGCAAGGGCTATACCACGACGTTCAAGGTGAAGAGGACTGGCCTATGAGTGAAGGACCCGGAATTAGCAATTTTATGGACAGCATCATGAACGAGGGACGGATCTTCGGCGTAATGGTGGGGATTGTCATCAATAATGACTCTGCGAACCATGCGGACAAGCCCGGCCCCGGACGGGTGAAGGTGAAGATCCCGCTGATGGGGATGCCGGAATCCAACTGGGCGCGTATGGCGTCCTGGATGGCCGGGAAGGAGCGGGGAGCGTTTTGCCTGCCGGAGGTGGAGGATGAGGTGCTGGTAGCTTTTGAGAACGGGGATGTCAACCGCCCCTATATCATTGGCTCCTTGTGGAATGGCAAAGACATACCGCCGGAGACCAACAAGGACGGCAAGAATAATATCCGCCTGTTCAAATCCCGCAGCGGGCATGTTCTGCAGTTCGCCGATACCAAGGGGGAAGAGAGCATCACGCTTACCTCCGCCAAGGGCCACGTAATCAGACTGGATGACAAGGGTGGCGCGGAGCAGATCCATATTAGCGACAAGTCAGGCAAGAACCGGATCATCCTGGATACGAAGGCGAATAAGGTGTCGGTATCCGCCGGTGCGGATATTGAAATCTCGGCGGGAGGCAAGCTGTCCCTGTCCGCCAAATCCATTGCAATGAAATCATCGGCGGGCACCGCTATCGAAGCTTCGGCCGGGATGGAGGTCAAAGCCGCCGCCAGTATGACAATCAAAGGATCTGTGGTCAACATTAATTAGAGGGGGTGCCCTCTATGGGCCAGCCAGCAGCGAAGCAAGGGGACCGGATTCTGGCGACCGATACGCATATCGTCATGCTTCCGGCCGGTGGAGGCCTGGTTCCCACCCCGTTGCCGCATCCCTTCACGGGGATTCTGGACGGTGCGCTGAGCACGAATGTCAAGATTATGGGGCAGCCGGCAGCCACTATGGATTCTACGGCTACGAATACGCCGGCTCATGTTCCGCAGGGAGGCCCGTTTCAGAAGCCGCCGACCAATAAGGGGACCATCAGCGCCGGAAGCACAACAGTATTTATCAACGGGAAAAAGGCTGCCAGAAACGGTGATCCGGCGCTGACCTGCAATGATCCGGCCGACCTTCCGGCAGGGAAAGTGTCTGCTACGGGAACGGTCTTAATAGGAGGCTGAGAGATGGAAGTTGTAGATTTTTTGGGACGGGGCTGGACGTATCCGCTCGCTGTCCAGCGGGGCAGTCTCCGATCCTCCGGTGGAGAAGACTCCATCCGGGAATCGATCATTCTGATTCTGTCAACGGCCCGCGGCGAGCGGGTCATGCGGCCGGATTTCGGCTGCAGACTGAATGAGCTGGTGTTCTCGCCCAATACCATGAGCACCGCAACCTTGCTGCGAAGCTTCATTGAAGAAGCCTTGCAGAACTGGGAGCCGCGCATTGAAGTGGACGACATTACGGTTACCCCGCGCTCAGACCGCTCCGAGCTTGAGGTGTCCATTGACTATTCGATCAGGGCCAGCAACAGCAAATATAATCTGGTCTATCCATTCTTCCTTGAAAGCGTGGGGAAATAATGCCAAACCAAATGCCTATTATTGATAAACGGGATCAGGAACAGCTGGTTCCCGAGCTACGACGCCTAATCTACCAATACTGCAGCCGGGAATGGACGGATGTGCCGGAGCTTGAGGCAGACAAGAAGGCAGATGCCCTGGTCCATATCTTCACCGGGATGATGAGCAAAGTGATCAGCCGGTTGAATCAGGCGCCTGCGAAGAATTTCACCTCCTTCCTGAATCTGATCGGCATTCATCCTACTCCGCCCCGTGCTGCCAAAGTTCCGCTGCTCTTCCGGCTGAAGCCAGATTCGGGCAGCTATAACACGGTTCCGGCCGGAACCCGGGTATCCGCCCAGCCGGAGCAGGGGGCGGAGGTGGTTTTTGAGACGGATAAGGATTTGACCATCACTATGGCGCAGCCTGTCCGGGCGGTGAGTCTCGATCCGCAGGAGGACCAGTGGAGCAATCAGGATCATCTGCTAGCCGGGGGAGCTGCCGGCAGACCTGCCCGGCTGTTCAGAGGGGATTCGACACTTGTCCACAGATTATATCTGGGACATACAGAGCTGCTCGGATTCCAGGAAGCGGGCAGCAGCTTATCGGTCTATTTCAACAAGCCGGATGCAGCCGCGCTGAGCAAGGCCGCGCCGGAGCAGGACAGAACCGGGGATCTGCTGAACCATATCGACTGGTTTTGTTTCGATGAAGAAGGGAATTCTATGCAGCTGTATCCTTCCTCAATAGCCGAAGCACAAGAGGACGAAGATGCTCTGTGGAGGGCGGTGGTCCGGTTCGACCGGCTGACTGGCGTGCATACGAAGACGCTGGCCGGGTACGAGCCGTCCGGGGCGCTGCGGGAATGGCCTGGCAAGTGGATTTTCGCCGAGTTGAAGAAGCCTATAACCGCCGGTACGCGAATGCCGGATATCGAAGATATCCGCCTGGAGCTTAACGTGGTGAGTCCGCAGCCGCTCCCGCCGGATGTGACGGTGAATAACGGGAACCTGCTGGATATGGGCAAGGATTATTATCCGCTGGGGGACAAGCCCAGAATCAACGATACGTTCTACATCGCCTGCGGGGAGGCCTTCTCGAAGCCGGGTGCCCGGATTACGCTGAGGTTGGAGCTGTCAGAGCCGGAGATCAGCAAGCTGCCGGACACACCGTATGTGAGACTCGGCTGGGAATATTGGAACGGGCAGGAATGGCTTGCGATCACCGGTCTTGAGGAGAGAACGGACGAAGGCGGTGCAGCTTATGCCGGCGCTGCCCTCCGTGCGGTGAGCAGCCTTACTGCCAGCGGAACGCTGAGCTTCGTCTGTCCGGGTATCCAGAAGCTGACGCTGGGCGGTGAAGAGCAGTACTGGGTCCGGGCCCGCATCACCGGCGGGAATTACGGCGAGGATGCGAAATACGAATATCAGGATGAAGAGGTCAAGCTGGGAGAAGGCAGCATCAATGTAGCCAAGCTCAAGGTGACCCAGGCCACATACGCGCCGCCTTCCATCCGTAAGCTCAGCATTGCCTACAGCTACACACTGGAGGCGCACCCGCAGACCGTGCTCACAGAGAATAACTTCAGCTTCGCTGACAAGTCGGCGGCCTGCCGCAACGAAGGCGAATATTTCAAGCCGTTCTATCCGTGCACCGAGACGGAGCCGACCTTTTACCTGGGCTTTGACCGTGATATCAGCGATCTGCCCGTGTCGCTCTTCTTTCCGCTAACGGGTGAACAGCTGGGACGTCCGGTAGTGGCGTGGGAGTACTGGGACGGCAGAAGATGGCTGACGCTCAGCGTGAATGATGAGATCAGAGGCTTCACCCGCAGGGAGATTCTGCAGTTTGCCGTGCCGGGAGATATTGTGAGACGGCCGCTGTTCGGCACGGAGCAATACTGGATACGTGCCCGGCTGGATGAAGGCCGGTTCGAGATAGTCCCGCAGGTGGATGCTATTCTCGCTAACGCGGTCTGGGCCCGCAATTCCAATACCGTTGCGGGAGAGCTTCTGGGCTCCAGCAACGGTGAGGAGAATCAGACCGTTCAGTTGTCCAAAATACCCGTGCTGCCAGGCCAGCTTCTCAAGGTCCGGGAAGCCACCGGTCAGGGGACATGGATACCGTGGGAGGAAGTCAATACGTTCTCCGTATCCGGTTTAGATTCAAGGCACTATATGCTGGACAGAAGCACCGGAATGATCATGTTCGGGGATGGACGCAGCGGCATGATTCCGCCTATGGGCACAGACAACATCGTGTGTGACTACAAGCATGGCGGCGGAGCGTCCGGGAATGTTGCCGTAGGCTCGGTATCCCGGATATGGGACAGTTACAGCTGGCTGGATTCCGTAACGAATCCAGTGGCGGCGGACGGCGGCTTCGATCAGGAGGAAGCAGAGCAGGCTGAGCTTCGCGGGCCGCATACGCTGAAGAGCTGGAACAGGGGCGTAACCGCTGAGGACATGGAATGGCTGGTGCGTGAGGCGATGCCCCAGATTGCCAAGGTGAAATGTCTTAGCGCCATGAACCGGGAGCTGGAATTCACTCCGGGTAGAGCGACACTGATTGTGGTGCCGGAGACAGACGATCCAAGGCCGGTCCCGAGCCAGGAATTGCGCAGTGAGATTGAAGCCTATCTGTGTGAACGGATCTCGGCCCCCCTGAACACTGCTGTGCCGGGGATTGAAGTGGTTGGCCCGGACTACGTCCGCACTGCTGTGGAGGCAACCGTAGCATTTACCTCTCCAGACCAGCGGAAGGTAGCAGAGGGCCGGATCATCGACAACCTGAAGCAGTTCTTTCATCCGCTTAAGGGCGCAGACGGGAATACGGGCTGGGAGCTGGGACAGAACCTGTATGTCTCCGAGGTCTATGCCGTGATTAAGAATACGCCGGGTGTTGACTATGTATCGGATGTAGTCGTCAAGGCTTCAGTGCAATGCTTCACGCTGAAGCTGGAGCCGCTTGAGAACGGGCCGTATAAGCCTCAGGCCGCCTATCCGAAATACAGCCTGGTCCGCTCTGAGGACAACGCGCTTCAATTTGCCCTTGCCGAGCCGGTGGATGCCGGGGATGAAGTAAAATCGCTGGTGCTCAGAGGGTTCAAGGAGAACGGAATCATCAGGCTCCGCTACAGATCCCGGGAGCCGGTAGAGCTGATTGTCCTCTCCATCGACGGTGACATGCTCGAATGCCAGACCCTTGACGAAGAACCGCTTGCAGAGAGCTATCCTGAGGGCAGCGATCTGGAATTTGGACTTCCGGGTGATCTGACAGTCCGGACGTTTATCCTCAATAGGCTGGATTCGGGGACGGTAACCTTTGTTGTGAAGACCGCTGTATTCGAGGAGAAGGATATTGTCTTCCTGAGCCGGACGGATGAGTACATCAACACCACACCGCTCAAGATCCGTACCCTCGCCAGCGGCAATATTCATCTGGAAGAGGATGAGCTGATCTGCGGCGGGCTGCATCTGGTGAACAAGCCGGAGGAACATCCCTTTCCATATCTTATGGATAAGCGGGCGGGCCTGCTGCATGATTTGACCGCAACCACGGCAGCGTGTGGGCTGGAGACCATCCGCAGGGAAGAGCGGAGGTATCTGACGGGGCTGTCCGGTATTCCGGACACAGTGGTGCGGTGTCCGCATTGTAATACTTTGGAGCCGTAACTACAGAAAGGAGGAAGAATCTATGCCGCTTCCAGTATTGAAGCTGGATGATCTTAGCTTTGACCAGCTTGTGGCCGATGCCACTGCGCTGATTCCGCTCTACGATCCGGATTGGACGAACTATAACCCCTCCGATCCCGGCATTACCCTGGTGGAGCTGTTCGCCTATTTCACGGAGATGGTTCTCTACAGGCTTGACCAGGTGACCGATGAGAGCAGGCAGCAGTTCCTCAAGCTGCTGGGTATCACCCTGGAGGACGGGGAGAAGCTGGCCAGCGGAATATCCCGCGGGGCGAAGCAGTTCTCCGAATGCTACAGGGCTGTGACGGCAGAAGATTACCAGCTGCTGGCGGGGCAGAGCCTGCTGGATATCCCGGGGATTCGGACCACGTATCCCGACCTTGCGGTCCGTACACTCTGCCTGATTAATACGGATATGGAGAACGGCACCGGGCCGGATAAAGAAGCCTTCGGGCATGTGTCCGTAGTTCTGGTGCTCCAGACCGAGAATCAGCAGGATCTGCGCAGAGACATGGCGGAGATCAAGCAGCAGGTTAAAGCGATCATGGAGAAGAGCAAGCTGCTGACGACCCGAGTCCATGTCGTTGAGCCAGATTACCGGGATGTTGCGATTGAGATGACGGTTGCCGCCGGGAATCAGAGTATCGGGAGCATTGTGCACGACAGCATTGTACAGTTCCTGGACCCGGTTAACGGGGGGGAGCACGGACAGGGCTGGCTTCCGGGGAGGAAGCTGTACGCCTCGGATCTGTATCATCTGGTAGAGGGAATCGCCGGTATTGATCATGTGACCAGCGTGAACCTGGACTCGCCTGAGCTGCTGCCGTTCCAGTTATTTAAGCTGAAGGACCTGAAGATTGAGGTGGAAGCATGAGCAAGACAGACGGGTACAGTTATGTGGAGTATCTTCCCCGGGTGTTCCAGCAGAAAGCGGGGGAGCCGGATGAACAGTTTTTTCTGGGACGGTTCCTGAAGGCCTTCGAAGCCATGCTCTCGGGCAATACGGGGACGGCAGGCACGGAATCTGTGGGCATGGAGGCTTTGCTGGACGGTTTGCATCAATACTTCGATCCGCAGACGGCTCCCTCGCAGTTTCTGCCCTGGCTTGCAGGCTGGGTAGGCCTCCAGTTGGCTGAAGGCGTGGAGTATGACGGTGAGGAGGATAACCAGGAGCGCACACTTGCCCCTACGCAGATTCTTCCGCTTGCGGACACCCGCAGCACCGTTAACCGCAAGCTGATCAGCAGCATCGTCCAGCTCTATAAGAAACGCGGAACCCTGGGCGGTCTGGCCGAATATTTGCAGGTTCACGCCGGTGAAGAGGCGGCCATCCATATCTATAGCTACGAGGAGCCTGTCCGTCTCGGTAACTCCCGGCGTATAGGCATTAATACGATGGTCGGGGCGGCCGAGCCGAGCTACTTCTCCGTCCATATCATCCTCCCGGCGTACAGCCGGAGCCTGCTGCAGCAGAAGGTGCGGAATCTGCAGGAGGTGATCCGGAAGGAGCGGCCCTTTTACACCAATTCCAGCTTGAATATTGAAGTTCCATCTATGCGTCTGGGGGTCTATGGGCGTGTGGGGATGGAGACCTTAGTCGGGGGTATGACAGAGCAATAGAGATTATAGACCGGGAGGCAAGCGAATCATGGGAAAAGAATTAAGAAGAATGCGCTACTTTGACGGGCTCTTCCTGAACGCTGAGGATTACATGCTCGATCAGGAATTTCACCTGCGCCTGCAGCGGCTGCATAACCGCTATCTGCATACCTGGGGGATTGTCTGCGGGCTCAAGGTACTGCCCTCTGCGAAGCCGGGGGAATCCATGAAGGTGAACATTGCAGAGGGGCTGGCCTTGAATCTGGTGCTGGTCAAGAACGGTGACAAGTATGAGAGCATCAGCCAGGAAATTCTGATCTATGAGGGGCATCCGGATAATCCGGTCAACCTCTCCGAGTATAACGCCAATGAGAATATCTACATCTGGGTCAGCTATGAGGAGGTGGGGGCTGAACGCAGCATCGAGCGTGGACAAGGGGAACAGATCCATATCTGGGAGCGGGGGAAAATCAGTCACGGGACCACTAAGCCTGAGGGTACCGATACGATCCTTCTGGCCCGGGTGGTTCCCCGCACAGATGGGGCGGGTATTACCATCGACAGCACATGTATATACGATTACGACAGCGATGCGGCCCGGACGCCCATAAGAACCTATGCCGGTGCCGCCGGCAAGAAGCTGGTCACGGAGAAGCTGGTGATCCCGGCTCAGAGTGAGGACAGTATGGACAGCGCGGGGCTGAGTGAAGCTATTCTGGCGGCGATGCCGTCTATGACTACACTGCAGGCTGGCAAAGTGCTGGAGATCAGAGCTCCCGAGACCCGCTTCACCGGGGCTATGAGCGTAGCCGGAGCGTTAACGATTGAGGGCGAGCTGATTCTGAAGAGCAAGGACAAGGCCCAGAGCGAGATGCGGATTATGAACAGCTTCGTTGAGGTGAACAGCCCCAACACGGACGACCCGAAGTATGTATTCCCGGGTGCAAGAGATGGCGGTCTTGAGGTATACCGGGGTGACGGGGGCAAGCAAGACGCCAGGATTGTCTGGGTGGAGAAGGAGAAACGCTTCAAGGCGGGGATCGGTGAAGATCTTAAGGCAATCGCCTACGGCAATGAGTGGGACAGCCTGATCAAGTCTGAATTCGCTGATCTGCTGCACCGGCACAGCAAGCTTTCTTCGCCATCAGGCCTAAGCTTCGGTTTCACCGGGGCGGGCAAGCTGTACAGTGATGCCGATCTTGCCCTTCAGGATGAGAGAATCCTGCTGCTGAAAGGCACGAACCCGGACACGGTTGACCATTCGCATGGCCTCGGCTGGTTCGGAGCCGGGAAGCCCTTCGCTGCGGCAGAGGTAGAGGGGCCGGTATTATTTGGCGGCAGCGGCGGGGCACTCGGTACCCGGACGGTTAACGCCGACGGCTCCCATACAGATAAGCAGGCGCTCTCCTGGAACAAGAACGGCTATGTCGGCATCGGCCCGCAGAAGCTGCTGGAGGATTCGCTGGATGTCGAGGGCAGCGTACGCCTGCTCAGCGGCCGGAACCCGCTCCGCTTCACCTCCGCCTGGACGGGCTTTCCCGACAAACAGACGAACGGTGCGGAGATCTGTAACGATACTACAGACTACAAGGCGCTGATGATAGTTGGCAATAACTCTGCCGGGCAGAAGAGAAAGGTCGCCATCTGGGACCGGCTGGATGTGAACGGATTTCTGTATGTGAACGGGACAATGCAGGCCTCCCAGGAGATTATTCCTAGCGCGGGGAACGGGGAGCACAGCGGCATTATATTCCCGGCCAATCCGGGTGGAGGCGGGTATGATCAGGCTTGGATCAAGTACTATCCCCGTACAGGCGAGGATTGCACGCTGGAGATCGGTACCTCCAATGACAGGAGTGACCATATCTCTCTGATAGCTTCCGGCAACGTGGGCATCGGCACACTGGAGCCTGCGGACAAGCTGGACGTGGCAGGGGAAATGCGTATCCTGAGCGGGCAGAACCCGGTCCGATTCACCTCTGGATGGACAGGCTTCACGGGCCAATCGAAGAAGAATGCCGAGATCAGTAACGATACCACGAACTACAATTCATTGATGATCGCGGGTAACGGGATGTCGGGAGTCCGCAGAGTCTCGATCTGGGACAATCTCGATGTCAATGGTTCCCTGCAGGTGAAGGGGGGCGCCTATATTGGCGGTGATCTCGAGATCAAAGGCAGCATCAAGACAGAGGTATTCAACTTCGCCGGCAAATTCAAAAAGCTGGATGTAGCTGAGGAATTCGCCGCCACTGTACGCTGCGCTGATTTCTACATCGGTTATCCCGGGCGCCGCGGGGCTCCCGGCCGGGCGCTAGTCGACAATGGCAGCCATCTGGTGCTCAATTACGGCAACGACTGGTCCTATGCTTCTGTCCACAGCAGCCTGGAAGTGAGAAGTGCCCTGATCCCGAGCGCGGGCAGCGGCAACAACGGGATTATCTTCCCGTCCGATCCCGGCGGCGGCAGCGGCGACTCGGCCTGGATCAAGTACTATCCGACCAGCGGGGAGAACTGCGTGCTGGACATCGGAGTCTCTAATGATGCCGGCGACCGCATCTATCTTCATGCCAGCGGCGGGGTCTATGCCAACGGCAGCATGTACTGGTGGTCTTCGCGCGAGCTGAAGGACAATATTGCGGATATTCCGGTCAAGGAAGCGAAGCAGCTGCTGGAGGGGCTAAATCCGGTCTCTTTTAAATACAAAGGAGGCACTAAGCAAAAGACCCTCGGCTTCATTGCGGAGGAAGTACCGGCTGTTCTGGCCGATCCGGAGCAGCGGGCGATCAGCGGGATGGATATCATTGCCGTTCTGACCAGCGTGATGAAGGATCAGCAGAAAGCGATCACAAGAATGCAAAAACAAATCGACACCCTGCAGGGTGCCTAAACCTTAGGAGGATGAACTCATGAAAGAACAATTAGAAGCACGCATGAACGAACTGAAGGCAGAGCTTGAATCCGGGCGGCAGATGATCCAGGAGCTGGACGAGAAGCGTACCAATCTGGGATATACCTTAACACGCATCAGCGGGGCAATCCAGGTGCTTGAGGAGCTGGCTGCCGCAGAAGAGGAGTCCGTTCAGGCCTAAGCTAGCTGTAACTATGAAGAGCCGGGAGGAGTGGGATTGTGCCAAAGGATATGAAACGCATGAATTATTTCAACGGGCTGCTGCTGAAGGAAGAGGATCTGACGCTGGATCAGAATTACCATAAGCGTGTGCGGCAGCTGCATAACCGTCATTTTCATGATTGGGGAGTCGTGGATGGCCTTAAGGTCACCATGCGGGACGGGATAACCGTTGAGATCGCTCCGGGCTTTGCCCTCAACCGTGTCACCGACCCGGAGCACAATGAGGAGATCAGCCAGGAAATTATGGTCAGTGACGCTCACCCGGATCGGGTGATTAATCTCTCCGGGTACAGCACTTCGGATCAGATCTATATTTCTATCAGCTATAAGGAAAAGCTGACGGATACAGATCTGCTCAAGGGAGGAGGCAACCCCATCCATGTGCTGGAGCAGGCGAACATTGATATAAGCTCCCGGAAGCCCGCAGATGTACACCAGAATATCCTGCTGGCCCGTGTGAATCTGAAGCATTCCCAGGACGGGTCCTTAACGATCGGCGGGATCTATGAGACGGATGTAGACGGGTCTCAGCTTGTGACCAGGGCCGCTGGCGGGACGGTGCTTAAGGCGGATCAGATCATTATCGGCAAAGAGAAGAAGCCCGAAACGCCCTTCCTCAGCAACTCGAAGGACCTGGACGGCGAGGAAGGGAGCCGGCTTAATGTTCACGCTGTGCTGACAGAGTTCACTGGCGACATCAAGGCCGGGGCCATCAGCACTTATGGATCAGTGGATATAGACGGCGCGTTATCTGTAACCTCGGGTAGCGCAGCGGTGTTCAAGGTGAATGAGTCCGGCGATTTGGAGGTCTCCGGCGCGTCAACCATGGAGGGTCCTTTCTCCGCGAAGCAAGGGATTGAAGTCAGCGGGGGGATGGCGATGCTGGATGTTCCCCAGGTTATCATCGGCGGAAGCAAGGTCACCTTGAATCAGAATGCGGCTGAAGATGACCGGATGGGGATCGAGATCCTGCGCAAGGATCATTCCAGCGCCAAGCTGCAATGGGATGAGAAGAATAAGAGCTGGATGATTGGAACCGAAGTGCAGGCGGGTGACGATGCCAGCGGATTGTTCAAGGTGGCTTATGGAGCAGACTGGGAGCAGCTGCATCACGGTGCGAATGCGGATAGTCTGCATAGCCATAGCCAGCTGATGGCTGCGGATGGCAAGCCGTCACTTCGCACGGACAACGAGGGGACGGTCCTGGTTGACCGGGGAATGAGCGTATCCGGGACACTGGTATCCCAGAAGGATGGCCTGGAGGTCTTCCGGGGAGCCACGCTGCCTAATGCCAAGATAGCCTGGAATGAAGCCGCGAAATCCTGGCAGACCGGCACCGTGAGCGGGGATATGACCAATATTCCTGACGGGAAGCAGTGGGAGGAGCTGACCGGCGGCAACCGGAACGCAGATGCTCTGCATACCCACAGGCAGTTCCATAACGAAGACAAGAGCCTGCTTGCGCTGGAGATCGGTGCGGACGGCAATGTGAATATCCCCCATGAGCTGATGGTCGGCGAGACCCTGACCGTGAATAAGCTGATTGTCCGGGAAGAAGAGGTGGTCATCCGGAAGGTTGAGCAGGAGGTAGCAGACAGCTTCCTTACGGTCAATAAGGCGGAAGACCACACAGCTCTGGGTAACAAGGGAGGGCTGGATGTCTACCGGGGCAGCCAGCTTCCGGCAGCACGCATGGAGTGGAATGAAGCAGACCGCAAGTGGAGAATCGGGCTTGAAGGCAGCATGTCCGACATTCCCTACGGGAACAAATGGGACACACTGACCAGCGGGGCTGTGGCGGATGCTTCCCACAAGCACAGCACACTGAGTACGCCGTCCGGCGGAACGATTCTGTCGGCAGACGCCCAGGGACGGCTGTCCGCATCCGGGAATATGGAGCTCGGCGGTACGCTGCTGGCTAAGGGCAGTACCACGCTGAAGTCCGACCTGAGTGTTGGAGGATCGGCTACGATTGAAGGAAATCTGACGGTCAAGGGCACCACTACCTTCGTCAAAAAGGAAGATCTGGTGGTGGTCAGCAACCGGATTGAGCTCAATAAATTCGAGGGGAATAGTTCCTCCCTGAAGCAGAGCAGCATTGAGGTCTACCGGGGCAAGCTGAACCCGAGCGCCAAGCTGCTCTGGGACGAGACGGATGGCAGATGGAAGCTGGGACTCGGCGATGAACTGTCCAATATTGCCTATGGGAGTAATTGGGACGCGTTGACCGGAGGGGTCAGCTCGGATGCAGATGGCCTGCACCGGCACAATTCCCTGAGCGATAGCATGGGCAACACGGCTGTCCAGGTTACTGCAGACGGTGATTTTGAAATGATCAATGATGCTGAGGTGCAGGGCTCCCTGACCGTCAATAACGGGGCGGAAGTCAGCGGAGGTCTGGCGGTTCAGGGCCTGGTTAAGGTAGACGGCAATCTGATCGTCAAAGGCACCACGACCACGCTTAACCGTGAGGATCTGGTCGTCACCAATAACGTCATTGAGATCAACAAATTCGCAGGGGATACCCCGCCAGCCGCCGAGAGCGGCATTGAAGTGTTCCGGGGAGAATCGCAGCCGCCGGCCAGAATGTTCTGGAACGAAAGCGAGCGGAAGTGGAAGGTGGGTATCGGAAATTCGCTGGAGAATGTCGCCAGCGGCAGCTCCTGGGACAAGCTGACACAGATGGCGAGTGCGGATGCTCTGCATCTTCATAGCCAGCTGTACAATCCGAAGAGTGACATCCTGGCACTCAGCGCCAGCGCCGGAGGGGATGTGGATATTCACCATGACTTGACGGTGGGCAGCAATCTGACGGTAGCCGGAGAGCTGGAGATCCGGGGGGCCTCGGCCAAAATTGCCACAGATGAGCTGGATATCGGCAGTCCCTGGATTACCCTTAATAAGGTTGGTGGAACAGTCAAGTCGCTTGCGGGTAGCGGACTTGAGATCTATCGCGGCCCGGATCAGAATCCGGTCAAGCTCGCCTGGGATGAGGTCAAGGACCAGTGGCAGCTGGCAACACCTGCGGATAGTGCGGCGGTAGTAGTGGATTCATCCGGCAATATCCAGGCGTCCGGTGCAGTGAAGGCTGCAGGTGCTGCGATTACAGGAGCCGTTACTGCCGCCAGTGCGGCAATTGCAGGAACAGTGACGGTCGGAGACGGCATTGAGGTGCTGCAAGGCACCGAGACTAATGCGCAGATCAAGTGGGCTAAGGACCGCTGGAAGCTGGGTACTGCCGGCAGAACGGTTCTCAGCCTGACCCGCAGCGGCAAGATGGGGGTGGGCACGGATAATCCGACCGAAGTCCTGGATGTGGCAGGCAAGGCGGTTTTCCGGACGGAGACAGAGGTCTCTGGCGCGGCATCCTTCTCAGGTAAGCTGACCGCTCATAGTGATGCTGTATTTGAAGGCCCCGCTACTTTTAACAAAGGGATTAATGCAGCGGGTGCCGTGATTAGCAATCATGCGGTGGTGTCCGGGAATGTGACTGCCGGAGGGTTCGAGGCTCCGCGCGGTCTGGATAAAGACGGCAACCCTAAGAAGAATGCACGGATCTACTGGAATAATGAGCTGAATTCTTGGTTCTATGGCGATGGGGACAAGTTCGCTGAGTTCGGCACCGGGAAGGGCGGCCAGCATCAACTCTACAATTCACTTGGCAATGCGGTTACCTTGTCTTCGGATGCAAAGGGTTATATCGGCATCGGAACCACAGTTCCGCTGGCCCTGCTGGATGTTAGAGCAACTGGCGGAGATAGCTTGTTCAGTGTTACCAAAGACGGAGAGGTCGGCATCGGAACCGTGACTCCGCAGGCGCTTCTGGATGTGAAGGTACCAGGCAAAGACAGCTTGTTCATGGTTACCAAAAGTGGAGAGGTCGGCATTGGAACCTTAAGCCCTGACCCTAAGTCCAAGCTGGATGTTCAAGGCAATACAGTAATCCGCGGGGAGCTTAGTGCAGTTAGCGCCTCCATCTCCAAGGATCTGACGGTGAACGGAAATCTGACGGTGAATGGCGATGTCGTGACGATCAACGCGGCTGAGCTTGAGATTGAGGACAGCATTATAAGAGTTAACAAATATGATCCTAAGAGTGATCACATTGTCCAAAATGCCGGTCTGGAGGTATTCCGCGGCGGCACCGCTCTTCCAGCCCAGCTGCTATGGGATGAGACTGCCGATGAATGGCTGGCCGGAGTCTCAGATACCCTGAAGGTCATAGAGTTCAAAGGTCATATCCACCCCGAGTATGCTGCTCTGGCGGAGGCGATCACTGTTGACGAAGGCAATGTCGGGATTGGCACGGATGCCCGGGCCGCTAAGCTGGAGGTCAAAGGGAATGCCGTTGTCAGCGGATCATTGACGGTTACAGAGGCTTCATTAAGCGGCGGCTTGGCGGCAGCAAATGCAACGATCAGCGGCTTGGCTGCACTTAAGGAGGTCACCGTCAGCGGAGGTTTCACAGCTCAGGATGCCGCCATCACCGGCGATCTTACGGTCAGTAAGGGAATTGCAGTGGACAGAGGAACGGATCAGAAGGCACAGCTGCTCTGGGATGATGCCCAGAAGGTCTGGACGGCGGGTATTGAAGGAAGCATGAAACAGCTATCCTACAGCGGTCATACACACCAGGAGCTGTCGGAGCTGACCGGGGTGCTGAAGATCGCCTCCGGGAATGTCGGCATCGGCACCGCCGCTCCAGCCGCCAAGCTTGAGGTGAACGGCAATGCGGTGGTATCCGGGCTTATGACCGTTACAGATGCGGCAGTCAGCGGCAAGTTAACGGCTGCGGATGCCGAATGTAGCGGAATGCTCCGCGCGAAGGATGCTGAAGTTACGGGAAGCCTTACGCTTAGCCGGGGGATTGATGTGGGTAGGGGAACCGGTGCCAAGGCACAGATTGTATGGAACGAAGAGATGGCTGAATGGCAGCTGGGGCTTGCAGGCAGCCTGAAGCAGCTCTCGTACAGCGGTCATACGCATAAGGAGCTTACGGATCTGAATGCTGTGCTGAAGGTGTCCTCGGGCAATATCGGAATCGGCACCGCCGCTCCAGCCGCCAAGCTGGATGTGAGCGGTAATGCGGCGGTATCCGGTAGATTAACCGTCTCTGACGCTGTTGTGAACGGGGCGTTAACCGTGAAGAACGCAGTGATCGACACGTTACTAAAGGCAGCGGATGCCGAATTTACAGGAACGTTCAACGCGCAGGACGCCGCCTTCACAGGTACATTGTCAGCGAAGGAACTAACCCTCAGTGATACACTGAACGTGAAGGATGCCATGATCAGCGGCAGCCTGACGGTTACCCGGGGGATCGAGCTGGACCGGGGCAAGGATAAGAAGGCACAGATTCTCTGGGATACTACGGCAAATGCATGGCAGGCGGGCATTGAGGGAAATATGCAGAAGCTGGTCTGCCAGGATGCCGACTATGATGAACTGGTCCAGGTGGCGGGCGCATTGACACTAGATTCCAGCAGCAATGTCGGCATTGGTAAAGCGCCCGCAGATAACTACAAGCTGGATGTGAACGGCAACCTGCGGGCAACGAACTTCGCACAGACCTCCTCCCGGACCTACAAGGAGAACATTGCCAGCCTGCCGGTGAAGAAGGCGCTGGAGCTGCTGAACAAGCTGAAGCCGGTGACCTTCAACTACAAGACGGAGAACGGCAAGCAGCAGAATATCGGCTTCATCGCCGAGGATGTGCCACAGATTTTCTCCACTGCGGATCACAAGTCTGTAGTACTGATGGACATTATCGGTGTACTGACCACGGTAGTTCAGAAGCAGCAGAAGGAAGCTCAAGACATGCGCAAGCAGGTAAATGAGCTCAAGGTTCAGGTTACGGCCTTGGCCGGCGCTTAATGGCAACAACTCCTCAGCACATAAGGTGAACGAAGCAGCTCCTGCCGCAATTATGCCGCAGGAGCTGCTTCGTTTGGAAGAATACCCTAGTCATTTCTTGCTGCATTCCAATCATGGGTGGATTCTCCTCTCCAGATGAATACAGTCTGGCATTAATAATCTGGTCTCCATCCTATAACAGCTTCACTGACAGAGGCTGTCAGTAAGTTCAATCCCCATCGTTCATGTAATGTCTGCTAATCGCACCGGCCAATTCCTGAATCTGGTTCTTGAGCTCCAGAGGCTCATGAATACGTATGGAAGTGCCGAAGCTCAAAAGATATTCGGGAAGATATTTATTCATAGAGGGAGCATCCAGCAGGAACCTCGCCTCCCGGTCCGTCCGCTCCGTCAGGTAGTGCCGCAGATGCCAGTTGCCGCATAGCTTGTTCAGCGCATCCGGCTCCCCTTCGATACGGATCACGAGCAGATGGGCATTTTCTTCCGGCTCCGGCTCCAGCTGGCTGCGGAAATAGTCTGATACCGAGAAGGGCTCCGGCTTAGGGAAGCTGGCTTCCGTTAACGCAAGCTTGACAATGCGGTCCACACGATAGGTCCGCATGGCCTGTGACCGGTGACAGAACCCAACCATATACCATTCCGAACGGTCGTAAGCCAGACCATATGGATCGACTACGCGCTCCTCGTTCTGTGCAGCATTCACTTTCCGGTAGGTGAGGTGGACCGTCTGGCCCGCCTTCACAGCCTGCTCCAGCTCCCGCAGCAAAGGGACGACAGACGGGGGACGGGACGGAGCGATCACATCGAGACTGCCTGTGTGCAGCGACAGGTCTTGGCGCTGTTCATCGTGTAGCCCGTTCTCTACCTTTTTGAGTGCGTTTTCCAGCTCCAGGGCGTAGGGATAGCCAGCGCTTTGCGCGAATTTATAGGCATCAAGCAGCGCTCTCAGCTCCATGGAGCTGAAGAACAGGGGCGTCTCACTGAAGCTCTCCAGAATATGTACCCCGCCGTCATGTCCTGATTCGGCGACCACCGGCACCCCACTGGCACATAAGGCATCGATATACCGGTATACCGTGCGGACGCTGATCTCCAACTGGTCTGCGATCTGAGCGGCAGTAAGCTTTTTGCCGGACCTCAGCATCCACAGCATTGCGAGCATATTATCCCATTTGGCCATCGGGTTATTCTCTCCTAAGTTCTCAATTCGTTAACGGTTGAGTCATGTATTTCCCTTATATTTCTCGCTGAAACAGTGCCGTCCCTAAAAGGACAGCAAAGCCGTTTCTGCTTAGTCTACCATTTAGTATTCGGCTGTTCCATCTGTAATATGCTATGATAGGAAATATGGTATTTTCTGAGAAATGAAGGGGGTACGTTATGGTTACATTCAAAAAGCTCATGCAGATCATTGGACTCAGTGTTATTGTCACGAGCGTGGCACATTCTCCTGCCCCGGCTGTTGCTGCCTCCGGTACAACCCAGTCTGCCACAGCCGGGGCACCTGCGGTTCAGGTCTACCTGAACAATGAGCAGATTACTTCACCTGCAGGGGGCGCTACGCTCATCAACAATACAGTTATGCTCTCGCTGGACAAGCTATATGTGCGAGGGGCGAATATTACATATGACGAGCATTCCAGAATGCTCACCATTCAGAATCTGCTCACGCAGGGCAGCATGAAGATCGGCAGCACTCACGCCTCTGTGAACGGGAAGCAGATCACCTATCCCGCTGCCTTCCAGCAGGTGAATAAGAAGCTCTACATCCCTCTGCGCTTCGTGAATGATGCGATTGGCGGGTCACTGGAGTGGGATACGCTCAAGCGTGAAGCGTTCATCAGCTATCCTGAATACACCGGCAAAGGCAGGACGGCCAAGAACGCGTATTTCCTGAATGGGTTAGACGGCACTTTGTATAAGCGGGATGCTGAGGGCAAGGTTCATTCCCTGGGAGCTTCTACAGCAAAGCTTGATCCGTATTATATTGCCAACACGGAGATTACGGCTGAGAAAATATCGGCTGATGCCGACCTGGTGACCATTCAATATAGCAGCGGTGAGCCTTCCGTGAACCTGACTGTATACAATATGTTTGTGAAAAAAGGGGTCATTCTGCGCCAATCCAAAGCGAATTACTGGCAGTTCTACCCTGAGGATATCAAGAGCTATGACGGAAACGCCGTGATGAATGACGGTCATTCCGTTCGTTTAATCGCTCCGGATGGTTCCGTCAAGCAGACCTGGAATATGTCCAAGCTGGCCGGTACACCGGATGCCACCTATGCGATAGAAGGCATTAGCGGGAATGTTCTGATTGTCCGTTCTTCACAAGACGGCGTACTTACTCTAATCGATACAGTAGCTAAGCAAGCAGTCGTTCTTTACAAGGAATTCGATATCGATCCTAAAGAGTTCGCCGGATTCATCTATGATGGAATTCGGTTCACCGGAGTAAGTCCAGATCAAACTGAATTGCAGTTTATGTTCACCAATAACAAGAAGGCGAGCAGGCCATTTACGTATCGGCTGGGGTCTTAGTGGACTGATCATCGGTACCGGAAGATTCCAACAGATCCATCCAGAACTCCTTCAGATAGCCGATAAAAGTATGGGTGGCCTTGCTGATGTAACGGTCTGCCCGGTAAATTAAGCTGAGCTTGCGGATCGGCGGCGAATCCAGGATGGGAATGGAGCGCAGTCCGCTGTTCTTCATCGCGTCCATAAGACTGCCCGGCTGCACGGTACCGCCGATTCCGGCCTGGACCAGCTGGATCAGCGAGGTGGCCGATCCGGTCTCCATAATCGGTTCCAGTGCAAAGCCGGCTTCCCGGCAGGTGTTCTCGACCAGCTCTCTGCCGATAAAATTTCGCGGGTACATCACAAGCTGGATGTACTGAAGCTCGGACAACTCGATATGACTCTTGGCAGCGTAAGGATGATCCTCGCGGACAATCAGATGATACGGCTCCCAGCCGAGATCAATCTTGGTTAACAGTTCATCGCGCGGCCCCTGGAGGCAGATCCCGATGTCCAGCTTGTTATCCAGCACCTCCTGCTGAATGACCGTCGAGGCGAACACCTGAAGCCGTATATTTGGATAATCCTCGTGGAACTTAACCAGCATCGGTGTTAATTGGTAATCAAGGTCGGAGGGCAGCAGGCCGAGCCGGATGGTGCCGCGGTTATCCAGGCGCAGCTCGTCCATGGCCGCCTTGGCGTTGTGTTCATTCTGGACCATCCGGACTGCGTATTCCTTCAGGAGTGCACCGGCCTCGGTAAGGGCAATTCTTTTGCCGATCCGGTCGAAGAGGGGGAGCCCCAGCTCACCTTCCAGCACCTTGATCTGCTGGCTTAACGTGGGCTGGCTGATCCCCAGCTTCTCGGCGGCCCGTGTGAAATGCAGTTCTTGACACACAGCCAGAAAATAATGCAGATGGCGGGTTTCCAAATAAATCACTCCGTTCAGAGAAGGTTCATAGTTATATTCTATTATAATAATAGAAATAATAGTATTGAACAATGTGTTTTACACCCGTATACTCAGGTTACTATTCAGAGAATATGGAGTGATAGAAATGCCTTTCCTATTATTAGTTATCGCCTTGCTGGCTGCCTCATTAAATATGCGTCCGGTCATTACGTCCGTCTCACCGCTGGTAAGCAATATTCAGGGGGACCTGGGGATGAGCAGCCTGCAGGCCAGTCTGCTGACTACGCTGCCTGTTCTGTGTATGGGCATCTTTGCACCGGTTGCTGTAAGCATCAGCCGCCGCTTCGGTATGGAGCGTTCAATCTTTGCATCGATGGTGCTAATCGGGGCGGCTACTGCCGCACGGGGCGTATTATCCTCGGCCGCTGGGCTAATTCTGACGGCGCTCGCAGCAGGTGTGGGGATCGGCATCGCCGGTCCGCTGCTGTCGGGCTTCATTAAGCGTTATTTCCCCGGGCGTTCGGCTATGGTAAGTGTATATTCTGCCGCGTTGGTGCTGGGCGCATCGCTGGCGGCAGGCCTGTCTGTTCCGTTGTACAATTGGCTGGGCAGCTCATGGAAGCTATCGCTGGCAGTATGGGCGGTACTCTCCCTGGCAGCTCTCCCGGCCTGGTGGAGAATTGCAGCGAAGTCGCTGCAGCCGGAGGCTCAGCGTGTGCATGCCAAGCTGCCCTTGGCGAACAAGCGGGCTTGGCTGCTGACCGTATTCTTCGGCCTGATGGCCAGTGTCTTTTATTCGCTGACGGCTTGGCTGGCCCCGATAGCCATGTCTAAGGGCTACAGCCGCCATGATGCAGGCAACCTGCTCACACTGTTCACCCTGATTCAGATTCCGGTGAGTATTCTGGTGCCGATCCTCGTGGCCAGATTCCAGCGGCGCACCTTATGGCTGGTGCTGTGCAGTCTGTTCGAGCTAAGCGGACTGCTGCTGCTCCTCGGATCAGGCTCACCATTCCTGAGCGCAGTCCTGCTCGGGATCGGTGCCGGAGGCTTGTTCCCGCTGGCGCTCATGCTGCCGCTGCTCATGACACAGCGGGCAGAAGAGGCCAGCGCCTGGTCCTCACTGAGCCAGGGCGGCGGCTATATTCTCGGAGCCTTGGGTCCGCTCGCAGTGGGCCGCATCCTGGATGCCTCGGGCTCATTCCAGTTTGCCTTAACCGGCTTAGCTGTAGTCACTGTGCTCATGATCGCGGTGCAGCTGATGATAGGCAGAAGCTCCCGTGAAGGTACAGTGTCTAGGGTACGTCCATAATTTCGGACCTGAGTTTCGCTACAGGTAGACGTTAACGCGCTCCTTGAGATATGCCCTGGAGTGCGTTATTTGTTATAATGGGAACGGTTGACCAGAGTACAAGTCAGGTGAAGGGGAGGACAAGAATATGGATAAGGGTATGAATATTAATATGGATATCGAGATGGATGTGGATAGGGTTGAAGAGCCGGCCGTTCAGCTTATCGGCATGCTGGGACAGCCGTATGACTCCAAGAGGGTCCAAGCCGTGCTTAAGCCCTATGGCGTTAAGCGCATGCCGGCGCCGAAGAGCTATTTCAACGACACCATGATCTCTTGCGCAAAAGCATCTCTGAGGATGGATCTCTACCGTATACCCAAAATCAATGTGCTGACCGGACTACATTATACGAATCCCGATGAATGGATCATCGGCGCCATCCACTTCCTTCCCCCTGGTTCGGGCGACAAGATCGAAGTGCCTTATCCCGTTATTTTACCTGAGGGAATTACGATGAACTCTTCGCCTGAGGAAGCGATCGCGGCCTATGGCCTTCCGCAGTTGGATGAAGAATGTGAATGGCCCGGATTTTCCGGCCGCATTATCGCCTGGCGGGGCGAGGGAATAAACATCGCATTAGAATACGAGTATAGCAGAGAAGGTAGAGTGCTACGAACCTATATCGCCTGCCTAATCGGCTGCATCGGCGCTTGGACGAGCGACAACCCGGAGGTTTTTTCACCTTGAGCAGGGGAAATTAGCCTGATAGGAACAAGCTTTTGATAGAATTATAGCCGTTCGCGTTACGGGGGATGGGGAAGCCAATCAACAAGGAAACTTAGTTGGATAAAAGGCACTTGTTCCCGCTGAATCACACTCCTTTTAAGCAGCAGTTGGAAAAAAGGCACTTCTTTCAGCCGATTCTATGAAATCGGCTGGATTTGCACAAATTAAGTGTTGTTAATCCAACTGCTACCTCCAACTTCCCTGTTAGCGCTCGAATAGTTGTGCTTTTTCCACTAGCTTCCCTCCGCACGCGATAGACTGAACATTCCTTCCTCTCTGCAATTCATACCACTGGGCACACTTGCTGATTTGTATTTACAAATTATGGAATACATGCTATCTTTGCTATGAAAGCGCAACCATGATCTGATAGGTTAACCAAGGTTTTACCATTTTGTTCATGGGGAGGAAGGAAGATTATGAAGAAATGGCTCAAAAGAACAGGAACCATGCTGCTGGCCTGTACGCTGCTGCTTGGAGGGCTTACTGCACCGCCTGCGGCGCACGCTGACCCTGCACTGATCACCATCGAAAGCGAGAATGCCCAGCTCACTCCAGATCTGCAAGTGACGACCCAGATTTACGGAACGCCGAAGCCCGGCTATTCGGGAAGCGGTTTTGTCTGGATGCAGAACTCCGGTACGCTAACCTACACCGTAACTGTCCCGGCAACCGGCATGTATACGATCTCGACCCGTTATATGCAGGAGCTGAGCCCGGATGGCAGACAGCAGGCATTAATCGTTAACGGTGCTGCGAAGGGTTCGTTTATGCTGCCCTACACCACTACGTGGAAGGATTTCAACTTCGGCTATCACAAGCTGAATCAAGGCAGCAATACCATTCAGGTAAAAGCAGGCTGGGGATTCGCTTATTTCGACGCCTTAACGGTGGATCATGCGAACCTGGACCCCCTGATTGTGCAGCCCGTACTCTCTGACGCTCAGGCTACGCCCGAAACCCAGCTCCTGATGAATTATTTGACGGAGGTGTACGGGAAGCATATGCTCTCGGGCCAGCAGGAGATCTACGGCGGAGGGAATGACGGCAACTCCGAGCTGGAATTTGACTGGATTCACAACCTGACCGGGAAATATCCGGCAGTCCGCGGCTTCGACCTCATGAACTATAATCCGCTGTATGGCTGGGAGGACGGCACAACCGCCCGCATGATCGACTGGGTGAATAATAAGGGCGGGATTGCGACCAACAGCTGGCACCTTACCGTTCCCCGTGACTTCACCGCCTACCAGCTAGGGGAATTTGTGGATTGGAAGAAAGCCACCTACAAGCCTACCGAGACCAACTTTAATACCGCCAATGCTGTGATTCCCGGAACCAAGGAGTACAAATACTTGAAGCTGGCGATCAAGGACTTGGCAGAGCAGTTGCAGATTTTGCAGGAGAATAATGTGCCCGTGATCTTCCGTCCTTACCATGAGGCTGAGGGCAACGGGGGATTAAATGGGGAAGGCGCGTGGTTCTGGTGGGCTTCGGCAGGGGCAGAGGTGTACAAGCAGCTCTGGGATCAGCTCTATACCGAGCTTACGGAGACCTACGGCCTGCACAACCTGATCTGGACCTATAACAGTTATGTGTACAGCACTTCTCCGGCCTGGTATCCAGGGGATGATCAGGTGGATATTGTCGGCTACGATAAATACAATACCATCTACAACCGCTATGACGGACTGTCCGGCGTGCCGAATGAGGACGCGATTAGCTCAACCTTTTATCAGCTGGTGGATCTGACCGGGGGCAAGAAGATGGTAGCCATGACCGAGAACGACACCGTTCCCAGTGTGCAGAATCTGACCGAGGAGCGAGCGGGCTGGCTCTACTTCCTGCCATGGTACGGTGAGCATCTGATGAGTACGGCCTTCAATTATCCGGCTACGCTGACCACCCTGTACCAGAGTGATTATGTCATTACGCTGGACGAGCTGCCTGATCTGAAGGGCAATAATCCTCATCCAAGCGCAACCATTACACCATCCATGGTCGAATTTGACAAAGCTCCGGCTCATCAGACCGACCAGACCGTCACCATGAACCTGAACGGTAACACGTTAACGGCCCTTCGTTCTGGTACCGCCATTTTGACTGAGAACGAGGATTATACCGTAAGCGGGAACACACTGCTGCTCACTAAGGCGTTCCTGGCAACGCTGCCGGTTGGCGAGCATTCGATCGTCCTGGATTTCAATCAGGGCCAAGATCCCGTGTTAAAAGTAAAAGTCATCGATACTACACCAGGCGCTGCCATCTCACCAGACCATGCGGTGTTTGACCGGGCGGCGAATCTTGCACAGGACATATCTGTAGCGCTTACCTTACACGGGGACCAGCTGACAAGTCTGAAGAGCAGCAACTACACACTTGTCCCCACTCAGGATTACACGGCCACTGATACTGCGGTTGTTCTGAGAAAAGCTTATCTTGCCACGCTCCCGCTCGGCCAGCATGCGATCACTTTTCATTTTAGCGGCGGAACAGAGGTAGTGCTTACTGTGAACGTAGAGGATAGCAGTGTTCCGCTGCCTTCAGGCGACTTGACCATTCAGGCCTACAACGGCAGCACCGGTGCTTCGACCAATGGAATCGCACCCAAGTTCAAAGTAATCAACACCGGGAATTCACCGGTCCAGCTGAGCGATGTGAAGCTCCGGTATTACTACACGATTGACGGCGAGCAGCAGCAGAGCTTCTGGACCGACTGGGCCAGCATCGGAAATGCGAATGTCACCGGGACCTTCGTGAAGCTGGACACCCCGGCCGCCGGTGCCGACTATGCGCTGGAGCTTGGTTTCACCAGTGCCGCGGGCACCCTGAACCCCGGCCAGAGCGCCGAGATTCAGACCCGCTTCTCCAAACAAGACTGGTCCAACTACAATCAGGCGAATGACTACTCCTTCCGCGCCGCCGGTACCCAGTTCGCCGATCACGAGCAGATTACTGGGTATGTGAACGGGCAGCTGGTGTGGGGGTTGGAGCCTTAAGCGACCTCAACCGTAGTTGTTGACCCATTCTCCGCTAAATAATGAAAGGATGTGATTTGGCGGGGAATTCATTATACCGGAGGTGTTCTTTTGAAAAGAAGGTATAGGTCAACAATAATCCTGCTGGCGTTAAATGTACTTTGTATTTTTGCGGTCGATATTGGTACCATTAAGTATAGACTTGGAAAAGGGACTTCAGGTAACGGGAACCCCGGAATAGTAGTTCTGATCCTTAGTCTGATGTTGCTTACGATTTTCCTCATACACTTGGTGTTGAAATCGATTGAATCTCTAAGAAAGCTGCCCCCAACAATCACATCAATAGTCATTCCAGCTCTATCACTTGTCACTTTAGTGCTCATGATATTTGGTGAACTACACACAATCAGTGAGTTGGAACAGAACTTAAACGGCTTCACAAATGATAAAGATTCCGTAGTCTTTCGTTTCAGCTGGATTAATCAGTATACTAACACTCTGTTTTATAATGGATACATTTTGATGTTCGGAATTTCGATAGCGATGCTTGTGTCTTGCCTTGTAGTTAGAATTCAATCTAAGGAACGGAGGTTCTAATATGTTAACCAAAATCAAAAAATGCGGAGTCTACAGCCTAGCTCTAGTATTACTGGCATCCACCTTGCTCGGCAGCTCGGGTTCCCGCGCATCTGCATCTGCGGCTGAAGCGTCAGCCGCGCTGACTTCGGACTTCAGATCTTTGCAGGCTTCGCAGATCGTCAGCGAGATGGGGGCCGGATGGAATCTGGGCAACTCGCTCGAAGCTTCGGTGAACGGAATACCCAGTGAGACGGCCTGGAATAACCCAACCATTACGCCGCAGTTGATCCAAAAGGTCAAAGCAGCAGGCTTCAAAACGATCCGCATCCCAGTCTCTTATCTGAATTATATCGGCAGCGCTCCTAATTATACAATTAACTCGGCATGGCTGGACCGTGTGAAAGCAGTCGTGGATTACGCCTACAATGAAGGCCTCTATGTGGTCATTAATATTCACGGGGACGGCTTCAATTCCGTTCAGGGCAGCTGGCTCCTGGTGAACAGCGGCAACCAGACCGCCATTAAGCAGAAGTACCAGAAGGTATGGCAGCAGATCGCGAATAAGTTTGCCAATTATGGCGAACGGCTGATTTTGGAGTCGATGAACGAGGTGTTTGACGGCAGTTACAACAATCCGAATCCGGCGTATTACGCTAACCTGAATGCCTACAATCAGATCTTCGTGGATACGGTCAGACAGGCAGGCGGCAACAATAGTGCCAGATGGCTGCTGATTCCGGGCTGGAATACGAACATCGACTATACGGCGGGCAATTACGGCTTCGTACTCCCAACCGACACCTATAGATCCTCTACCATACCTAGCTCGGAAAAAAGAATCATGATCTCTGCCCACTACTATTCCCCTTGGGATTTTGCCGGTGAGGAATCGGGGAATATTACGCAGTGGGGTGCGTCAGCGACGAACCCTGCCAAGAAATCTACCTGGGGACAGGAGGATTATCTGAACTCGCAGCTCCAATCCATGTACAATAAATTCACGACTCAAGGCTACCCTGTAGTAATTGGTGAGTTCGGTTCAATCGACAAATCTTCCTACGATTCCAGCAATAATAACTACCGCGCCGCCTATGCCAAAGCTGTAACGGCAACCGCCAAGAAGTACAAGGCCGTCCCCGTCTATTGGGACAATGGCTATAACGGACAGCACGGCTTCGCCTTGTTCAGCCGTTATAATAACTCCGTCACCCAGCAAGGCATTATCAATGCCATTATGCAGGGGATGCAGTAAAGAGGATTCCGCCGGTATACAAGTAAGAAGCTCTTGGGATGATCCCAAGAGCTTTTTGCTTGCGCGCTGTACACGAGCTTCAAGCTATGCCGATGCTGCGTACAGCTTAGTGCCATACTGTCGTGCGGTCAACCGCCAGGCGGGTGGAAGGGTGGCCGGCGGCCGCGGCTTTGCCAATGGAGATTAACATAACCGGCACATAACGCTGTGCATCCAGTCCGAAGGCACCGGCAATCTGGTTTTTATTGTATCCGCCTATGGGATTGGTGTCGTAGCCGTGCGCACGCGCAACCAGCATGAACTGCATGGACACCAGACCGGCGTCAATTAATACGGTATCGCGTTTTTGTTCCAACGACAAGCTTTGCAGGAGGGGCAAGTAGGCAGCCATGAACTGCTCCTTCACCTCTTGTGGCATGTAGCCAGATGCAACCGTGTCGCTGAAGATTTCGTCCATATACTCGGGGAAATTCAGGTCACCGAATACAGCCACTACCGCGGAAGATGTCTCCACCTGGTTGCTGTTGGAGCTGGCCAGCGGAAGTAGCTTGGCTTTGGCTTCAGGACTTTCGATCACGACAAAACGCCACGGCTGCAAGTTGACGGAGGAGGGGGCCAGCGAAGCTTCTTCCAGCATTTGCGACATTTTCTCCCGGCTGATGGTAACGGAGGAATCATAAAGCTTGACCGACCGGCGGCTTTTAACCACTTCCATGAAATCTTGAACTTTTTGTATACTGCTCATATTAGACAGCTCCTTCGAGGGATTAGAGATTCTGGGCATTATGGTGCATACGTTCCAGCATGTCTGCCAAAGCCTGGCGTTCTTCGGGATCGAAGCCGGCAAACAGTCCTTCCACTACTTCTGAATTAGCCTGCAAAAAATGATTAACATGCTGCCGGCCATTCTCATTGAGACTTACGAGAGTAATGCGGTTATCGTCCGGGCAGGTACGCCGGTTGACAAATTGGAGTAACTCTAGCTGCTTTAAATGGCGGGTCACCGCGGCACCGTCAATGCCAAGTGATTTCTGCAGGGCGCTCTGGCTTACTTCCTCGGTAGCAAGAAGTTCTTGCAGCAAACGGAAGCGGGAGGCACTAAGGCCGGTACAGCCGGAAAAAGCGCTGCTGATCCGGGTATTCAAAGACTGCATCCTTTGCAAAATACACTTTTCAGTTAAGCCCTCATTCATCAGTTCCCTCCTATTGAAAATTAATTGACTCATCAATTATTGAGGGATCAATTATTGATACATCAAATAATATAAGGGATGAGATATAAAAAATCAAGCGCTAATTATCCGTGATTTTGTACAAGAACCTCCCAGCCAAGCAATACCATTCATGCAATCTTTCGGGTTGTGCCATTGCGGACTATACAGGTTGTTGGGAAAGGACAGGATATGTTATCGTAGCAGGGGAATTGCAGAAGTGATGAACTATATGAATCTGTTGTCCGTGCAGAAATAGAACCTGGAAGACAAGGAGAGAAGCTATGCTATGAATCGTGCTACCGGGACCCCGCCACCAGGCAAAAAAGAATTCAATCCGAAAGATGCTGTACTGGTTTTCCTCGCCTTCGCCCTGATCAGCGCAGCCGTTATCTTTGCCCTTGTTATCTACGATGTCCTGAACCTGAAGGATCTGTTATCCTTTGAAAATCCACTGCAACTGGCAGTATACGTTGCTCTTCCCACAATCAGCCTATTGTTATTCGGGATCATCCTGACCCTGCTCATACCAGCCAGCTATATTGACGAGACGAATAAGAGCTATCAGAACTATTCGCTTACTGCGATTCTATTCTTCACACTCGCAGGCGCTTTATTTGAGGAGTTGCTGTTCCGGGGAATTATACAAAATGTGCTCACCCTCTACCTTCCCAACCCCTGGATCGCTATCGTACTCACCACGGTGCTGTTTGTGGGAATGCATGTCCAGTACTACACGAAGCCGCTAATGCTACTGAACATCACTATCCCGAGCCTGGTCTTCGGGTGGGTCTATGGGCAGACGGATAATTTGCTGGTTCCGATCCTTGTTCATTTTCTGATGAATCTGGGGATTACGCTGTTGTTCAAATATAAGGTGATTCAGATGAGAGGGGAGAAGGGATAACAGGATGGAGGCTGATTCGACTGTCAAAGTCCATTATGTAACTGAAAATGAGGTGAGCCTGTGGATTCCCTATCTGTCCGCGCAGAGATCGAAGAATTAATCAAGTCGCTGAAGCTGGACCGGAGCGGGCTACATGAAGTTCGCAAAGATCAGTGGAAACGCATTTTGAGAGAGAGATCATCCAGGATGAATCCATCTGGTTCATTGCCGAGGACCGGTATGATAAGCTGTGGCTGTATGAGGGGAAGACGGTGGCGATTCTCCAGGTGATCCCTGAGTTATGCCACCTGAATGAGTATTACCTGATCTCCAAAAAGGTTCAATGGCTCCTCTGCGAAGATCACCATGATATGCTCCACCTGAGCGGCCAGCCGATCATTGACCGGTGGATGAGATACGAAAGCCCCTAACCCTTAAGGGATGGGGCTTTCTTCACGCACTTCCTAGTCACGATGTTTATCCAAGATTTTTCGATATGATGATTTTTCCCCGTTTGGTTGACTCTTCACTTTTGCGATACGCCTGAAGCAGGCCTTGGGCAGTGAAGGGATAGGCCTCATGGATATGGATATTCAATTTATTCTCTTGCATTTGGCGGACAATGGATTCAAAATCGGTACGGTTAGCTCTTGCCTGGAAGAAGTAGGCGTGAATGCCGCGGATCTTCGGTTGTTGATTAAGCGCGAAGGCCACCACTGATATATAGGTCCCGCCATCCTTGATGACCGAGTAGTTTTTCTTCCCGATGTCTCCCGGTAACCCTGTCCCGAAAGTAGATGCGTCCATAGCGGAATCCAAAACAATATCAACAGACTCTGTAATCTGGGTGACGAAGTCGGCTTTCGTATAATCGATCACCTCGTCTGCACCAAGTCCTTTGACGAAATCATGATTATAGTCCCTCGCGGTTGCGATAACGTATGCTCCATGTTGCTTGGCTAACTGGACTGCAGCATGTCCTACTCCTCCAGCGCCAGCTTGAATAAGGATGCGTTGTCCCGGTTGAAGCTGACCATGCTCAAACAGCGCTTGCCAGGCGGTCAGGGCAACCGTAGGCGCGGCACCTGCCTGTTCAAAGGACAGACTCTCAGGAATGATGGCAAGGAGATCTTCCTCCACGGCAACATAGTCCATGTAGGAACCTCTCGGAATCATTCCCAAGACACGATCCCCCGGCTTGAAATGACGGACTTTCCTGCCAACCTCTTTAACAATGCCGGCTACTTCATTACCAAGAACAAGCGGCAATTGAAATTGATCCGCAAATTTATCGGCCATCGGACTCTCAAGAATTGCGCCGCTGCGAAATAGAACATCTGCGGGATTGATGGATGAGGCGCGCATTTCGACGAGAACCTGTGTGCCGGTAATTGCGGGAACGGGAACTTCCAGTTCTTCTAGCACTTCGGGAATTCCAAAGCTTGTTAAAGCAATAGCTTTCATGATGATCCTCCTCTTATAATTGAACATAAGAATGATTCACAGATTGTTTAAGCAACACCTGTCTGATAAGATAATAATATTGCGTGCTTGAGAGTTCAACCGGCAGAGTTAGAGGAAAGTTGCATAGGCAACACATTGTGAATATTGATGTTTAACAAGGAGATATAGACATGGTAAATCAGGAAGATCCGAGGGTATTGCGCACACGACAGTTAATTCGAACAGCGTTCAGAGATTTGCTGCAGAGAAAAGGCTATGATGCAATCACCATTAAAGATATCGCTCAGGAGGCAACCATTAACCGCGCCACCTTTTATGCCCATTTTGAAGATAAATATGCTTTGCTGGACGAAGTCACAGAACAGGCTTTTCATGAGAGGATTCCAGAGCAAGTGGTGAATGCAGAGGAGTTCACGGAGGATATATGTGACCAGTTGAGGGGTGGACATTGATCATATAAAGATCATGGCGGCTATGACAGGTTCAGCCATCTATGGCGCTGCGCATTATTGGTTAAATGCCGGAGAGAAGAGCGGGACCGGTGCGCTTACAGACATTGCTCGTCCCTATGTAATGAATGGTCTGGGGCTGGTAACCCCATGAACGATATTAGGCACGCACAAGCTCTAATAACCTGGCATCGAGACCCCGGCAAATTTTCAAGAAATGAATGGATACGCGATATCGTAGTTGACTATGGGGAGATCATAGACGGGATCATGCAAGGGGATACCTGGACCGTATTGGTCAGGATTACAAGTCAAGTGGAGGGTACCTGGGATACGTATGCGGATGTGGCTTTTATTGTGGACGCTGCACCGTGGCATTTGTGGGTACCGGGGTACAGCTTCAATCTGTGGGCAGGCAAGGACGTTGCCACCGTTCACATTCTATAACGCTATTTTCATATACTTTACTCATACTTGTTCCATAGAATTCCCGCAATCGCCTGCTAAGATGAAGATACTTTCAAAGAAGAGGTGATTGAAATGATCAAATGGACAAGAAGAGTAATCGCAGTATTAGCAGTGGTAAGTGTAGTGGGCGGCTCCACGAGCGCATTCGCAGCAACGGCGCCTGTTGTGAAATCCGTGAAAGAGGTGAAGGTAACTGCACCAGCGGTGAAATCTGCTACCCCAGCCAAACACAAAGCGGCCGTAAAGACAGCCGTAACCGTTAAACACAAAGCTGCTGCAAAAACAGCCGTAGCCGCCAAACACAAAGCAACAGTAAAGTCAGTAGCCCCACATGCCAAACAAAAAACGGCAGCCAAAGCTGTGACACCAAAGAAGAAATAATGCAGTCATTGCAGTCTTCCGCAGCAGCATACTTATAACCACAGAAGGCGGGGCTCGTGAAGAGTCCCGCTTTTGATCTATTCACCTAACTAACTCTGACCTCCGCCAGCGGCGTGTCCGAAAATGGCTTCTGACAAATGGTTATTGTCGATGAACTGTAAGATAAGCTTCGAACTGGTGGCAAAGGAGCGGGGTTCACCAAGGATCGTGGAGGAGATTACGCCGACTATTTTATCGCTCGAATCTATGACGGCACTGCCACTATTCCCGGGCCAGGTCTGCACATTGAATTCCATGGAGTGCGTGTACACATCGGATGTTGACGCATTTTTTGATTTCCGGATAACGGCCACATCATCGGCGGTGAATGTTCCGTAGAGCGGTGTCCAGAGGTGCCTTTTGGTAGTCACAGTGTCTGAATTTCCTATTGGCTTGGTAGGGTGCCCGATGACCGTCACCTTTTCGTTGGCCGTTGGCACAAGATTGAACTCCTTGAAATAGCTGTCCTGATAGGTGTTGGGGATTTTGTTAGCGTCAATCTTCAGCAGGGAGAGGTCTTCCTTAAGATCTGTTGCCACTAGTGAGCCAAGCAGATACCCGTCCGATTTTTGCGCATAAAAAGTGATTTGGAATCGCAATTTCTTTCCATTATAGCTGGCGGGGGCCACGTGATTGTTAGTGACAATGTATCCGCCAGGTAACATGAAGCCTGCACCAATGCCAATCTTTATCTTGGTCCCTTGACCGGACAGTACATACTTCTCTATCATAACGACACGTGTCAGATTCTTATATTCACGATAGGCTTTCGCTTGCTCATCTTTGGATAATGCGGGGTTGCTGGTGTAAGGACGGACCTTGATAACGGATTTGGTAACAGTCGTGGATGTAATGGACACTTTGCTGACAGCAGAAGCTGCGGCGATGTGGATGCAAAGTGTTATAACCGCAACAGCCAGTAGGCATGAGAGGAATCGGCTAACCCTGCGAGTCATAATCACTCCCCCTTTAGTTTTATACTATTGAGGAGTGAGACATGTTGTGACGGTCAGTCTGCGGATATGTAAGAACAGAGCTTCACATCTTTTTCGAAGAAGGGGAAGGCGGGGCTTAAGACGGGTCCTGTCTTTTATCTGCCTATATAACCCTGTATGATAGAACTAGATTAGGACGGTAAAGGGGTACACACGATGGCCAAAATAGTAGTCGTAGACGACGATCTTTTCATTTTACAGCTGCTCTCGGAATATTTGCGCAAGGAAGGGTACGAGGTGACTTCGTTCTCGAATGGCCGCACGCTGGTCGAGCATGTCCGTACAGAGCACCCGGATTGCCTGATTCTCGATATTATGATGCCGGGGATTGACGGTCTGGCGCTGCTCACCGAACTGCGTACCTTCACCGAGCTTCCTATTATTATGATCTCTGCACGCGGCGAGGAGAGTGACCGGATTCAGGGGCTGGAGCTGGGCTGTAGTGACTTCCTGAGTAAGCCGTTCAATCCGCGTGAGCTGGTGGGCCGGGTGAAGTCTATGCTGCGTCTGGCTAGAGCGGGTAATGCTGCTGCGGAGGAGACCTCCCAGGTGGTAACGGCGAAGCAAGTCTGCAAGTCCGGGAATGTGGAGATTGACGCGGATTACCGGAAAGTAACGGTGAATGCAGAGGAAGTAAGCTTGACCTCGCGGGAGTTCGACCTGTTGCTTTTCCTGGCCTCCCATCTGGAACGGCCCTTCGGGCGTGAGCATCTGATTCAGCAGGTGTGGGAATATGACTTTTTCGGGGATGTCCGGGTTGTAGATGATGTGGTCAAAAGAATCCGCAAAAAGCTCGCCGAGCACCACTCCACACTTCTAATTGATACGGTGTGGGGCTTCGGATACCGGGCATCCGTGCGGAAGGTGTAGCCATGCGGACCATTCGCGGTAAAATGCTGTTCTCGCTCTGCATTGCCATGCTCATCACGGTAGCAATTACGGTGATGCTGTTCGTGCATCTGATCGACGACATCCTGATGAATCAGGTGAAGGCTGAGCTGCATGGACAGGTAGGGAAGGCGCAGAAGCTGCTAAGCGATGGTGACCTCAACAATCTGAACAGCACGCAGTTCAAGTATGTCGTCAAGGGCCTGATGATGAACGCGGACTATATGATTCTGGATGGCAACCAGAGGATCGTTGATGCCAGTGATGAGAAGGAGGAAGGGAAGCAACTACAATACACGCCTACGGGGAAAAATGGAATTGCCCTCCTACACGGCAGGAAGGTCCTATATGCGCAAGAAAAGCTGAGAGGGCTGTCCGATGAAATCTTCATCTACTCGCCGCTATCTTCGCTTAGAGCCTTATACGGCTCACTCATGCGAACCACCTTGCTGTCCATCGGAGCCAGTTTTGTGGTGATTCTCGCGATCGGGCTGTTCGCCGTCTCACGGGTGGTGCGTCCGTTGAACCGGTTGAAGGAAGCTGTTGGGCGATATGAGCCTTCCTATGCACAGGGCAATCCTTTTCCGCAGGGGGACCGGACCGAGATCGGGGAGCTGATGACCACCTTCCAGTCCATGTCGGGGCGCATCCAGCAGCATCAGCGGAACCAGATTGAATTCCTGCAGAATATCTCACATGAGCTCAAAACCCCCCTGATGTCCATCCACGGCTTCGTGTTCGCTATTCAGGATCAGGTGGTCACGCAGGAGGAGGGGCTGGAGGTCATTACCAACCAATCGCAGCGCTTGATTGATATGGTAGACAAGCTGCTCCAGCTCTCCCGGCTGGAAGCCGTTGACGAGCATTGGCCCGCCGCCAACATTGACCTGCGGACCATGGCCGAAGAAGCCGCCATGCTGCTCATGCCGGAGGCCAGCCGGAGGGACCTGAAGCTCAGCGTGGAAGGCGAGAGCCTGCAAGTTACGATTCCCGGCGAGCAGCTGTTCCGTATTCTGGTCAACCTGCTGCAGAATGCGGTTAGGCATACCACAGATCAGGTGGTCATCCGGGTGGAACACGAGATTCCGGGAGCCGAGTGGGCAATCCATATTGAAGATAATGGTCCGGGGCTGGCAGAAGAGGAGCGGGAAGCGGTCTTCGAGCGTTTCTACACTGGAGCGAACGGAGTCACCGGCCTCGGCCTGGCCATCTGCCGCCAGATCGCGGCTCGGCTGAACGGGGAACTGACCTATTCCCGCTCGGAGATGGGTGGGGCTCGGTTTAGTTTTAGGAAGAAGGTTGGGGAATGAGGTGTTACAGACAGACGCATTAAAAGTAACAGCAGCAGAATAAGACTAAATAAGTCTTAGACTGCTGCTGTTGTCGTACAACTTGCGTTTCGTGCTTTTCATCTGCATTCTTCATACCAATCATCTTCAAGATTTTGAATAGTATCCTGTAAAAGTTCTGAAAAGGTTGGGGCTATAAAATAAACAAAATCAGGGTCATGTACATAAAAGATAACTTGCCCAGCTGTACCATGTTCTGTCGGGTCAAAGTCTAACATTAGGTACAATGCACCTCCTACAACCTGTGCAAAAGGAAACCAATCCTTGTTAAATAAATAGGGCTTAATACGAGAATCTAGCTTACTAATTTCCTCATCGCTATAATATTCGCTCATTAAATTATCGCGATCGCAGAAAAATTTCTTAGTATCTCTAATATCATCTAAGGAAAGCAAGGTAAATGGAATAACACTATCTCCATATGAAGTATACAAAAGATTAAGCGGATAACCACTGCCATTCTTAAGAGTATAAAACGCCTTAAAGTCTGTTGGCAATGAACCTATTATTGTACGCACACAACCATATTCCACCTTAGCCTATTAATTTTCGGGCATTTGCCAACCCGTTTCCTCATCCCAAATGGCATCTGTATCATCTAGATGCACATGCCAATCCCCATTAGAAATCCTTCTTCTAATATCCGTCAAACAGGTCAACCAATAAAACAGCGCATGCACTGTATCTTCAAAATTGTCTGAAAGGGGCAGCTTTGTTGCACCTGCAAAAATTTCTGTCGGTTCATCCTGGTCATAGTCATACACATGAAATGTTTCTCCAATATCCTTCATCTCAAAATCCGCATTGTATTGATCAATGATGGCCGTGATCTCTTGCTTCTCAATGTCCGTAAGGTTATGATTTCTCATACAAGTGTAATAAATAGAAATCCCCATGCTACATTCCTCCATTATAAAAAATAATCACTCAAGAACTTACGTCCTCTTTATTATGCCCTATTAATCCAATACAAGTAAATTCTCATTGAACGTTGACCTGCGGACCATAGCCGAAGAAGCCGCCATGCTGCTCAGCCGGAGGCCACCCGGCGGGACCTGAAGCTCACCGTGGAAGGCGAGAGCCTGCAAGTTACAATCCCCGGCGAGCAGCTATTCCGTATCCTGGTCAATCTACTACAGAATGCGGTTAGGCATACCGCAGATCAGGTGGTCATCCAGGTGGACTCAAGAGGTTCCTAGAGCCGCGTGAACAATCCATATTGGAGATAACGGTCCGGGCTTGGCATTCGATCTCATAAAAACGTTTCGCTATAGTCGTCGCATTCGTCTGCCAATCAATGGTACCGTCAATATGTATTACAGGACACGTTAGGGTTTCCACCCATTGTTCAATTTTTGACAGCGAACGCGAAGCCACGAAATCAATAAATTTTAAATGCTGCTCGTACATATCACCACCTTTGCGTATGCGTTCTCCATGTTGGTTATACGCACGTTGCTCTATACGTTCCATACGTATTTCAATTGGTGCTGAGATAAATACGGCGAGGTTATAAAACTTAGGAATTGTGTCGCCAAAATCACCCGTGACAGCAGTGAGGATAAATGAACGATATTTCTCAATGTCGGCAAACATTAAACTCAAACACTCTTCATAAGGACGTACTGCGGTATATGGAATTTCTGATTTTTTAAAGTGGTAATCCTCGTGATCCATATGCTTAAAGTTCAATAGGTGCGCCAGTTCACATCCAAGTGTAGTCTTTCCGCTTCCATTTGCCCCGAATACAATTATTCCATGGGGTTTATTCATTTTGCTACCCTCCATTTTAGGCCTGTTACTGCAGAGTCGCTCTTTGAACTCGGTTCAACGACCAAGGCCGTTACCCTTTCTTAAGGATAACCCTTCATTTTTTTACTGGATCCGGGTAGATCCGGAGGTTCAGGTAAGTGCATGGACGATCTTGATTGGAAAATAACGGCCCGGGGCTGGCGGAGGCGGTCTTTGAGCGTTTCTATACCGGCATGAACGGAGTTACCGGCCTCTGTCTGGCTTCGGGTGCATCCACATGCAGAATGGTAAACCTTGACGCAAGGGTAAGCTTTTGGCTTACTGAATAGGTACTGCTAAAACAACATGCAACAATCGATTTACTTTAAGGTGTTTCGTGATGCATCCGCTATCCTCTAATAAATCAATGAGCTTGGGGAGTAGAATAGAATCCTCATCACCTTCATGCGCTGTGCTTCCTTCCCCGTCAATCATCAAATCCGCGACGCAAATCCTTCCGTGAGGTTTTAAGACCCTGCGCATCTCCTGAATAGAGAGCAGCATTTGGCCGCTCGTCAGATGATGCAGGGCAAAGCTCGAAACAATAAAATCAAATTTCCCGTCAAGGTACGGAAGTGCCAGGAAATTGCCAAGCTTGGTCTCCATCTCGGGAAATTTGCGCAGGCACTCTTTTAACATTTCGTTGGACTGATCCACCCCAGCCATCACCGCGCCTTCATGGATCAGGCGGCCGGCCAAATTTCCCGTACCCGTTCCAATATCCAAGCCCCGTTCTCCATGGATTGGCGAAACCCATTTCACGACGAGGCGCAGCGCCTCATCATAGTCCCCATATTTCCGTGTGTCCTCTTGAACCAACTGATCGTGAACGCCGGCCAAGCGGTCATACCCCCACTTATCCTTCCATGTCCGTTGTTCCCTCAGTCTTCTCGAACCCTCCGCCAGAATGTAAATGTCATCAAGGGGAAGGGTATTGTCATTCTTAAGGGTTTCAATCATTTGATCTGTTGTCTCGATAATCTGCTGCATTTCGACCCACTTGGTGAACATGACGGATCGCTGGAGTTCCAACAGGTATCGTAATTGACTGTTTCCTTTGGCTTCAATATCCAATAGTGCAGTCCGAATCTCACTAACCGGCATTCCTGATTCCCTGAGTGCAATGATCGTCTGCAAGCGCCAAATATCTTCTTCGTCAAACCTCCGGTACTGATTGTCATCTTGTTTGGAAGGAGCAATAAGAGCTTTTTCTTCGTAAAACCGAATCGCGCGCTGCGATATTTTCAGCATATCAGCGACTTCTTTTATTTTCATGAGACAGACCCCTTTATGTTCTTGACCCTCACTCAACGTCAAGGTTTAGTATAAACCCTAGAAAAGGAGGCTGTCACGATGAAGACGTTAATCAAAGGCGCGACCATCTTAACCATGGGAAACGAGGAACCATATATCGGGGATATTCTCATCGACGGGGACCGCATAGCGGACATTCAGTCCATCATATCCACTGGGGCAGATGTGGTCATTCATGGCGAGGGTATGGCAGCAATGCCCGGGCTGATCAATGCTCACCAACACTCGTCTATGAGCTTATTGCGGGGCTTTTCCGACGATTTGAAGCTTATGGATTGGTTAAACCAAAAGATGCTTCCTGCTGAAGCACGAATGACGCCAGAGGATATTTATTGGGGAGCGAAGCTCGCGATGGCGGAAATGATTAAATCGGGTACGACTGCCTTCGCCGACATGTACATCCACATGAATGAAATCGCGGCAGCGGTAGAAGAGGTCGGTATGCGGGCTTCTTTAACGCGGGGTTTGGTTTTCCTCGATAATGACAAAGGGCGGCGAATGTCGGAGGCGCTCGATCTCGTTCGTCACTGGAGCGGTGCAGCAGAAGGCAGAATCACGACCATGCTGGGGCCGCATTCCCCTTACACAGTTCCTCCGCAGCCCTTTAGAGAGATTATCGACTGGGCGGAGCAGGAGAACATTCCTATACATACTCATTTGGCCGAAACGAAAGAGGAAGTCAATCAGATTCGGGAAAAGTATAATCAAACCCCAACCGAATATTTGTATCACCTCGGTCTGTTTGAACGGGCACATGTGCTCCTCGCACATAGCGTGCATCTAAATCGCCGTGATATTGTGTATTTGAAAAGTATGCGGGGTGGCGTGTCCCATAATCCAGTAAGCAATCTCAAGCTTGGCTGCGGCATAGCGCCGATCAAGGAGATGGCTGACCAAGGGATTACCATTGGTTTAGGCACGGATGGGGCGGGCAGCGCCACCACGTTAGATATGTTCGAGGAAATCCGGGCGGCAACATGGCTGCAAAAGTTGGATTACGGGGACCCTACGAAGCTTCCCGCTATGGATACTCTTCGCATGGCGACGGCTGGAAGTGCGGAATTGCTCCGCATTGCCCATGAGGTGGGCATATTGGAAATCGGGAAGAAGGCAGATATCATCTTGATTGATATGAGAAAACCGCACTTGCAGCCTATACACAACATCCATTCACTGCTCGCATACAGCGCTAACGGAGCGGACGTGGACACCACCATCGTTAACGGAAAAGTGTTAATGCAAGGCCGTCAACTGCTCACTATTGATGAAGACGAGTTATTGGAGCAAGTGTCGCTGCGCTCTAAGCGTATCGTTGAAGGCATCTAATATTCCTGATTACTTAAAACGCGGGCAGATTATGTCCGCGTTTTTCTTTGATTGTTTTTTGCGTTAAACTGCCCGTTTGCTTAACGAAGCGTCCGCACTAGCCCTATAATTTATTTTCTTTAAACATCGGCATATGGGCCTGTTTTTGTTGGGGGTGTGATTCTATGCGAATACTGCATAAAAAACAATATATACCCGAATTATCAAGTAAACTTGGTATAGAGGATCACTATTATCCACAAGTATAAGCGTCACATTCAAAGGGAGGCCTGATAATCATGATTTTGGAGGATTTGTATTATGGGAGTTTGCGTCCCAATGAGCGGATGAAGCCAAACGATCCAGAATTGCGAAGGATTAATCAGCGGATTATTGATTCATTAGAAATGCTTAAAGAGAGACTACCAAAAGAAGATTTCGATCAGGTCGAGGAGACGATGGAGCTACATAGTGAATCCTGTTCGCTAAATTCGGCATTATCTTTTACCCAAGGCTACAAAATAGGTGCGTTAATGATGATTGAGGTTTTTGGCGAGGACAAAAGCTCTATTTAAAGAGGCATAAATTTAGTAGTAAAGGAACCGGGGCATAGGCAGCTTCGGTTTTTTTTATTGGGAAATATCAAGTTGAAATAATGTTCGGCAGTTAGAGAAATAGTTTGAACATTCTATAATACAATCTTTCACGAACTAACGCTCGGCATATGGTTTATTATGGTATTACGTGTTGTAATTACTGGACAATTATAGACAATCGAAGACAATCTTGAACAAGTGTAGACAATTTCTTGTTTTGATAGATTTCAAATCTATCATTTTAAGACAGTTAGAACAGACAGACTCTGCATTCGATATCTTCTAATATGTATATATTAGGAGGTGGGGAATGTGGATAAAGAAGAAAAGGATAAGGAGGAAAAAGACATGGGTGCAATTACTGGAGATCAGTCAAAAGTGAATAAAACATCTGAAGGTATTAGTAAGTCTTTCCTTAAAACCGCTAAACGATTGCCTAGAAAAGACGGAAAGATAGTATTGGATCGAAATAATCCTGAGCATGTATCATGGGCAGAGGGGTACAAGAAGAAATAATGCTTATTCTACCTAAAGACATATACGAAATTTACCGCGAATACGAACAAATATCCAACCGATGGAAAGTTTAGGCCGAATCTTGTCGTATTCGTTGATGAAGATGATGTATACTGTTTGCCTATTACAGGTTCATCTCCGAATGATCCACCAAGACATAAGGGGGATTACTGGAAGGTGGGAATTGAAGAGTGGAGAGAGATCCCTCTAAAGAAGAAATCCTGGATAGTTATCAATCAAGCTAAAATTGTTGATAGAGAAGACATAGAAAATGCTAAATACATAGGTCCATTACAGGAAGACGATTGGATTAAAGTTATTGAGAAAACAGAAGAGTATGAGAAGTGTTTGGAACAAATCAAAAATACTCGCAGTGTTCGCTCTAAAAATAATCGCACTACGAATACTTAAAACCACTCAATTAATTGAGTGGTTTTTTTAGAAAAATAAAAATCGATCAAGGCTCTAACAAAGTGATTTATGAGGAGAGTACACCATGAAACTAGGAGCAACCTTATACATTAAGAATACCACTGAAGCTGTAGCATTTTATTCAGAAGCCTTTGGACTTACCCTGGGCTATCATGAGAGATTCCCGGATGGCACATTTATGCACGCATCATTACTTAGAGATGGACAAGAAGTATTTGCTGTCAGCGAATCACACAATGATAATTTGGTTAGAATTATGCTCTCATCATCACTAGAGGGATCACGTCCAACTATGAGTTATGGGATTAACTTTGAGCGTGAAGAAGAAGTGAACAAGGCATACGAAATGCTAGCGAAGGGCGGCACGGTGTTATTTCCGTTAGGCGCCCTTCCCTGGAGCTCCTGCTGTGCTGAAGTCGTCGATAAGTACGGTGTGTACTGGTATATCACGGTAGATCCTTCTTCTCAATGAAGCTAACCGTATTGCCGTCGGGATCAAGGAACCAGAAGGAATAGGCGCCCCACGGTCTGCGCTCAGGTGGAGAGGTAATCCCGATACCGGGGATGGCTTGCTTCAGACGGTCATATTCAGCCAAGACATCATGAACATAGAACATTAGTGACATATTCTTGTCATTGACCACATTCACTTGGCCCGGATTGTAGACCGCAAGCTGGGCGCTGTCGAATCCATAATGCTGACCTTCAACAACCGGAGACTCCTTGAGCACGATTTCATAAAAAGCAGCCAGGCGCGGCGCATTGTCAGTCAGAATACAGACTCCACAAAGCTTCATGTGTATACCTTCTTCCTATTTTTGCATTTATTTTAATTTTCTGAATAGCGTGCCTGAAGCTTTTGCTTATGCGATATCAAGATATCTTCAAGCGATATATCATATTTATTGGCGATGACAATGAGATTTCCTAGAACATCTCCAAGTTCTTCTGTTAATTCAGCTTTATTCTCTTGAAATGTGCCTGCAACCTCGTCTGGACGATCCCTGCCAATCTCTAATGCACGAATTGCGCGGGCGACTTCCCCAGTTTCTTCAGCAAGAAATCCAATACGAACAAATATATCTAAGTCCGACCAGTTACGATTCTTGTAATATTCCCTAACCCATTGTTGAAATTCAGTGATATCCATGTTTCCCTCCGGTATAAGAAGATTGATAGACTCAAAAACTCGAATATAATAATACCATAACTACGCTCATTGTAATTTGCTTTCGGTGTTAGCTGTTACCATTCAACTACTTACTCCGCCCAATGAAAAACGAATATTTATCTGCCGTCCCCAGCGCGGTAGTCTCTGTACGATCCATAAGCTGTAATGCCTTCAATAGAGACCCGACTTGTTCGTGCATCAGATTCACATCGAATTTATCCATTTCTCTGTCTGCGCTATCTACCAGGAGATAATCCGGCATGGGGATGAGTCCAATCATTGGAATCCCGGCATTGAACAGGGGCTGACTCTCACCGAATTGAAACTTATTATGTCCGCGTAAGATAACGGTCCTGGTGTTACTTCTATCTTCAACGGCTTTCTTCCAAATGGCTTCCATGATTTCATTTCCTGCATAGGCAAATTCAGTGCTTATTTCTCCAGTGGGTCCATATTGTCCGGAAGCATTGTCCTTCCATTCCAAGCTGCCTAGATGTTCTACAGTGAGTCCTGCCACGGCTTTCAGGTGCCCATCTGTACCATCCCACAGTTCAGGATGTGCCTGCATCCAGGTTGAGGTTGCCTGCGAGGTACCTTTGAATTCGGGCAATCTGAAATGTCCTGTTACAAAGGCGAAGATCATAGTCCGTTCTGGCTGCTCCTGCTGCTGCAGGTAACGAATCATGGAGAGCATTCCAATCGCACCGTCTTCTTCTACCACATTTACACCGTCAGTATGCGTATTAACGATGATCGATTCCTTTTTGTTCTTTCCTGCAATTTTCACATAAAAAGATTCAGTCGGCGCATTTTTCTGTGTTTCTGCCTCTAAAATTACTGTGCCCACTTTAAGCTCCTTAGCTGCGTTGACCACTCTCTGCCCATCTGTTTTATTGACCCATACTGCCGGGATTCCGAAATAATGCTCGGTGAAGGGGAGGTATTGCTTTTCAGCCTTTTCATCTGAAACACCATCCCAGACGATAATGACTGCTTTGACGCCCTGTTCCTTGGCTTCGTCCAATTTAGCATGCTTCAAAGCTGTGGTAAGGACCAGATCGCCCTCATCTGAAGGAATACCGCCTGGTGCCCGAAATTTTTCGTGTATATTCATCACCAGTGCCATGGGGAAATTCTTAAAGTTCTTGATTTCAACGACGGCTATTTTGCCCTTGGCTTCCTCATATTTACCAGGTTTGGTGTAGACAAACTCTCCGGTAACTCCATTTGTATCGGTCTCGCCTGAGTAAGGAAACGCAGAGGATACATGAATATCCTCGTTATCTATGGTCACAGAGCTGCGCTTCTCTTCCCAGCGATCAAAAGTATACTTATCACGGTACACAGTAAGCCCCATATCCGTCACCTGCTGCTGTAACCAGGCAATGAACCGATTGTGACCTTCTGAGCCCGTTGTACGGCTGCCGTAGGAATTCATAGTTTCTATATTTTTCAACATGGTGGTTGGAGAATCAAGCTGGTCATTGTTGACTTCAGCAGTTAAATCAGCTGGCAGAGTAACGGACCGGGTAATCGGCTGAGCATAGATATTAACGATCCAAACTACACTGGAAACTAAAGCGACAATACCGTACAGCACTCTCCGAACTACTAGCAAAACCTTCCCGCTCTTACGCACTTCACCAGCCCAAAACACATTCCATGCCCCTGCGACGATAAGCAGTAAAGTAGCGAGTATGAACAACCAAAACTCATTAGTGACTAAGAATAAAATCTCGGTTACGAGGGCAACTGCATAGACCCAGAACAGTTTACCTCTTTCTTTGAGGTGAAAAGTATAAATACCTAATTGTGCCAATAGAACCATAATTGCTAGTACAGCGAATAACATTTCTTTCCCGATAAATACAGAAGCACCAAACGCTAGAATCAGGAATAGAATCCCCGACAATTCTCCATTAAATTTACTTCTCATCATATACCTCTTTCGTTAAAAGCATATTTGCCCGTTTTTTAAGTGTACCATTAACTATATTTCACTATAAGGGTTGAAGTATACTTCAAGGTCAAGGCAAGCTTTTGGATTTACCCTCGTTGTGCAGGGAAGGGCTGCTTCAAGGCGTCTTACTAGATAAGTTCATAATGAACCAGACGACCGATCTTGAAGGAGTTTAATCATGAAGAAGACAACGCGAAGAACAGAAATGCTGCTAAAAGGTATTGCGATGATGCTGATCGTGATCCTTGCTACGGCTGCATGTTGGCATGAGATTGGAACTCTTTTGGCCTCAGGGGAGGTTGACAGTGAGTCCGCTATGGTGCAGAGTATCATGGACAAAACAGCGACCCCAGGTGTAGCGATCCTATCTACCAGTAACGGTAAGACCGAATTTAAAACCTACGGCTACGCCGATAAGGAGCAGCGAAGGCAAGTTACAGCGGAGTCGCTTTTTGAAATAGGCTCAACGACCAAGGCGTTCACGGCTCTGGCCGTGATTATGCTACAGGATCAGGGAGCCTTGAAGTATACCGATGATGTCTCGCAATACCTGCCAGAGTTTGCTCCGGCCTATAAGGGGGAGAAGGCCAAGATCACAATTAACCACCTACTCGCACATACCAGCGGTATTCCGTCTTGGAGCATCCGCCTGATCCCCGAAGGTTCGGGTAAGGAGCAGCTTACATCGACCATACATAACATATCCAGCCTTGCGCTGGATACCCAGCCGGGCAGTGCCTATCAGTACGCAACGGTGAATTACGATATTCTGGCAGCGGTCATTGAACGGGTGACAGGGATGAGTTATCAGGATTATGTGACGGAGCACATCCTTAAGCCGCTGGGGATGAACGACAGCTATTTCTCGACAGGACAGGAACGGAAGCCGGGGCAGTTTGCGCAGGGGTATCGGGTGTTTTTTGGCAAAAGCATGGCCTACGATGCTCCCAGATACTACGGCAATATAGCCGCAGGGTATCTGGTGACCAACTTGAACGATTTGCAGCACTGGGTTAATGCCCAGATGGGAAGCAGCAAGATCCCGGATGATCTGCAGAAGGCCATTGGGCAATCGCATGATCCTGACCACCGTACAGCGGGGCAAGAAAGTGAGAATCTATTCTATGCCTTCGGCTGGAGCCAAAACTCGGAGACGCATGAAATCCGTCATAGCGGAAGCAACCCGAATTATTCCTCCCAGGTAATCATCGATCCGCAGCGGAAGGAGGGCGTGTTCGTACTGGCTAACCTGAACTCTACCGCACCCACGCTCATTGCCCAGAATATCTATGATCAGATGCAAGGGCAGCAGATGAAGACCTTTAAGTATGATGATACCTATATCCTAATGGATGGGATAGCTTCGTTGTTAGTTGTGTTCACTGTGATTGGGATTGCGTTTAAACTCATCCGGCTGGCAGGAGGGAGAAGCGATTTTGCCACAGAGAAGGGAATCCGTCGTCAAAAGATCAAGGCTCGTGTTACCCTGTTTATCAGAGCGCTGTTGTTACTATTGGTGCTAGGCTGGCCTTTTTTGGTAAACTACAATTACACCATGATTAGTGTATGGATGTCCTATTCGATATTGCTGTGGATGGGGCTGGCTTCGCTTAGCTGCGTGTTGTCTATGATTCTGGCAGGCAGACATTGGCGTTGACTATAAAGAAGGAGATGATCCTTATTAATCGTTTTCCTTTGCATTCGAGAAAAAGAATCCTTCAGACATTCAATATTTGAAAAATGGCGAAGAGATTTCAATAGATTTTGGATCGAATCCGCCTGAAACACTTTCCATAAGCGATGGATTACTTGATGCTAATGGAGATTATTTATATACATCCAAAGAAATCACTAATGTTCCCTATGTTACAAAGAAAGGTGTGTATAGCTTCAAATTAGACACGCACATCGCTTCTGCTTTAAGCTCTTACTATGAAAAAGATCAAAAGGAATTTAGAGGTTTTATCATAAATGCAAGCTGGGAGAAGCAGGAGAAGAACTATGCTTTTGCGATCCAATCAAACGCTCTCTGAAAGGAGCAAATCCCATGATCTACATAACAGGCGACATTCACGGTTCCATCAGTGTGGCCAGCCGTTTTAATTCAAGGAATTTCCCTGAAGGCAGGACGCTGACGAAGCAGGATTATGTCATAATCGTAGGGGATTTCGGCTTGTTGTGGGCAGATGACGCGGAGGATCGCTTTTGGCTAAAATGGCTTACTGAGAAACCATGGACCACCCTGTTTATTGACGGGAATCACGAGAACTTTGATCTGCTCGAATCCTACCCAGTCTTCGAATGGAACGGCGGTCGGGTGCATCACATTACTCCTAGTATCATATCGGTTAAACCAAAAAAAGGAGCAGAAAAAAACTGCCCCTCTAAGACTCATTAATAATCATTTTGCCATAACATTAGAAATCTGATTTTGAACCTCATCTATTGTAAATTCGCCGCTAAATCCTTGAAGACTAGATGAAATGACTCCATTTTTTTCGATTAAAAGAGAGTTATACGATTTTTGTGTATAGTAAGAGCCGGTATCCTCTAAGAACATAACATACTTAGAATCAGAACTAACATAATATGAAGGATCTGTTAGTTTTAAGGATATTGTTTTATTCGTTTCGTCACCTTTCAACACTTTCAAAACATTCAGATTTGATTCTTGTGAAGGAGGGTCACCGTCAAGATTTTTAGTGTCAGTGATTTCTCCATAAACAACCAATTCTGAATTCGAGACTAATTCTTTAAAGGTGTAAGAAGGCCAATCTCCAGTATTGCTATTGTTTCCAGTACTAGGTTCAGTCGAGGATTGACATGAAGTAATCAATAGTGCAAACAAAAATAATAATAGTAATTTTGTAGGTCTGGTTCTGTTCATCTTTATTTCATCTCCTTTTATCATAAAAGGACGGAGAAGCAAATGAAATAGTTTCTTCTCGGCTTATAAACTTAATTTCTTGCTGGCAAACGTTGACTTAAAAGTATCGAACTCTGTGAATTTTCCTTTGAAATCAGGGATGTTACTATTATATGTGCCATTTTGATCTATAAGAATAGAGTTTTTATCACTTTCATAATAATAATCGCCTTGCTTTTTTAAGATCATAATGTAGGTATTTCCGTTTTCTACAAAATCTAAGGCCTGATCTAAAATAATTTCGCCAGATACATCACCTTGAATAGTATCCAGAATTTTGAGAGTTGATAGTTGAGCTGGTGGGAGATTGTCATCAACTGGCTTTTCCTGCGTATCTATGACTTTTACTTGAACTACTACATCTGACTGTTTAGAAATAAGCTCATTAAAGTTATACTCAGGCCAATCGGCATGCGGTATTGGATTGTAATTGTCTGGGCTGGTCGAGGATTTTGCGCTGGATCTATAAGGGTTTATATCGTTAATGTCATGTGGCTGTGGAGTGGTTATTGTAGTTCTATCTCTTTCATAACTCATAATGGAAGTGTTACCGTATCCGCTCTCAATGTCATTTAAAAACTGTGCATGTCCGAATTCGTGAGTTGCTGAACTAATTGCACATGCACCTGGGTTGCTATTACACCCTTGATACTCATGTATGGCCTTGGTGTTAACGTAAACATGGAAATATTTAGTTGGAGTGCCTGTAGGGGAATATAAGCCAAACCAGCTATAAGCTAATTCCCCGTAGTGGGCAGCATTTAGAGAGGTTGAGTTTTGTGATATCGTTGTCCCTACAGAACTTGTCCAATTGGAGCCAGCGGTTGTCCAAGCAGTGTGCGGAAGAAACTGAACCCATAATAAGCGATAAAAATCCGAAAAGTAGAAACATTCTTGTTAACTTTTGCTTCATTTAATTTACTCCTCCTTAAAATTTTAATGAATTTTACATACGATTAATTGACAAAAAAATTCTAATCGTGAATCATAAATTCAAAATATCCCCTTTTATCTCTATGCGGAAATCTATGGAAAACAATCTTTACTCATATTTAGGCATCCAGTTTGCTTAAGGAGGGAGTATCTGATTCAACATAGTGAGGGATGACTTTTATGAGGAATTCCGAGTGCCTTAGGATATGATTAAGCCTCCGGTCTATAGCCCACATAGGAAATACTATTTATGTACTTCGTATATAGGGAATAGAATATTATTAATAATATCCCAACTGCCAGCTTCATCGAGCCTTTTATACAATATAAATACAAAATAAATATTCAACTATATGCTAAATAGTAACGAAAGTGATGATACCTGATGAAAAAGACAAAGCTTACAGATATACTTCATAAACGAAATATTCAATATACTGAGGTTGGTAGATGGGGGAAGTATCTTAGAGGCGTCTGGGAGAAGGAATTTGCTGAGACTATAAGCAGCGATGAGAAAAGGAAAATATATTTGAACGACTTTTTATGGAATCTATTCAGCTACAGTAGGGTGAAAGCTTACGAGAAGGACTATGCAAAAAATGCATTTAACAATGAACTGAAGAATCGTGTATATGTGTTTTATCAACATTCTGATCTTGCATTAACTATAGAGAATGCGAAGGATATTGTTGCTGAAAATATTAAAAATGAAGACGATATTTATATCGTAGATACTGAATTTCAATGGACGTATGTGAACACTCATGAATCATTTACTGGACCTTATTTTTATCATAAAAAGAAGAATATTCACATGACCAACGGTTAAGTGCTGGGTCAGTTTCCGCTCATCATGATTTCATCATTACTAAAAAAATTGTAGATATGCTTATGATTGAGTTGAGACTAGATGAGTAGAGACTAGATGAGTAGAGGAAAGGTGAGCTGAGATGAGCAAAGAGATTAAATTGGATTTAAGACGTATCGTGTTTATTGGAAGGACTTTTGAAGAATACATGTCCATGTTTAATTTAACACAGAGGGAATTGAAGGGACGGTCTATTCTGGATTGCCCCGCTGGAGCATGTTCGTTCACGGCCTATGCAAATAAACTAGGTGCCGACGTAACAGCAACGGATATCGCTTATTTTCATGATTATGAGGATCTTCACACAAAAGGCCTGAAAGACTTGGAACACGCCATGACCAAAATGGAAAGTGCCCAAACCAACTACTTATGGGATTATTTCCAATCCGTTGACGAACTGAAACAACATCGATCCCGCGCCTTAACTGATTGTGCAGAGGATATGAAAAACCATCCCGGGCGTTATATCGCATCGGCACTGCCTACGCTCCCATTCAAGGATAAGCAATTTGATATGACTCTGTCTGCACACTTTTTGTTTATGTATTCAGATAGGCTTGATTTTTATTTCCATAGGCAAACGATCCAAGAGCTACTTCGGGTAACCAAACAGGAAATTCGGATTTTTCCTTTAGTCGGCCTTTCAGGAGAGAGATATCGTCAATTGGATGAGCTGCTCACCTTCTTACATCAACAGGGTTGTTCAACTGAAGAAATAACGGTCGGATACGAGTTTCAAAAGGGAGCAAACAGCATGTTGAAGATCACTCTTTAGATTATGGTCTAAACTGAGTTAAATCGATAAAGACGCTAACTCCATGTTAGCGTCTTTTCGTTTTTTCCCAAGCTTCGCCATACTTCCGCCATGTTCTGGTTCCATCTACTCTGACATAATACGGTAATAGAACAGAGGATGGTTTTACACCAGCTCTTAAGGAGGAATTGGCATGTTTCATAAAACAGTGACGCTGCAGCCTTTTGCAGATATTTCGATGTATACTGAAGGGTTCAAGATCGTCTCGGCTCAATTAGGTGGAGATGGCTGCGTATATGTCCTGCTGATTAACCAGATCCCGGAACGGAAACGAGGAATGTTCGTCCAACCGGCTTTGAAGCAACCGCATACCTACAAGGTCCTGATGGTAGAAAGTAAAGATTATATCGATGAAATTATCATAGAGGATCAACATTTCAATTATCATTATGTTCAGCCCCTTCGCAGACATCTCCTACTGGTTGGAGCGCGCTGCTCGCATTATGGTGCAGGCAGATATGATCTGAACGCCAAAGTGTGTGATTATACAGGACGTACCGTTCGTGAGTTCCTGCTTGGAGACGGGATTCAGAATGTTCAAGTGACGGAGAAAGGTACCATCTGGACCAGTTATTTTGACGAAGGCGTGTTCGGGAACAACGGGTGGGATCAGCCTGTAGGTGAACACGGCCTTGTGGCCTGGGATGAGCATGGGAACAAAGTATACGAAGATCATGTGTCGGATATTGCCGATTGTTACGCTTTGAATGTTGTCCGTGAAGAGGAGGTCTGGTTTTATTATTATACGGACTTTTTGCTCGGCTGTATCTCAGGCGGACCCACTCAGCCCAAGGTCACATTTATCAATCCTGAGATTTCCGGTTCGGCCGGGTTCTGCACGGATGGTTGTCACTTCTTGTTCGATGGCGGTTACGGCAAACACGGAGACTATTATATCAAAAAGCATGAAAAAGCAAGCATGACCAAGGGGCATAAGATACAGTTTCTGAATGAAAAATCCGAGCCGCTTGTGCCAGTCACGCAAGATTTTCGGGAAGATCTCGTGCTGTTCTGTGCAGATGATATGTTGTATCAGGTTTCGATTAAAGAATTGCTGTGACGCTGCGGTTACCTTATGATTGTAATACGATAAGGAATTGAGGCTATGGTTTCGTTTTCCAATCAAATCTTTTGTAGTTTAATAGGAGTGAATTCAGTGAAATTAGAAGATTACGCATGGAATAAACATGAGCAAAAATTAAAAGAAGAACAAACAGAATTCAAGCATAGTAAACCTAAGATAAAAATTATAGATAACACCGAATTGCGTAATAAAATTGAAGAGGCTCTTGAAAAAATACCGCAGAAGTTAGTTGCTCAATGGATTTTAAAAGTAGCAACTCCGTACTTGTATTACTTAGATGACCATTTAAAAGATGACTCACGAATAAATTTAGGGATAGAAACTTTACAAAAACGAATAGACGGAAGCATTAGAGCCTCCGATTTACGGAAGGTTGGATTTGTAGTTAATGAATTGGCGAAAGAATCCAAATCAGACATTAGCAAGTATTCTGCACGTTCCTTTGCCCAAGCCATTGCTACAGGACATATGAGAGGACATGCTTTAGTTAGCAGTGATTACGCAATAAAGGCAACAAATGTATTAACTGATAACTCCACAGATTCTTCGACAAAGGAGAGGGAAAGACAATTGAATTTAATACATGAAGTAATTCTAACGCCTCCAGATCTTCAAGCTTGAAGCATTACACCGAAGAAGGTATGCTGCCTTTTGAACAGGCTGAAGAGAATCTAACACGCAGATACCAAAGAGAGGAAACCGTCGCACGCATTAATTGGATCAAAGAGCTGAAAGCGAACGGTTTATCGATCCCGCAAATTAAAGAAGCGATAGGCCTCGGATGAAACTTTCTTAGAATGTGATACGTACACCATAATATGGTAGGGTTATTGCATTGTGCGGAAATTGAGGGCTTCAACTTCTATTGAGTATAAGATCGTTTTCGAGGATTATGTGAAATAATATCCATTTAGAATGAGGTGAATGATATGACGATACTGCCTGTTATAATTTTTATCTTAGTATTTGTACCTTCCATTGTACTCATCGTGAGTATGCCGTATTTAACAAAAGAGACGATTAGTTTCGGAGTCACCGTCAACGCTGTCCAATTCCACAGTGAGCCGCTGCGTCAGATGCGGAAGTCGTATGCTAGGATTAGTGCAATTTTACATACCATCCTATTCATTGTTGGCATCTTATGCCTAATCTACAGCGATGAACATTCGAGGCAAATCAGTTGGGTCATTATCTCCTATTCACTCGCCATGCTCGTAATCTCCCTGGTTATTAACTTTAGGTATCATTTGAAAATGAAAAGCGTACTGCCGATGCTGCCTGCTGCTCCCGAATCATCGATCATGGGACCTGGACCCCGGAAAGGAAATGTTGGCCTGCCCAGTCATTGGTTCCTCATTCATGCTGTTATTATTGTGGTTAGTATTGTAACAGTGCTGCGTAACTACGATCTGATTCCTGACCAGCTTCCGGTCCATTTCAACAGCAGTTGGACCGTAGACCGCTATGTAGATAAATCTTATAGTATCGTGTTTATACCTGCGATCATGCAGGTGTTAGGGACCTTTCTGTTCATATTTGAGTATTGGAGTATCCGCAGAGGGAAGCAGCAGGTTAGGGAAGACTTAACTTACCGCCGTGCCTGGTCGAATTATATGATTACAGCAAGCTTCTTGTTCGTTATCCTGTTATCCGTAGTGCAGCTAAATATGATGTCTCTGCTTAATATTAATTTTGTTATCCCCGTTGTCCTAAGCATAATAGCCTTTATCATCCTATACGCCTGCACCTTAACGTTCTGGAATGGTCAGCGCGAAAGCCGCCTTACATGAGCATACGATTGAGCGCTGGATCAGCCGCACGCACACACCCGGAGTGCCGCTGATCCAATGCGCTACATCGCAACAAAGCTGCTTTTACCCATAACCTAACGTTATTTCCTCAAATTGAGTCCTCAATTTGCCTTCCGCTTCTTCACCGGCACCCATACTTCAACTTCGGCATCCATTGGGTTGCCATTGGTTAGTACCTCCGCAATCGGGTGTCCGGTATACACATACTCATAGTTATCGTTCAGGATATCACCGAATGCCTCGTCCTCCAGCCGGTCAAATGCGAGACGCGACAACCCGCCCTGGCCTGACAACACCAAATACTCTCCTCCCGGAAAAAGCACTTCAACCGCAGCCTCCGGCTGGGGCCTGGGCGACTGAACGCCTGCAACATACAGGATCTTTCCATCTTCCTGGGTAATCGCGGCGAAGCCGTAGGGGCTTTCGGACAGAGGACGCAGGGAGGCCATAGAGCCGTTCTCCAGCGTGCTTTTGAAATAAGCCGTTTTGAGCGGAGAATACGCTGGATCGTGCACTGCTCCATCTTCACTTAGTGTGGCCTTGAACCCAATGATGCGGAATGCTTCCTTCGTTTCAATTCTGGTCGAAATCATGACAATGTACCTCCTGGATAGTGGGATTGGTGTATTCCAAGCAAGCATAATCTACCAACTGTGACACCTGTATGGCATACTTGATTAGAGGTGGTCATCATGAAAATGGATCGCTTAATTGCGCTCATTATGATCCTGCTGGAGCATGAGCAGATTAGTGCGCGCGAGTTAGCGGAGCGTCTCGAAGTCAGCAGGCGAACGATTTACCGGGATATTGATACGCTGAACAGAGCCGGCCTGCCCATCTATACGCTTATGGGAGCATGGGGCGGTGTCGGCTTGATGAAATCCTACAAAGTGGGCAAAACCCTGTTCACCCCGCAAGAAATTCAGAACCTGCAGAATGGATTGCACAGCTACAAGCAGCTGTTCGGGCGGCGGGAGACGGTCTACGCGGCGGAGAAGCTGCAGGCGCTCTATCCTGACAATGCAGAGGGCAGACCGGTTGCACCGTTCGTGATGGATCTGTCTTTAAATAAGGGGAACGAATCGCTGCGCAGCCTGTTTGGGCTGATCGAGACGGCGATGAATGAGCACGCTGTGTTGGCTTTTGCGTATACGGATGCGCTGGGGCAGAGCAGTGAACGGCGGGTGGAGCCGTATCAGGTGGTTTTTAAGGAGAGCAGTTGGTACTTGCAAGGTTATTGTATGGATAAGCAGGACTACCGGATCTTCAAGCTGGCCAGAATGAACGGTCTCCAGGTGACGAAGGAGCAGTTCGTTCCGAGAGCGTTCACCCCTCTCCCCATGGACGGAGGAGATTGGCTGAACCAGGGATGGGTGGAGGTTACGGTCCGGCTGGACCGCTCTGTCATGGATCGGGTGATCGAACGGTTCGGCGCCGACCATATCCTGCGGGTGGATGAACACCACTGCTGGGCCAAGTATCCTATTATTGCAAATGACTATGGCTACGACCGGCTGCTTGCTTTTGGAGATAAGTGTGAAGTGCTGGGGCCGCCAGAGATACGGAATGGGTTCAAGGCATATGTGCGGGGGATTATGAGGAAGTATGAGGGGGATTAGCGGTCTAAATGGGTTAGCGTGGCGGGGATGAGATTTTTGCATATGAAGGAGAATTTAAGTGAACTGGAGGATGCGGCTGATGGGGGATACCGGGATGGCAGAGAAGAAGGTTGGAGCGAGCGATTATCTGGCTTTAGCATTGTATGCGTTTGCAGGGTTTGGTCTTGAAGTGGTATTGTTGATGATATTACCATCCGTCTTGGGGGTGAAAAGTTCTGATTATACGCTGCTTCATCAATGTATTCATTGGGGAATTACCTGCTTGTTGTGGGGGAGTATGGCCGTATTTCTGATCCAGCTCTCCAAGCGGAAACACGATTTTGACATCATGAAGTTGAACGCTACACCGGACGCCAGGGGGTGGTTGCTCGCGATTGTGGTTTCGGTGATCGCCATTGCAGCGACTACTGTCGTATGGGAGGGCTTTAAGCCGGTTCAGGAGTACAAGGAAGCGGTAAGATTCGTTTTTCAGAATATCTATTACTTATTCGAAGCGGCTCTGATCCTGTTAACGATTGCGTTTGGGCAGAAATTCGGTGAGACGCTTTTCAAAAGAGACGGTCTGCCCTACGGCGGGATGTTCCTCGCACTCACTTGGGGCCTGATTCACATTCTGCTCCAGGGCGGACCGACGGGGATTTATGCGTTCTTCATGTCACTACTTTACGGAACGATATACATAATGTTGAGAAAGAATGTGCGGTATTCGTATTTGGTGATTGCGGTTGTGTTTATTTTGTGAGGCGGGCTTGGGGAGGGGCTAGGGTGAATGAAATGAAGTATTCGATTTGGATTGAAAGTGACACTAGGTTGTGAAAAACTATTTTATGAGGAGTAGTCGCATGTTTACAGATCTTATTCACAGACTTGGTCTTTCATTGCCTGTTGCATTAGTTGAGGAGTTGGAGCTGCACAAGGAGAAACAAAAGAATCAAAACTACTTTTTGAGATTAATGGAAGCTGACGAAATTGTTGAATTAGTTGATTATATGTCCAAAATAGAGGCTTATCGGGATATGATTCCTTTGTGGAGTGACGATCATTCAAACTATATTGGCTTGTACGTACAAGGCGCATGCAAATACAGGATATGTTATATCGATCATGAGGAAACGGATGTATCTCCGGCCTTTAGAAGTATACCTTCATTTATAACGAAAATCGAAGAATATCCTGATCTGGATTGGCATGATTTGAATAAAGACTATCCAGCAGAATTTGAAGTTAGTCAAACTGAAATGAATGAAGACCTCGCTTGTATTGACGAGTTGAATCGAATGATAAGCTCTGACCAACTTATAAGCGATGATATTCGCTGTCAGTATATTTTTTCGATTATGGCATTAACGCCAAAAGGAAATCTTAATTCCATCATAAAATATCTAGACGATGAAGATATGTTTGTTCAAGAAAGAGCATGTGAGATTATTGGATTTCATACTTATATACCAGCTAAGGAAAAGCTGGTGAAGATCTCCAAAAACGGAATGCATAATGGGAAAATAGCAGCCAAAAGAGCATTAGAAAGGATAAGGGAAGACCGAAAAAATGAAATTTAAAAGCTCTGAATTGCTCTGTAAATCGACTCGAACTACTAGGAAATAGAGTACACAAAAGTGAATTTGTAAATGAGATAAGAACTAAAATTATGGAATTAATTAAGGAGATACAATATGCTGCCATCACTAACGTTTCTGAAACATCAATTAGAGGGAATTCTGCGTAATAAATTTGCACAGGGGCATCAAACCTCCGGTTTTTTGGCCCGGTTGGAACAGCTTCCCGCAAGCTATGATGCTTATCTGGAATTCGCCCATAGTTTAGCTGACATTCCAATGCGGGACAACTGGCCCTACTATGAGCCGGACGATTTGGAGGAGATATGGCGGGAATGCGACCCGGATAGACCTTTAGGCCAGATCGGAGTCTTGAATCTGAAGGACAGTGCCAAGCGTATAGAGGCAGGCTTCCTCGCTTCAGTCTGTGGTTCAATGCTGGGCAAGCCGATCGAGGTCAATCCCACGTTGTCGGAATTACGTCAAGCGTTAACCGCTGTGGGGGAATGGCCGCTGAATGATTATATTTCGGAAGAAGCTCTCCATGCGTTGGATCGTCGTCATTGGTCCTGGTTCGAGACGGCGAGGGGGAGAATTCGCTATGTGGCACCTGACGATGATATCAACTACACCTTAATGGGCATGATGGCGTTAGAGCAATTTGGTAAGGGTTTTACGAAAAGAAACCTAAGAGATTTATGGATAAATCATCTTCCGATAAGTACAACATGGGGGCCGGAGAGGGCTATCCTGGTCCGGTCGGGAATTAGCTATTTGGAGCATGACCGGGAATTATTCAATCATTCTGAGATAGAGTCTTGGCCCGACTTCCTGGTGCAAGATACAGAATTATGCGGCGCGGCGATTCGTGCAGATGCTTACGGCTATGCCTGCCCCGGTCAACCTGCTCTTGCGGCTGAGCTGGCTTGGCGTGATGCAAGCTTTACACATCGCCGGACGGGGAATTATGCCACGATGTTCATTGCCGCTGCAATTGCTGCCGCACACGTGCTGCGCGATCCGCTTGAAATAATTAGTACTGCCCTGCAATTCGTACCTAGAAGGAGCCGATTCTATGAGATTACCGAGGATTGCCTGCAGATCGTAGCGAATGCAGATAACTGGCTGGAGGCGTATCAGGGCATTCATCAGAAGTACGCGAATCATTCCCACTGTCAGGTGTATCAGGAAATCGGCACCTTGATCAATACCTTTCGATTTGCTGAGAATGCCGGAGACGGAATATGCAAGCAGGTCATGCAAGGTAACGATACCGACAGCTTCGGAGCAACAGCCGGCTCGCTGCTTGGGGTGTATTTCGGCCCGGACAGCTTGGAACCTAGATGGCTTGAACCTTTCCAGGACCGGATTCATACGGGCTTATCTAATTTTCATGAGCAACAACTCTCCCGCTTGGCTGAGCGCATAGGGCGTTTGCCAGAGCTGCTGCACACCGGCCAGCACCGAATTCAACCCAGCGAGCTGTATGTATGAAAGAGGTGAGTAACATAGCGAGTATAAGAAATGAAATAACAGAAGCCATTGGAATAACATCTGCTAATCCCATAACTAATTAGGATTATCGTTGGATATAAAAGTAATAGATTTTATTCGTCAGTACTTTCGATGACTTAAACTTGGGAGGAATAAATAATGCCATTTAGTAAATCTGATTTAGGAGCACAAGCCTCATGGAAAGGTTATTCTTCCCAAACTTTATATATTGCTTCTCGAGTAGTTGCGGATATAAACTCACTAGAGTATTTTCCGGAACACCTTGAAGATTTACTGATTAAAAGTGATGATGAAGTTTCAGAAATAGTACAGATTAAAGACTTAGGCTCTGATTTGAGTATATCAAGTCTTGCTTCTACTAGCGCTTCATTGAAAAATGAAGGTTTCTTTCGGAGAGTGTTAAGTTTGCGAAAGCCAGAATCAAAAAGAATAGTCGTAAAGGTTGTACATTTTGGGGAATTGGGAGATGAATTGGAAGGTTTTATAAATGGGGTCACTAGTTCTTTAGAAAGTATTAAGGACAAACTTGTAAGGAACCACCATCTATTGTTAGAAGAAGTAGAATGGATTACGGAAAGAATGATATTTGAGAAAGTTGATAAAGAGGTTCTTCAACTTAAAATAGCTGAACAAATTAAAAGTCATATTCCAACAATGATTGCCCCATCTATAATGCAGGATTTATTAATTCAGTATATCTCTGATTTATCAAAAAATAAGGGTTATACTTCTAAAAGTATTTGGCAAGAAAAAATACATCAAATTGGTAGAGATATGGCTTCAATAGATGGATATTTTAGAGAATATGGAAGTTCTCTTATAAGGTTATCTGATATTGAGAATTTTAAAAGTTTTGAAGAAATGAAATTAGAATACGAACAAGGTATTTCTGCGCATCCTGCTCATATACGCTTTTCACTGGATTTCGAACGGATACACTGGCTGGAAAAAATTGAAGCTGCGCTTGTTGGAGATAAAGTTGTTATTGTTAAAGGGGCTTCTGGACAAGGGAAAACTTCATTATGTTATAAATATTTGATAAAAAATTATGCTGAAGAACTTGTGTTTTGTATAAGACAACTTCAAACACAAGGGCAAGCTGAAAATTTAGTAAAAGCAATATTTGGACTATCAAAACATTCAACAAATATTATTTTATATATTGATGTTAATCCAGGACAAACATATTGGACTTGGTTAATTAGGGAGCTTCAAATTAGAGGGATTTACATACCACTTCTTATATCAATTCGTGAAGAAGATTTTAAACAGTCAAATGTGGATCAAAATGTTGTATCTTTTGAAATACTTGAATTGTCTTTAACCCAAAAAGAAGCGCAAAAAATATATGATAAACTAACAGTAAACAAGCCTCATGAACTTTATCGTACTTTTGATGAAGCTTGGCAAAAATTTGGTGGGGAAGGCCCCCTGTTGGAATTTATGTATTTACTTAATAATCACCAAACTTTAAAACAACGTTTAACTTTTCAAATTAATAGATTAATTGATGAGAGTGTAGAAGACTCTTGGTTGGATCTATTGGTGCTTGTATGTTATGTTGGCAGGGTAGATGGCTCTATTCTATTTGAAAGAGCAAAAAAAATAGTACAATGTTCAAATACTATAAGTGCTTTACGGCGAATGAGTGATGAATATTTAGTTAGAAGCTCAGTAGATGGGAAATATATTGAGTCATTGCATTCAATAAGAGCAGAAATCTTATATTCTATATTAATAAAAGAGATGAGATTGGAAGAAAATGAGGTGCTCCTTAAAAGTTTGGCTTGTGTAGATGGAAATGTACCTCAAGTTCTTCTTTTTTACTACTTTACGAATAACGAAATTGAAATGGGGTTGATAGGCCAAATAGCAGGTGTTGGATATCCTGATTGGGTAGCATATGGTAGAACATTGAATGCAATGCTTTGGTTAGACGTAATGCAATATGTAGATCAAAATAAAGAAGTGTTTGATTTAGTGTTCAAAGAAAATGGTTCTGGATGGCCTATGTTTGTTCCTATGGACATTACTGGAGAAATTGCTCCAGGAAAGTTTGCTGCATTTGATCTATTAGAATATGTTTATTCAAAAACGGAAATGTTTACTCATCTTGAAATGGTCAAAGAGTCGTTACATAGTCATGTATTATCATATCTAATCACTGATAAATGGTTGGATATGTCAGTTGCCCCTAAAAAAATTCCCATGAGTGATCTAGAATGGACGAATTTTGGATACGTATTATATTGGGCTAGCTTAAGAAAAAAGAAATGTGAAATGGAATTTTCTTATAATGAATTATTATCTGCAATGATTGAGGGGAAAACGGAGAGTAAAATTGATGCCACTCTTGGCTTGTTCAAACAGGGCTATTTAAAATTATACGATGAATGTGAAATTATCTTGAGAAAAAGACTTATCCATCAGCATAATATATTGTTATTGGACATTACTGATGAAGAAGTTATATGTTACTTTATTCCACCATACTTTCAAAACCCAAAAGCTAATGAAGTTATTGAACAATCTAATCATTATTGGACAAAAAATATGGTTGGGCTCTTAGATAGATTATATCCTAATAAAGAATTTATTACGGTAGAATTATTAGGAGTTGATATATTTAGAGATTTTGGAATTAACTCATTTGATAACAAACGAAGGATATCAAAAGAAAACCGTCGAGATTGGTGGATTACTCAAGTAAATTCTTGGTTACTTATGCGAGTGAATTTGAAGCATCGGCATGATAATTGGGATGCTTATATAAAGGAAATCATTTCTTTACGAAAAACAGTCTTTGAAACCTTAAGTGATTTTAAAAATCTTATTGAATTTTTTTATAAGCATAAGTATTGGAATGTTTCAAAATCTAAATCTTTTTTCTCTAAATTAGATAATCTAAAATTATTAATGCGTAAAGAATATCTTTTGCCGATTATTGTTGTAGATAACTTTGGAATAAGTAGTGAAGGTTTTAAAGAGGTTCCAAGTTCTCATATTTCTACTAGTATCTCCACACATCCATATAAAGAATACAGAAAACATTTGCAGGGAGTTATATCTGCGATAGGTAATTTCTTTGCACAATTTCACGAAGTAATAGTTGCAAGACAAAAAGGTGAAGAGATTGAATCAAATTTATCATTAATTAATCTTTACGAAGCTTCAAAATCCATGTTTTTTTTGCAGGTTGAATTCGAAAAACTCTTTCGCCCTTATCTAAATAATGATTATTTCAAATTCGCGAAAATAGAACTTGATGAATTCTTAATCAATTTAAATATGTGGGAAAGTGTGTTAGAACAAAAGCCTAGAGGTGTCGGTTTGATTTACAGTGCTAGAGAGAAAATGAAAATAACACCCGACTTGATACTTCAAAATTTTCAAGATAAAGTTTCTCATTTTAAACCGGATATTACAATAATAGATACCTACGAAGATAATACTAGATTTGTAATTTATAATGGAATAATATCTGAAACATCAACAGTTGAAGATCAGTATTATCATTTTTGTTTAGAGTTCAAAGACTTATTAAAAAAAGCTAGGAACTTTAATAATTCAAGGTGGATAGTGGAGACTAGTTGGCCAGATATTGTTTTTGTCCCTCTACTTAATGGGCTTCCAATACTTGGTGGTTTTAAAGTACCCTTATATCAACTAATTGGTAAGTATGAAATAGAATCAAATAACATATTTTTTCCTGTAATACTTTCAGAAAAAGTATATGATTTTTATAATATAAATTCAATAATATACAAAAAGTGGAGAGAAATGCTGGGAGAAATCGGTTCTATAAGACTGAGGTTGCTCCAGTACAATCAAATTATTGAAGTTCTAATTTCATTAGATGACAATATCATTAAAGAAACTCTAGAAAATTATTTGGAGGATTTTTTATCCGAAATTTCAGGGAATATAAAATCGGCAAACACTATAATTCTAGAGGTCATGAAATTATTGAGTTCAAAAGAATCATATGAAGCAGTTGAGTTAATTTGTAATGCATTACAAAATATAGGTTCTCTAGAATTTCTAAATGATTTCGTTAGTGAATTGCAGGTGGTAGAAGGAATTCCTGAGGCCCTACTTCAATCATTAATAGAATTGATTCAAGTTACGCCATATTTAAAGAGTGGCAGCGATTAAAATATAAAAGAAAGGTAGGGAGGATGATAATTATGGGTGGTAACTCATTTCATATACCATTACCTTTTTCAATTTCCCTACGCCTTCCCCCAACAGTTTGGATAACCTTATCCCTAGAAAACATTTTACCCAAATTATCGAAAATAAGGGGACGCCCAGTGACAACTCACAAAACACCTATTAGATTAACGATTGAAAAATCGCTCTACATGTTGCAACAAAACCAGAACCCTGTGGATTGGTAACCATGGGGGAGGGAGGCCAATGTGCATACGGAGAACAAGTAGATCCTTCTATCCGCTGGCTACTCAACTTACCATTGAAATCAAAACATTATACATATATTTATTAAAGCTGCCTTATGAAGGTAGCTTTTTTGATTATTGCTTTAGTCAGTTGAGCGCGTGAAACGCGGGAAACAAAAAACCACCCGCTATGCGGATGGAGGGAGCGAGGGTTTGACCACTAAGACCATTCCGATAGAATTGAGATGTTCAGGCTCAATCGAAAGGAATGTCAAAGATGGCAAACAAAAGCTATAGTCTAGCTCACACGAAGTGGATATGCAAATATCATATCGTGTTCACCCCGAAGTATAGACGCAAAGAAATCTATAATCAAGTGAGAATAGATTTAATCGAAATTTTCAGACGACTATGTAAGTATAAGGGAGTCGAAATTCTAGAAGGCCACATGATGTCCGATCATGTTCACATACTGGTAGCGATGCCACCGAAAATTGCAGTCTCGACATTTATGGGGGATCTAAAGGGGAAAGTTCGCTGATGATCTTCGAGAAGCATGCCCAACTCAAGTATAAATACGGAAATCGAAAATTTTGGGCAGAAGGCTACTATGTAAGTACAGTAGGACTGAACGAGGCCACGGTAGCCAAATATATTCGTGAACAAGAGGCACATGACCAGGCAATCGATAGACTGAGTGTAAAAGAGTATGAAGATCCATTTAGCGACAAAAGAAACAAAAAGAAATAAACCCGTTTAACGGGTAAGTAAAAAGATAAATTTGAGCCTGAACACAATTGCTGTCAGGCTAGCGTTTTTAGGCGCACTTTGGCAATAAGCGGTTATACCAAACTACCTATTAGACGAGTGGTCCTGATTTTTGATGTAAGAGAGGACCTCTGTTTTCTGAAAGATAATGATGTATATAAACGTTCTTTCAACGGAAATAATAATTAATCTCAAAGACAACTTTTGTTGAAGGTAATATCTAAATTATGTCGAAACATGTATATGTTGAAGATTTTATAATTTAAATGCGGGATGTGAAATTATGTACATTTCAAACCTTTCGATTACAAATTTCAGGAATTTTAAAAATAGTAATTTCATCTTTAAAAAAGGAATTAATACTTTAATTGGTGAAAATGGAGCCGGGAAAACAAATGCATTTTATGCACTACGACTTATGTTAGATGGAAATTTACCAATTAATGCTTCAAAGCTTATTGAGACAGACTTTAATAAGGGACTTAATGATTGGAGAGGACACTGGATCGCAATTAAATTAGAATTTAAGGATTTAGATTCTAGTGAGGCTACAACCATGTTAGCTCATAAAATGGAAAATGTTCTGGAAGAGGAATCTAAAGGTACGTATATTATGTACTTTAGACCAAATAAGAAATTAAGAAAATTACTGTATGAATTATCCGAGAGTTCAGATAAAAACGCTGAAGCTCTTAAGATAATATTGTCTGAAATAACTATAAATGACTATGAAACAGTATATTGTTTTAGAGGAAACGTAGACTTAAATGATGAGTTAGTATACAAAAAAATAGTTGGGGATTTTGAAACTATAGAATTTTCTGATCCTGATAAAGATGATCAGGATGAGCTAGGAAATCCAACTTCTCAAACATTTTTAATTCGCAATGAAATTGCTTGCACCTTTATCAAGGCATTACGAAACGTAGTAGGTGATTTAAAGCAAATAAAACATAGTCCTTTATTAAACTTATTAAGAGGTACTGCAAATGACATTAAAGTTAAAGATTCACAATCCATTACAAACAAGGTAGTGGAATTGAATGCAACAATAAGTGAATTAGAAGAAATCAAGCAGCTAACCAATAAAGTAAAATCGTCATTGAATGATACATTAGGTTTTACATATGCCCCAAGTGTAAATATTAAATCTGAATTGCCAGAGGAGATAAATAAACTCCTAACTTCTTTAACATTATGGGTAGGTGATGGCGAAGAAGATCAAGAAGGCAAGTTAGAAGATCTTAGCTTAGGTGGGGCAAATTTAATTTATATAACTTTGAAGTTATTAGAATATGAGTATAAAAAACCAAAGGAAGAAAAGGCTGCACATTTTCTTTTAATTGAGGAACCAGAGGCTCACATTCATACTCATATTCAAAAAACTTTGTTTGATAAGTATCAATTTGAAAATACACAGGTTATTGCTTCTACTCATTCGACACACATTTCATCCGCTAGTAAAATTAGTGCTGTAAATGTTCTCAGTAAAGATATGAACCAAACGTACGTTTGTAATCCGAGTAAATCGCTCTTACCAAAAGAATGTATGAGAATTGAGCGCTACCTTGATGCTACTAGATCTACTTTATTGTTTGCAAAAGGTGTAATTTTAGTAGAAGGTGACGCTGAACTTATTCTTATTCCAGAGATGTTTAAAAAAGTTTTTGGAATAAGCCTTGATGAAATAGGAGTTAGTATAATTAATATGAGTAGTACTGTTTTTGAACATATAGCTAAGCTATTCCACGATGAAAGAATTCATAGAAGGTGTTCTGTTATTACAGATAACGACATGTCTTTAATCGACCTTCCAGAAGATTCTTTTACAGACAACAAGGAGCAGAAAAAAGCAAGGGATTCTCAAACTAAGGGTATTGAAAGAAGAAGCAAGCTTGATACAGTTTATAAGGATAATCAATGGGTTCGGCCTTTTTATGCAAAGCATACTTTTGAGGTTGAATTCATTCTTAGTGGTAACGAAGATGAAACAATTTCTACATTGGATAAAATCTATACAAGAGAGGCAGATAAGACAAATTCACGATTAAAGTTAACGTCTGTTGATTCACGAACTAAAGGTTTAGAAATTCTGAGACTTGTAGAAAAAGAAGGGAAAGGTTGGTTTGCTCTATTAATGGCAGAAGGATTGTCTCCAAAGACACTAATCCCAACGTATATTTTAGAAGCTATTGCTTTTGCTTCTAGTCATATTACTACAAAGCACTTTATAAAAATGGCAAAGCATATCACGGAGGATAGGTTAGATAAGTCTTTATTTGAGGCACTACTTGAACAAGCAAAAGTAGAGGCTCTTGAAGACGATGCAATTCTTGCTGATATCTTAAGTGCTCTTGATAAACTAGATTCGGAAAATCAATTATTCAGGTTCTATAAGATGGTTAGTAAGGAAAGGGAACTTCAATATGCTGAGTAAACTAAACCCTCAACAGAGAGAAGCTGTTAAGTTTCAAGAGAATGCATTAGTCATAGCTTGTCCTGGTAGTGGGAAAACGCGTGTACTAACATCCAAAATAGCGTATGAATTAGAAAAAATGACTACAAAAAAGAAGATGGTTGTCGCTCTGACTTATACTAATCGTGCTGCTGAGGAAATAAGCAAAAGAATTGATGAAATGGGTATATTAACTGAGCAACTTTGGGCTGGGACTATACATTCTTTTTGTTTTCAGTGGATTCTAAGTCCATATTCAAGTTATTTATCAGAGCTTAAATATGGTTTTAGTATTGCAGATGAATTTATGGTAGACGAATTAAAGGAACAAATAATTGAAGAGTATAATTTGCCGGGATACACTGAGATAAATACTAGGATAAATAGGCAGGGAAGTTATGATTTTATAGGTGCTGGTAATAATCCAGCAGAAGAGCTACATAAGCGGTTATTAAAAAATCGGATGATTGATTTTGACCTTTTACTATATTTCTCCTTTCAACTATTAATGAAATATCCTAAAATTTCGTTACATCTAGGGAGAATTTTCACATATATTTTAATAGATGAGTTTCAAGATACACAGGACTTACAGTACGCCGTAGTGGGTCAAATTATAAAAGCCAGTCAAAGAAATTGTAAATTGTTGTTAGTGGGTGATCCCAACCAGGCAATTTATAGTTCGTTAGGCGGAACAGCGAAAGAGGTTTCTGAAATAGCAGAAGAAATAGGATGCGAGATAAAAAAGTTAGAGCTATCTGGGAATTATCGTTCAATTCAAAGGATAATTGATTATTATACATTATTTCAATGGCATGAGACAAATGTGAAATCAATGATTGATGATGGAAGAGATAAAGGAATAGTGAAGTTTAATAATACAACACATAAAGATAAATTATATCAAGAATTAGCGACTATTATTCGTCATCATCTTAATAAAGGAACTGAGCCAAACGAAATATGTGTTATTGCTCCTCGTTGGGATCATTTAACTACCATTTCAAGAAGATTAAAGTCACTACTGCCAGATGTGCCATTTGAAGCACCTGGATTAACCCCTCTTCCTCGTTCTCTAGATAATTTTTGGTATAAGCTTGCAAGACTATTATTAACTGAGCCATCTTCAAAGATGTATATGACTAGAATGAGATGGAGTAAGCAAGTGCTCGAAGAAATTAATATTTTTACAAATATGAATTATGAAATTAATAGTAACCAATCCCGTAAGTTTCTAAGGTTAATTAACGGAATAAAAATAGACGAATCAAATGGTATTCTATATTTAAAACAAGCATTTACATTGTTATTTTCATTATTAAATATTGACTCAGAAGAACATAAAGTTCTAAACGAACATTGGGAGTCTTTTTTTTATGGGATTGAGAGAAGGTATTCTAAACCTGACTTTGAAACCATACCAAAGGATATATCTTATTTTCGTTCGATGTTTCAAATTGCTAAAGGAGTTGTTGTAAATACTTGTCATGGTGTAAAAGGTGAGGAATTTGACACAGTCATTGCATTTGGACTACTAAGAGGTTTTGTGCCACACTGGAACAGTATAATAAATCAACACTATATGGTAGAAGAAGAGCAATCAAAAAAGCTACTATATGTTATTGGTTCACGTGCCAAAAGAAATCTTTATTTATTTGCAGAAAAAGGTAGGTTAACTCAAAGTGGAAATGATTATGAAGTTAATCGACAACTAGGAAGGGTGAATTTTGAGTATAATGATTTTGAGAAATCATTAGTTTATGGAATCTAGAATTACATATCGATGAGTACTTAATAGTGGCAGAAGCTTTTGGAAAAATGTTTTTTATATTGTTTGATAAGTAAGCCTCAAACGGCCCTCACCGTTGCTTCAAGGTGTGGGCTTTTTGGTGGCAGGAAGAAGCAGAGGTATGGATTGACTATGTCTGTGTAGAATGTAATAAGGTAGATCCTGTTCGAATTAATAGTAGAAGAGTTGGTGTCTACGACTTTTGAAAATGGAGAATCCCCAGAGTTTGCCTGCCTAGCTTTTAACGGATCTTTGGTGCGAAAAGAGAAGCCAGCGGATAAATAATCACTAGCTAGAAAGATAGTCACTCAGTAGGGGGATTTTGTTCTTCTCCCTGCGCCCTCCCCCACCAAATTGGGTAAACTATCCCTAGACAACACTTTACCCAAATCATCCGAAATGAGGGGACGGCCCGTGACAACTCACAAGTCACCCAATAGATTAGCGAACGAAAAATCGCCTTACCTGCTCCAACACGCCTACAACCCTGTGGACTGGTATCCATGGGGAGAGGAGGCTTTTGCCAAGGCTAAGGCGGAGAACAAGCCGATCTTCTTATCCGTCGGCTATTCGACCTGCCATTGGTGCCACGTAATGGAACGCGAATCCTTCGAGGACGCCGAAGTCGCCCAGCTCCTCAACAATCACTACGTAGCGATCAAGGTAGACCGCGAGGAGCGGCCGGATATTGATGCGCTGTATATGTCGGTGTGTCAGGCGCTGACGGGGAGCGGGGGATGGCCGCTGACGGTGCTGCTGACGCCGGAGAAGAAGCCGTTCTATGCGGGGACGTATTTCCCGAAGCGGCAGATGTTCGGACGGATCGGGCTGATGGATGTGCTGGAGCAGATTCATACGAAGTGGGAGCAGGACGGTGAAGCACTGGATAAGCTGGGCGACGACCTGCTGGCAGAGCTGCATACGCTTGACCGCAAGAATGCGTACAACCCGGAAGCCGCAGGCGGGATTCCCGGCGCGGAGCTGCTGCATGAGGCATATGAGCTGTACCGGCGTCAATTTGACGAGGAATATGGCGGGTTCGGTAATGCGCCGAAGTTCCCTTCGCCGCATAATTTGTCGTTCCTGCTGGCGTACAGCCAGCTGCATGATCAGCCGGAAGCGCTGCGGATGGTGGAGCATACGCTGGAGTCGATGTACCGGGGCGGCATGTACGACCATGTGGGCTTCGGCTTCGCTCGTTATTCAACAGACCGGGAGTGGCTGGTGCCGCATTTTGAGAAAATGCTCTACGATAACGCTCTCCTCGCGAATGTCTATCTGGAAGCCTTCCAGCTTACGGGGAAGCCGCTGTATGCGGAGATTGCCGGGCAGATCTTCACGTATGTGCTGCGTGATATGACTTCGCCGGAAGGCGCGTTCTACTCCGCAGAGGATGCCGATTCCGAAGGGGTGGAAGGCAAGTTCTACGTCTTCTCCCGTGAGGAGATTGAGGAAGCGCTTGGGCTGGAGGATATGCATTCCTACTGCAATGTGTACGGGATTACGCTGGAAGGCAACTTCGAAGGGGAAAATATTCCGAATCTCCTTCACGGTCTGCCGGAAGAGATGGCGGAGCGTATGGGCATGAATCCGCTTGGTCTGCGGACCCGGATGGAGGAATGGCGTACGAAGCTATTCGAGTACCGGGAGCAGCGCATTCATCCGCTTAAGGATGACAAGGTGCTGACCTCGTGGAACGGCCTGATGATTGCTGCGCTGGCCCTGGGAGCCAAGGCCCTCCAGAAGCCGGAATATGCCAAGGCCGCCGAACGTGCAGCGGACTTCATCTGGGACAAGCTGCGGCGTGAGGATGGGCGGCTGCTGGCCCGTTACCGTGACGGGGAGTCGGCGATTCCCGCATATCTGGACGATTATGCCTTCCTGATCTGGGGTCTCAGCGAATTATATGAGGCTACAGGTCAAGCGGTCTATCTGGAGCGGGCGCTGACGCTTAAGGATGGGATGCTGGAGCTGTTCCTAGATACCGAAGGAGGCGGGTTCTTCTTCACCGGGCATGACGGGGAGAAGCTGCCGGTCCGCTCGAAGGAATTGTATGATGGGGCGATTCCGTCCGGGAATTCGGTGGCGGCGAAGCTTTTGTGGAAGCTGTCGGTTATTACCCAGGATATGGAGCTGAAAGAGATTGCGGAGCGCACCGCTGCGGTGCTTGCTTCGGCTGCGGCGGAGTATCCGCCGGGGTATGCGATGTATTTACAGGCCCATCTGGGGATGGTCTCTGGCGGCAGAGAATGGGTCCTCTCCGGCAAAAAAGAAGATCCCGCGCTGCACGCCATGCTCGCTCAGGTCCAGCAGACCTATCTGCCGGACGCAGCGCTCATCGTGAACTGGGAAGGGGACGGCGGAGAGATGCTCCGCCTGCTGCCGCATCTGGCTGATAAACCGGCCGTCCGGGGCGAAGCGACCGCTTATGTCTGCCGTAACTTCGCCTGCCGGGCCCCGCTTACGAATAAGGAAGCGGTCCGGGAACTGTTGGCTTCCGGCAGCCGTGAGGAGTAGTTCATATACGAAGAGCAGCCCGGAGTCCGGGCTGCTCTTTGCCATACCTTATTGGACGAAGGGCGCATAGGAAGAATCCGCAGGTATCGCCTGAGCGGCTCTAACCATGTATTCCCTCATGTCTGAGAGGACCCGTTTGCCCGGCCAATGGTCTGGCAGCAGCTCATCCGGGAGATAGGGGTCAGCCATGAACAATCCGCTTAACTCCTCTCCCATTTGCAAATATAGCAGGAAGAGCTGTAACGGCTGCCCCGCCTGAAGGGTATCCGCCAATCGCGGAGCGAATTCTTCCTTCAGCCAGACTGATTTCTTCTGGTATAAGGCTTCAATGTCGTCCAGCTGCCAGATGGCCCGCGCTTTGAGCGGTGTAATGGTACCTTCCTGAAATTGGCCTTGGAGGATCGACACCTTGCCTTCGAGCTCCAGCTTCTGGATCTGGGCTGCGACTTCGTCCTGATAGTTCCATGGTGAGATGTACACACTGTTATATAAAAGCCCATAACCCAGCTGCCCGAGTGCTGTGCGGAACAGATCGCGCTTCTTGCGTTCGGATTCGGGAACCTCCAGCATCACCACATCCCAGGTATGATCCCACTGCTCCTGATAACGGGCAGGCTTGCTGTTAATCGCCTTAATGTAGGCGAGGCCCTCGGCAGTGACGTTATACCAGGAGCGTGCCGGGGAAGCGATATAGCCCTCTTTTTTCAAGCGGGATAGGGCATTGCGGATATAGGTGGAGGTGTACCCCCTTTGCTCATAGATCTCGACAAACTGCTGGGCGCCCATCTGCTTCACCTTAGATAACAGAAACAGCATAGTTTTCTCAACGGACAGCAACTTCTTCACACCTCTCTTGACAGCTGGCAGGAATAGATATATCATAAAAAACAACGAACGTAATAATTTATGTTATATTCGTCAATCGCACTGCTGGATTTGGATTTAGAGCAACTTGCTGTCATTGTATCGTAAACCTTGGGTTTTTGCACGATGCATTCCTTAGTACCTATTGAAATTAATCAAGAAGAGGAGAGGATATCTATGAAAATTACCTACCACGGCCATTCCTGTGTTCAAATTGAGGTGAATGGCAAATCGCTGATCATCGACCCATTCATTAGCGGTAACTCTGCGGCGGTGACGAAGGTAGAGGATATTAAGACAGATGCTGTTCTGCTGACTCATGCCCATATGGATCATATCCTGGACGCTCTGCCGATTGCCGAGCAGAATCAGGCGGTGGTTGTAGCCAACGTGGAACTGGCGGGCCATCTGGGGGGCCAGGGAGCGAAAAAGACCATCGGGATGAACATTGGAGGGACGGTGGACCTTGGTTTTGCCAAGGCGACGATGATTCATGCCTTCCACACCTCAAGCATCACGCTGGAGGATGGACAGAGGATCTATGGCGGAACCCCGGCGGGTTTCATTATTGAGGCGGACGGACACACGGTGCTGCATGCAGGGGATACAGGGCTGTTCGGTGACTTGAAAATGTTCGGGGAGCTGTATGAGATCGACCTCGCGATCCTGCCAATCGGCGGACACTTCACCATGGGGCCGGAGCATGCGCTTATCGCGGCGAAGTGGCTGGGTGCAAGACAGGTCCTTCCGGTTCACTACAATACCTTCCCGCCAATCAAGCAGGATGCCGGGGCCTTCGTTCAGGCGCTGGAGGAGGCAGGAATCCGAGGCTCGGCGCTTGCATATGGAGAGACGCTGGAGCTGTAGAGCTTCTCATTCGCACACGCACCTACGCCTGCGAATCAACACAGGACTGCCCCATGAAGCTATTTCTTCTCGGGCAGTCCTGTTCTGGCTAGGCGGATGATCTACTGGGCGAAACTGGACAGCTCCCGGTTGAACCGGTCCCGCTCGTCATAGAATAATCCGTGGCCGCTGTTCTCAAAGGGAATAAGGACCGAATGCTTAATCCCTTGATGCTGTGCCTCGGCCAGCGGGAAGAAGCACACCTGATCATGAACCCCGTGCAGAATAAGGGTAGGCAGCTGTATCCGGGGGAGATCATCGAACAACTCTTCGGCCAGCCAGGCGTTGGAGACTGCGATAGTGGACCAGCTTGCCGCCTCCAGTCCTAACAGGAAGAACCAGTCCGAGAACGGCTGTGATACCGGCTGATAGAAGAAAATATCGCCGAAATCATGCAGCATCTTGGGGCGGTCCTTGTAGGTGGACTGGATAATCTGCTCTATAGCTTCTCTGGTCGTGCCATAAGGGAAGCCCGGCCGCTGAATCAGACTGGGGGCTGCGGAAGCGAATAAGGCCAGCTTGGAGACACCATATCCCTTGTGCCGGGCCATATACCGGATCGCTACAGCTCCGCCGGTAGAGTGCCCGCCGAGTGTAATATTGTGCAGTCCCAAGGCGCCGATTACACAGCGGATATCATCTGCGAGACGGTTGTAATCGTACCCGTCAAGCGGTTTGTCAGACCGGCCGAAGCCTCTCATATCCATTCCAATGCAGCGGTAACCCATGGGCACAAGCTGATTGTACTGGTATTCGAACATTTGGTGATTTGCTGGCCAGCCGTGAATGAAGAGTATTGTTTTGGTGCCAAGCGGGTTAAGATCATTCACATACACCTTCACATTCGGTTCTACTCTAATCCAATGTTCCATTTCGCATCCCTCAATTCACTGTTGATTGGTATAGTTGGAATATGTTATTCATTGGAATAGGGAAAATGCCTAGAATATGGTCTGAGGGATTCGCAGCAGTATAATGAGCAGCAGATCGTTCCTTGGAGAGGGGAATCATAACTATGAATAATGTTCTGAGCGGTATCCGCTGGCAAGAGCAGGGCGCAGATAGTGAACGGCTGCTGGCAAGGCTGGAAGAGGCGGCCGTTACCCCGATGAAGGGGGGACTGGAAGCTGAGGTGTGCGGCATTACACTGCCGGATAGGAAGCTTGTACTGAAAATATGGAACCGCGAGTCCCGGCCGGACGTCTCGATCCAGTATCAAGTGCTGGAGCAGCTGTTCCGGCAGGGCTGCGCGGTCTCACAGCCGTATGCCTGGGGTCTAGACGCTGAGGGTCATCAGGTGCTGTTAACCAGCTTCGATGGTATGCCTGTTAAGAAGGTAAATGCGGATAGTCTTTCCGCCATAGCAGCCAATCTGCTTGATGTACATAAGCTGCACATTGATTCAGCCAGCGGCTTGAAGGTACCGGCTTATGATTTCGCAGATTACTTCTTCCCTGCCTGGGCGGAGCAGCCGGAGATCCGAACGCTGGCGCAGGAGCTGGCGGAGCGGGGCAAGCTGACTGCCCACCAGCTGATTCATGGTGATTATCATCTGGGCAATATTCTGGAGGCTTCCGGGGCATTTACCATCATAGACTGGACGAATGTTCAGCTTGGCGATCCGAGGTATGATATTTCGTGGTCTATTTTGCTCTTTAGAGTGTATTTGGCGGAGCGGAATGCCAGTCTATACCGGTCAGCCTTTGCCGCCAACAGCAGGTATAGCCCGGCAGAGCTGGAGCTATTCGAGGCATTGGCTGCCCTGCGCTGGCTTCAGCTGCACCGGACAACGGGTGTCCCGATTCAGCGGAACACGCTGAAGGCGATCCGGGCGCTAATACGGGAGAACCGGTACGTGCCGGATAGTCTGACTGAATCCTTGTAGCGGGATACCCCGCTTGGATATTACCAGTCCTAACAAGCTCACCGTTCTCCGACCGACTAGTGCAAGCAGAAACGGCTACGCCATCCTCTTAAGGACGGCGTAGCCGTTTGTGTCTCCATGATAACAAAGGTTGCGGGAAGCCCGCTAGCTGGGAGAAATGTGCTCCCATGGAATGCGAAGCATGCAGCGGTTAAGCTACTTCTTATTTCGTTCCGGGTTCTGCGGCTTCACGCGGGCGGGCCGGGTGACCCAGTTGCTGCGGTTCATCGGCTTGACGGTATCAATCCGCTCGTTAATTACCTCGGCGCTGTGGTCCTCTGGCGCTGCGGTCTCGGCCACACCCTCGGATTCTGCGGCAGCCGGGGCTTTTTTGGACAGACCGGCACCATTATGCTTGCCCCGGTTCCATACTCTGTTCTTGCTCATCTTAATACACTCCATTTCTGTAACCATATGCTTCAACCATATCACAACTAGGACTAAGCACAAAAGTCCGATTTTGACAAGTTATAAATTGTACTATTGATCTCCGGAAAGGGTAACTATAATGGTATAGAATTGAAAGGAGAGCATTCTGATGCCCATCAAGATAATTACGGATAGCGGTTCGGATCTACCCCCTGAATACACGAAGCAGTATGACATCTCCATTGTTCATTTGCCGGTCCATTTCGGCCATGAGCTAATGCCGGATGATATGAATGCCAAGGATTTCTATGACAAAATGCATGAAACGAAGGAGCTGCCGACGACTGCAAGCCCGAGTCCGCAGACCTTCCTGGACAGCTTCAAGCAAGTGGAAGCAGGCACTGACATTCTGGTCATCTGCATGTCCTCTAATATTAGCAGTACTTATCAGACCGCAATGATCGCGAAGGAGATGTACGAGGAAGAAGGACATCCGAATGCGATTGAAATTATAGATTCCAAGCTGTTCTCCGGCGGCTTGACCCTGATTGTCGCTATGGCGGCCAAATGGTCACTTACCGCAGCAAGTCTGGCTGAACTGAAGGACAGAGTGCTGAAAAAGGTCGAAGAGACGACTGCGTACTTCACGCTGGATACCCTGGAGAATGTAATCAAGGGCGGACGGCTGAGCCGGATCTCCGGCGCTGTGGCTTCCGTGCTGAACATCAAGCTGCTGCTGAAGATCAGCGACGAGGGTATCGTTGAAGTGGTCGAGAAGACGCGCGGACTGCCCAAGGCGCTGACCCATTTGCTCGCTAAGCTGGACCAGAAGCAGCATGATTATGAGCAGGCGGTAATCGCCATTGTGCATAGCAATTGTGAGACGCTGGCGCTGGAGATCAAGCGGCGTATTCTGGAGAAGCATCCTTTCAAGGAGGTTCTGCTGTCCACGATGGGACCCGTGATGGGAACCTATGCCGGCCAGGGCGGGATAGGCGTGGCTTTTTAAGCGTTCTGAACGCACAGCACTTTAAAGTATTGATAACAGCCGTATACCGGACTTTCCGGTGTACGGCTGTTTGGTCTGTGTATGCGGATCGAATGAACGGCGGGGAGCAGGCTGGGCACACCGGACTGGGCAGGTGCATAGTATGAAGCAAATCCAATTACACGGAGGTCATACACCTATGTCGACAACTTCTTCCGGCACACAAACGCCGGTGATCTATCAGGCAGACCCGGCGGTGGTCCAGCATCTGAACGGGGTTCGCGATTCCCTTCACCAGTCCTGTAAGCCGTATCTGAATCACCAAGTGCAGGTGCAGACCCTTGACGGTCAGATGCATGAGGGCACGCTTGCCGGTATGGACAGTAAGAATATGTACCTGGTTGTAACCATAGCCACAGATATGGGCCGCGGATATTACAATCCTTATTACAAGCCCTATCCAGGTCCGGGATATCCGGGCCCGGGCTACCCATATCCCGGTACAGTGAACAGCAATGTAATTATGCCGCTGGTCTTGTTCGAGCTGCTGACGATTTCCTTGCTCTAAGCAAGGCTCATAGCCCCAGGATGTGAACAGACCGGATCAGCCTATCGCTGGTCCGGTGTTTCTTATTGTTAAGAGTCAGACGCTGGACGCGCTGGAATAAGGGTAACTGTACTTTGTACAATGGAACGCTGTAAAAACGGCTAAAATATAGGCTCTATTGTATTTTGTACATTTGAATTTCGAGAAACGGCCCCATTTCAGCTCATATGCAATATTCTAATGTACGAACTACAATTGAATATGATTTGGCGGCCAAATCGGAGGTTTTGAATGTACAAAATACAATTGGTTAGTCAAAAGCTGCTCCAGCCACGATAGAACATGGATTGGTTAGAAGGCGAAGCTAACACGTTCCGTGCCCGCCATACCTGCCTTACCTGCCATATAGGGAGTTCTACTGCGTATAATGAAGGGCTGAACGGCTTCAACGAGCCCTTTTGCAAATTGCACACGTGAAAATAATCATGGAACCGCATTTATGAAAGCGCTATAATTTAATAGAGTCTATCAAATCAAAGGGGAAACACAATGAGCAAAGGAAGAATGTTCTACAGCATTTTTATACCTATACTAATTCTGGGCGTGGGACTGGTGACCGGCTTCGGAAGCTATATCTACATCAGTACCATCGATTCTGTGGTCGAGCGGTTCTCCAGCAGCAAGCAGAGCTATATCGAGCAGATTAAGAACAATTTGGAGCATAAGATCCAAACGATAGAATACGCGTTCAACACCTATAGCACCACCAGCTCTTTTCAGGAGGTTGTGACCCATCCGATTACCGAGCAAGACTTTATCGCCTACCGGAATGTGAATTCGCAGCTGAATTATATCGCCTCCATGGCGGCTGAAGGGACGGAATATTCGCTGATCAGTCTGGTGCAGAACTGGCAGATCCTGAATGAGAAGCTCAGCAATCTCAGTGCCGGGGAGGTTCAGCAGCTCCGGGAGCAGTATATTGAGAATCAGGAGCAGAGCCTCTTCTGGATGAAAACGGACAAAGGCATCCGGTTCGTGAATACACTGCCGGTGTTCTCCAGTAAGAAGCAGGCGATTGCCTTATCCGACATTTCATTACATACCCTGAATGCCACGATAAACAGCGGGGAGGATGCCTATGTCTACATTTTGAACAAGCATGGTGAACTGATGTATGAATCCGATCCTGGCAACGGGCTGATAGCCCCGGAGCAATTCGGCAAGCTTGCCGGAACGATCAATTCCATGGAGGACAAGGGGACGGTCCAGCAGGAGGTCTCCGGCCGCGGCAGTCTTAAGCTTATCTACGCCAAGTCCTCGTATAATAACTGGATCTATCTGACCGTGCTGGATCAGGCGGAGATTACCCGCTCTCTGGAGATGACCAAGTTCGGGATCTCCGCGATGGGGCTGCTGTCGATTCTCCTGATCTGGGTGGTGGCTTATATGATCTCCCAATATTTCACCAAGCCGATTGAGCAGCTTAAGCGCAGTCTGCCCGTTATTCCACAGGTGAACTCCAGGAATGAGCTGGAATATATCCGGCATTCGATTGATACGATTATCTCGGAGAAGGCTTCGCTTGAGAGTCTGATCGAATCGGAAATGCCCCGGCTGGAGACGCAGCTGATCCTGAATCTGTTCCGCAGCCGCGTCTCGGCTGAGGAGCTGGAGCAGAGTCTGCTCCGGTTCGGGTACAACCTGTCAGAGAAGCACCGTTATGCGGCGATGCTGATTCAGCTGGACAGCCTGGGCGACCGGGAGGCCTCGGACAAGGATGTTCTGCTGCTTGCCGTCAATAAGATGGTGGAGGAGCTGATCCCCGCAGGTCAGCGGCTGCAGCCGATTATCCTGAATGATGATACCCAGGCCACGATCCTGACCTTCACCGGGTCCAGCGATGCCGCAATGAATAAAGAAGTGCTGGATTATGCCACGGCACTCCTGAAGGCGGTGCGCGATTATCTGAAGGTGTCGATCAGCATCGGCATCAGCAACTTTTACAGCAATCTGTTAGAGAGTAAGGAAGCCGGAGAGATGAGCAAGCAGGCCCTGCATCAGCGGCTGAATCTGGGCAAGGAATCGATTATTTTCTATGAGGATATCTCCATGGTTGTCTCCGGTCCGGTGTCGCTGCATTATCCGGCAGAGCTGGAGACGCAATTGTTCAATGCCATCCGGCTGGGGGATAAGGAGCAGGTCACCGCTGCGCTCTATCCGTTCCTGGCGGAGCTGATGGGCAAGAACAAGAGCACTCTGAAATTCGAGGTCATGCTGGTGCGGCTCGTGAATAATCTGATTCAGCTGGAGCAGCATCTGGGGGTTAGCGTCCTGTTGACCCAGGATAACAATAAGCTGTATCACCGCCTGCTGGACATCCGCAATCCCGAAGAGATGGAGCGGATGCTGGTGCAGGAGGTTATTTACCCCATGATGTACAGCATGAAGGACAAGACCAGCCAGCAGTTCCGCTGTCTCTCGGATAAGATCACCGATATTGTGCACGCGGAATATGACCGTGAGCTTACGCTGGAGGGGATCGGCGAGCGGCTTCATTACAATCCGAATTATCTGAGCAGCATCTTCAAAAAAGAGTACGGCACCGCCTTCAGCGAATACCTCATGAACTACCGCCTGGAGATGGCCAAACGGTGGCTGACGGAGACGGATATGACGATCAAGGAGATTGCCGAGCGGCTGCAGTATCATAATCCGCAGAATTTCATCCGCTCCTTCCGCAAGAAGGAGCAAGTTACGCCTGGCGCTTACCGGAAGCTGAAGCAGGGCGAGCAGCAGATATTTTAGCAGGAATAGGGGCTTGGTTCAGGAGAGAGCCTGGATCAGGGGGTCATGCAGAAACGGTACCGTCCTTGCTTCAAGGCGGTACCGTTTCTGCATATGTTCTAACCATTTGGATGGACACTGAACGGCGGGCCGTCAGCCTTTGACTGCTCCGAGCAGGGCGCCTTTGGTGAAATGCTTCTGCACAAAAGGATAAGCGGCCAGCATCGGCACAGTAGCGATGACAATGACTGCCATTTTGATCGTCTGGGCCGGCGGTACAATATCGACCGAGCTTCCTTCCGCCTGCATCCCGCTGGAGACAATGACGATCTGGCGCAGCAGCACCTGGATCGGCCATTTTGCCGAATCATTCATATAGAGGATCGCGTTCATGTACGTATTCCAGTAAGCAACCGCATAGAACAGGGAGATGGTGGCGATGGAAGGCAGGGCCAGCGGCAGCATGATCCGCATGAAGATTCCGAAGTCATTGCTTCCGTCGATCTTGGCGGACTCCTCCAGACTGTCAGGCAGCGCCTGGAAGAAGTTGCGCATGATAATCATGTTGAAGGCATTGACGGCAACCGGGAAGATCAGGGACCCGTACGAGTTGATCAGGCCGACGCTTTTGACGACCAGGAAGGTGGGGATCATTCCGCCGCTGAACAGCATGGAGAAGACGACGATGAAGTTAATCGTATTGCGGGCAGGCAGGTATCTCCTGGACAAGCCGTAGGCCATCAGCGCGGTAAGCAGCATACTGACTACGGTTCCTGCAATAGTGACACCTACGGATACCCCGAGTCCCCGGAAGATGGTAGGCGTTGAGAGAATGTAGCGGTACGCGTCCAGGGAGAAGGTAGTCGGGAATAGGATGAACCGCTTGGCCATGACCTCCTGGGTGGTAGCGAAGGAGCTGGCAATGATATTGATGAAGGGCAATAAGCAGACAAGCGCAATCAGAACGAGTATGGCTGTATTAACGAAGGTGAAGATCCTTCCGCCGACCGATTCTTTTCTACGTGAGCTATGGTTCATTCTGTGATCCTCCTCGGTTTTCAGTACCTCTTCACTGTAACAAGGAGCGGAAATTACGTATATAATCCGGGCATGAGGTGTTCGCAGTCCAGCCCTGTGCAGCCCGTCTCCGCAGAATAATCATTAGCCTAGGCGGGTAATCCTCAGAGGAGATCTGATCGGCCTTAACCGCGCAGCCACGCGGGTTCTGTAAACGCTATCACATAATGATTATATACGTAATGTAAGAAATTTCTTACGCTGAGAACGTAACAGGAACGAGCAAAGGAGGCTGACATGTGAAAACAACAAGCATCACCGCAACACCAAATCTGACCATAGAAAAGGGGAAAGGCGCACGCGCTCTTACGGCTCTGAACAAATACAAGCTGCTGTATCTGATGATCCTGCCCGGGCTGCTGTATTTCATCATCTTCAAATATTTGCCCATGGGCGGGCTGATCATTGCGTTCCAGAATTATCAGCCGTTCCAGGGAATTACCGGGAGTGAGTGGGTCGGTCTGAAGCATTTCATCCGGTTATTTACGGAGCCTACGTTCATGCAGCTGCTGCGCAATACCCTGATTCTGTTTGCCATGAACATTGTGATCTTCTTCCCTCTGCCGATTATTGTAGCCTTGATGCTGAACGAGTTGAAGGGACGCTATCTCAAGAACTGGATTCAGACGATTATCTACATCCCGCACTTCATGTCCTGGGTCATCATTGTCTCTATTACGTATGTGTTCCTGACGGTGGATGGCGGGGTCATCAATGAGCTGATCGCAAGTCTCGGCGGCACCAAAATCAGCTTCCTCACCTCCTCCGAGTGGCTGCGGACGATCTATATCCTGCAGATTATCTGGAAGGAGCTTGGGTGGTCGACCATTATCTATCTGGCAGCCATTACTGTAGTGGACCCGCAGCTCTATGAAGCCTCCGAGATGGACGGGGCAAGCCGTCTGCGCAAGACCTGGCATGTTACACTGCCGGCGATCCGTCCCGTGATTATTACCCTGCTGATTCTCAAAATTGGCAGCACGCTGGATCTCGGCTTCGAACATATGTATCTGCTGCTGAATTCGCTGAACCGCAGTGTCGCTGAGATTTTCGATACCTATATCTATACGGCGGGCCTCAAGAACGGGCAATTAAGCTTCAGCACCACGATAGGCTTGTTCAAGGGCGTTGTCGGGTTAATTCTCGTGATGCTCTCTAACAAGCTGGCTAAAAGAATGGGCGAAGACGGCGTGTATTAAGGCTAAGGCTAACTATTTCTATCTACCAAAGGAGAAGTGTTATGAACAAAAGATGGGTCACGCTAATTGCAATCGCTACAATGGCTACCACTATGCTCTCGGCATGCGGCGGAGACAAGGAAGAGAAGAAGAATGCCGCACCAGAGGATCTGAACTCGAAGCTGGAAGTAAGCTGGCTGAATATTCTGCACACAGCTTCGCCGCCGACCGATACGATCAAATCGCTGCTTGAGGAATATACCAACAGTAAAATCACCTTCAACTGGGTACCTGATGCTTCCAAGGAAGAGCGGATCACTACGGCGCTGGCCTCGGGGGAGCTTGCAGACATTGTCACCCTGACCATGATGACGAATTCATCGGTTAGAAGCTCACTGAAATCAGGGCTGTTCTGGGATGTGGGCCCTTATCTCTCAGAGTTCAGTAATCTGGCGAAGATTGCTCCTGAGCTGAAGGAAGCGGCTTCGATTGAAGGCGTACTGTACGGCGTTCCTTTTCAGAAGAATCTGGCGCGTTCCGGTCTGATCTTCCGCAAGGACTGGCTGGATAAGCTGGGTCTGCCGGTTCCGAAGACGCTGGATGAGGTGTATGAAGTGGCCAGAGCCTTCACAGAGGATGACCCGGATGGCAACGGTGTGAAGGACACGACAGGCTTCGGGGACAGATCAGAGCTGAAATACAGCAGCTTCAAAACACTAAGCTCTTATTTCGGCACGCCGAATGGCTGGAAGGTGGATGATAGCGGCAAGTTTATCCCTGAATTCGATACCCAAGAGTATATCGACACGATGAATTACTCCAGAAAGCTCTACGAGAACGGATACCTGGCGCAGGACTTCGCAGTCACAGCCAAGACGGACCAGCAGCAGCAATTCGCGCAAGGGAAGACCGGGATTTATACCGGTATGGTGGACATCACCAGTCTGAGAACACTGGCCCAGGATCTGCAGCCGGGCATGGAGCTGGTGCCGGTGAACAAGATCTCCAATGGAGATGGACAGTATCATATCTGGTCCGAGGGCAGCGGGATCGGCGGATTGATGGCTTTTCCGAAATCAGAGGTGAAGACCGAAGCAGAGCTCAAGCGGCTGCTGAAGTTCGTCAATGACCTGATCGATGAGAAGGCGTTCATGCTTATGACCGGCGGGATCGAAGGCACCCATTATGAATATGATGAGAACGGCGCCTTCAAGATTCTGAACACCGAGCTGTGGCAGGCGGATGTGCAGCCTTTCTCCTCCAGCAGACCTAGTGAGATCGCCTATACGCTTAAGGATGCGAATCCTGAGAAGCAGCTGGCCAATGAGCTGATCCGCGAGAATGACAAGTTCGCCGTGCTTGATCCAACCGTTCCGCTGGATTCGGCAACCAATAATGAGCAGGGAACGGAATTGCAAAAGATCATCACAGATGCTACCTTCAAATATATCATGGGCCAATCGGATGAGGCGGCCTTCAAGAAAGCCGTGCAGACCTGGAAGGATTCGGGCGGAACCAAGATCACCGAAGAATACGAGGCTGCATACAAACTGACACAGAAATAAGTGAAGTTAGCAGGCTTTTAAGTGAAGGCCAGAGTGTGAGAGAGGATGGGAAAAGGGATGCTGGTGGGCAAAGAGGGCTTTTGCGATTACTCTACCATTCAGGCAGCAGTTGATGCCCTGGAACGGCTGGACCCGGACATAGAGGCCACGCTCTACATTATGCCGGGAGTGTACAAGGAAGAGGTGCGGGTCTACCGCTCCTGTCTCCGTATCATCGGCATCGGACAAGTGGAGATCACGATGAACCGCTATGCCCGGGAGCTGGATGAGCAGGGGGAGGAGATCGGGACCTTTGCGACTCCCACCCTGTTCCTTGGCGGCCGGAAGCTGGTCCTGGAGAATCTGACCGTCTCCAATACAGCGGGACAAGGCAGTGAGGTAGGGCAGGCAGTGGCGGTGTACGCCCATTGTGATGAGACGGTATTCCGGAATTGTACATTCAAGGGCCATCAGGACACGCTGTTCACCGGCCCGCTGCCGCCGGCTCCCAGAGAGCGTATGCTGTTCGGCGGCGTTCCGCTGCGGGAACATCATGCACAGTACCGCCAGTTGTACCAGCACTGTTACATTGAGGGAACGGTAGATTATATCTTTGGCGGAGCAGCGGCCTACTTCGAGCATTGCACGCTGCACAGCCTGCGGAATAGCGGAGGCCATGCAGGCTACATCACGGCTGCCTCCACTCCTGAAGGGCAGGCCTACGGCTACGTGTTCAATCAATGTTATCTGAGTGCTGAGCCGGGAACAGCGCCGGTATTCCTGGGCCGGCCATGGCGGGAGCATGCGAAGACAGCCTTTGTGGACTGCAGGATGGGCCAGCATATCCACCCCCAAGGCTGGGATAACTGGGGCGAGCCTGGGGGTGAGCAGACGGTCAGGTATGCGGAGTACACTTCTGAAGGAACTGCGGCGATTCTGCGGCAGCAGCGTGTGCCTTGGGCTGAGCTGCATGGAAGCGGCGCAGCGCGGGTCCGCAGGGAGGATGTACTGGCCGGGTTCCTGACGTCAGGAGGAGAAGTAATATAGATTGAACTTGAAGACTTAAATTAAGGGAAAAGTGGCGGAGGGGAATTTTGGAACTGGAGGAGCGGAAGCGACCGCCTTTGTCTGCGGATTTCAACCGTTGGAAATGGGATAAATCAAGAAATCTGCAGAAGGGCAGCGGCCGGAAGTCCAAAACTTCTCTGGAGTCACGGCTAATCCCCAAAAAAGTCTTAGTTCAATTTATATATCTTGTGATTATCATGGATGGACAATAAAAGGGATGACCCCGCTACCCGGGGCCATCCCTTTATTCGAATCAAGTCTTGCAACGATTACGTGTTCACAACCGCTGTAATCTCTTCATCCAGCTCCAGCCGTACATCTTCACGGTAGGCACGGATGCCGTATTCGCTGTGTACGTAGCGAAGAATGGACTCAATCATGTTGGACTCCACCAGATACTGGCTTCTTCCCTGTATCCAGACCTCTGCGGTGTAGCCGGTGTCCTCGTCCCAGCTGAGTTCCACCTGGACTTCCTCCACCCGTACAGCCTTGCGTTCCGCCATATGCAGGCAGATCGCATTGATAATCTCGTCCATACTAAGAAGGGTAACACCCATTAGTAGCGTCCGTCTCTTTCTTCCAGCCGGCGTCGTTCCTGTCTGCGCTTGAAGAAGGACATAATCAGCGTAATCACGAAGTAGATGGCCAGCATGTTAATCAGGAATCCGATAATATTGCCTAAAGCGCCCATTCCGGCGAACATTCCGCCGAAGAGGAAGCCGGCGATCCCGCCGATCATCAGGCCTTTCATCAGGCTGCCGCCGCTGAAGAAGCCGCGGTTCGCATTCGCTGCAGTTCCGTTGGTGTTGCTTTTGGTGCTATCGCTTTTTTTCACATTATCGGTGGTTGATTTCTTCGGGGTCGTTGTGAATCCCCGGCTTCCTGATTTAAAGCCCCCGCCGCGGCGGGCATCTGCGAAGTCAGGAACAGTGACAGCGAAGAACAGTGTGAAGGCCATGACGATCATCATTACACGTTTCATTGGTTTCATTGAGTACGAGAACCTCCTAGAAGTTTGGTATCCCGGTTTACCCGGCTATTGCCCGGTAATACGCAGAGTAGGAGCTAAGGTTTCAATTTTTAATAAATAAGAATTTACACAAAAAAAGCGCGGGTCCAGGACCCGCGCAATCAGCAGTATCAGAGAGTTGTCTTAGTCCGCGTATCCGTCCGAGACAAGCTCAAGCGCTCCGGTAGCCGGATCGATGATCATGCCGTGAATAGGTACGTTTGGGGGGAGTAAGGGATGGCGCTTAATCAGCTCCACAGTCTGAATTACCCCTTCCTCGACGTTGTCAAACCCGCGCAGCCATTTGGTCAGCTTAATCCCTGAATTCTCCAGGGTACTGAGTACTTCCTCGGACACGCCGCGTTCCTTGATGGAGTTAATCATATGGTCAGCATTCAGGGAAGCCATGCCGCATTCATAATGGCCGACGACAATCACTTCGTCCGCGTCCAGTTCGTATAGCGCAACCATTACGCTGCGCATGACGCTCCCGAACGGCTGGGAGATTATGGCTCCGGCATTTTTGATGATTTTGACATCACCGTTCTTGAAATTCATTGCTTTGGGCAGAAGCTCAACAAGCCGTGTGTCCATACAGGTGATGATCAGCATTTTTTTATCCGGGAAGCGGCTGGTCAGATAGCTCTCATATGCTTTTTCCTCTACAAAATGCTTGTTGAACTCTAAAATGTCTGTAACCTGACTCATAAGCCATGTGCCTCCTTAAGATTAAACTGTAATTCATTGTACTGCGTCTTGCCGCGAACATAAAGGGCTTCCTGTAATCAAATATTGCAAAATCTAAGCGGAGTCTGTCTCCGCGCCTGTAAGCTGTTAACTACTTCAAATTTGAAGAGATACAGCCCGAATTTGATTATAACGATTATAAAAAGTATCATCAAGAGGAGTAGAAAAAAATGACAAGGCAGGTGCTCAGACATGGAACAGCAGGTCCGGGAACAATGGGATAAATTCAGCGAGCTATTATCTAAAATCAAAGGCTATTATGAAGCAATTGGACTTCTGGGCTGGGATCTGCGTACAGGCGCGCCCCGCAAAGGTGTAGAGATCCGTTCCGCCACGCTGGGTATGCTGAGTGCAGAAGCATTCAGACTCCAGGTATCGGAGGAGATCGGAGCGTTCACAGCGTATTTCAGCCGCCCGGAAGTAGCGGAGCAGCTGGACAGCAATCAGAATAAGATTGTGAAGGATACCCGCAAGGAGTACCAGCGCAGCAAAAGCATTCCCTCCAAGACCTTCGAGGAATATTCGGTGCTCACCGCCCATGCGCAGACGATCTGGGAAGAGGCTAAGGATGATAATGATTTCGCCTCCTTCGAGCCTTATCTGACCAAGATTGTGGCCTTCAAACAAGAGTTCATTGATTATTGGGGTGTGCAAGGCTCGCGTTATGACACTTTGCTGGATATGTACGAGCCGGATTTGACCGTTGAGAAGGTGGATGCGATCTTCACCCGTCTGCGCAGCCGTCTTGTGCCGCTGGCCGAAGCGATCAATGCTTCGCCGAACAAGCCGGACACCGAATTCCTGAGCCAGATCTTCCCTAAGGAGCAGCAGGAGAAATTCGGCCTCTTCTTACTCGAACAGATGGGCTATGATTTCGAGGCAGGACGTCTGGATGAAAGTGTACATCCGTTCGCTACAGGGCTGAACCCCGGCGATGTCCGCATAACCACGAACTATCTGCTGGACAATGTGACCAGCTCCATCTTCAGCTCGCTGCATGAGGGCGGACATGCCCTGTACGAGCAGAATTTCGGTGAAGAGCTGATCGGTACACCCCTGGCACAGGGCGCATCCATGGGAATTCATGAATCCCAGTCCAGACTGTGGGAGAATATGATCGGCCGCAGCCGGGCCTTCTGGCAGCGTTACTACGGCGATCTGCAGCAGCATTTCCCGGAGCAGCTTGCGGACGTGGAGATGGAAGACTTTTACCGGGCAATCAACAGCGTAGGCAATTCCTTCATTCGGATCGAAGCTGATGAACTGACGTATAACCTGCATATTATTGTGCGTTATGAGATTGAGAAGCTGATTTTCAACGAAGGACTTGAAGTCAAGGACCTGCCTAAGACCTGGAACGCGAAGTATCAGGAATACTTAGGGATTACACCGCCTACGGATGCGCTTGGCGTGCTGCAGGATGTTCATTGGTCCGGCGGCGACTTCGGCTATTTCGCTTCCTATTCCTTGGGTAACATGTATGCGGCCCAGATGCTGAACACTCTCCGCAAGGAGCTGCCGGAGTTCGAAGAGCTGATTGCTGCCGGTAACCTGCTGCCGATCAAAGAATGGCTTACAGACAAGGTATACCGCTACGGCCAGAGCCTGACCCCTTCCCAGATTATCGAGCAAGTCACAGGCGAACCGCTGAATCCCGATTATCTGGCAGATTATCTGGAAGCAAAGTATACGGAGCTCTACAAGCTATAAGACTTGAATAAGCGTTGCTGTAACAGCTGATGATGGCTTCTTAAACGATTGAATGATACAGCAGCAGCCTGCTCTGAGGATTCCGTAAGCTGGAAGGACTTCGGAGAAACGGCTATAATAGAAGGAAACCGCAAACGGAAGGAATCGTGGTATGGCAAATACTCACACTTACAGCCGCAAGGAAGAAGTAGCAAATGCGGTTACACACGGGATCGGCGCTCTATTAAGTATTGCTGCGCTGGTTCTGCTGGTCGTATATGCTGTTCAGAACGGCACAGCCTGGCATGTAGTCAGTTTCTCCATTTACGGCGCTACTATGCTGATCCTGTATTTTAATTCAACGATGGTGCATAGTCTCAGAGACGGCAAGGCGAAGGACTTCTTTGAATTCCTTGACCACTCTTCGATTTACTTATTCATTGCCGGAACGTACACCCCGTTTATGCTGGTGGCGATCCGCGGACCGCTGGGCTGGACGTTATTCGGCATCGCTTGGGGAGTGGCGGTATTCGGTGTTTTCTTCAAGGCTTTTTTCGTCAAAAAATTCCTGTTCATGTCCACCGTATTCTACATTGCGATGGGCTGGATGATCGTAATCGCCTGGAGCCCTCTGTCACAGGCCGTCGCCAGCGGCGGGATGACTCTGCTGATGATTGGCGGACTGCTGTACACTCTGGGCACCGTGTTTTATGTATGGCGCGGCTTCCCGTACCATCATGCGATCTGGCATTTATTCGTGCTTGCGGGAACCGTTCTACACTTCTTCGTTGTATTGTTATACATCCTCCCTATTCATTAATGCGTGAGGTATAGGGCCGTACTGGTGCAGGATTTCAGGGCGGGAATGCCGGTTTTGGGCAAAGAAAAAGATGACAAGTAAAAAGACTTGACATCTTTCTTTGTTTTCGGTATCATAAGGGACGTTGTGAAGCTGTAAAGTGTTTTTCCTTGACGAAGGGAGTGCCCTTAATGAGTCAGGAGAATAGGCTCGAGAAAACCAACCGGATCAACCTGTTATTTGCTTTCTATGAACGGCTGCTTACTGACAAGCAACAGACGTTTCTCAAATATTATTTCCATGATGATTTCTCCCTGGGAGAGATCGCAGCGGAATTTGAAATTAGCCGCCAGGCTGTGTACGAGCATATCAAGCGGGCGGAGCAAGTGCTTGAGAATTATGAAGAGAAGCTTGGACTCCTGTCCAAGCATGAAGACCGCAACAAATACTTAGAAGAACTGCGCAGACTGCAAGGTACTGCAATACTGCCTGAGCAATATAAACAGCGGTTCATGGAACTCATGGACCGGCTGCAGAAGTTAGAGTAGGAAGAAGGGAGCGAGCCGCCTATGGCATTTGAAGGATTAACCGGAAGATTGCAGAATGTGTTCAGCAAACTGCGCGGCAAAGGGAAAGTATCCGAAGATGACGTAAACGAAGCGATGCGTGAAGTGCGGCTGGCCCTTCTGGAAGCCGATGTTAACTTCAAGGTCGTCAAGGACTTCGTGTCCAAGGTGAAAGAGAAGTCTGTCGGCACGGAAGTGATGGACAGCTTCACGCCAGGCATGGTCATCATCGATATTGTTAACAAGGAACTGACCGAGCTGATGGGCGGAAGCCAGGCGAAGCTGGCTAAGTCGAACAAGCCGCCGACGGTCATTATGATGACGGGTCTGCAGGGCGCGGGGAAGACGACCACTTCCGGTAAACTGGCGAAGCTGCTGCAGAAGGGCAATCACCGCCCGCTGCTCGTAGCCGCCGACATCTACCGTCCGGCTGCAATTAAGCAATTGCAGGTGCTCGGAGAACAGATTAAGGTTCCTGTCTTCTCGCTGGGTGATCAGACCAGTCCGGTAGAGATTGCCAGACAAGGTGTTCAGCATGCGAAGGATAATAACCTGGATTATGTCCTCATCGATACGGCAGGCCGCCTACATATTGATGAAGAGCTGATGGAAGAGCTGAAGCAGATCCATAACGTGGTGACTCCGGATGAAGTGCTCCTTGTAGTCGATGCTATGACCGGTCAGGATGCAGTGAATGTGGCAGACAGCTTCAACAAGCAGCTGGAGCTTACCGGCGTAGTGCTTACGAAGCTTGACGGCGACACCCGTGGTGGTGCTGCGTTATCCGTCAAGGCGGTTACTGGCTGCCCGATCAAATTCGCCGCCCTCGGCGAGAAGATCGATGCGCTGGAGCCGTTCCATCCGGAGCGGATGGCTTCGCGGATACTTGGTATGGGCGACATGCTGTCACTGATCGAGAAGGCTCAGGCCAACATCGATACTGAGAAAGCCAAGGAAATGGAACGTAAGATGCGTAATGCAGAGTTCACGTTCGATGATTTCCTGGAGCAGATGGATCAAGTGAAGAAGCTTGGCCCGATCGACCAGATTCTGGATATGCTGCCTGGCATGAACAAGGCCAAGGGCATGAAGGACCTGAAGGTGGACGATAAGCAGATGGGCCGCGTTGAAGCCATTGTTCATTCCATGACCAAGGCCGAGAAAGCCCAGCCTGAGATTATTAACCATAACCGCCGCAAGCGTATTGCAGCAGGCAGCGGCACCAACGTCGCTGAGGTGAACCGGCTCATCAAGCAATTCGATGAAATGCGTAAGATGATGAAGCAGTTCTCCGGCATGATGGGCGGCGGAGGCGGCAAGGGCGGTAAGAAGAACGCCATGAAGCAGCTCAAGGGCCTTGCCGGTAAAGGCGGAATGAAGTTCCCGTTCCGTTGATCTTAATCTTTAATCTTTTGACCTAGATCTTTTGTCTTTCTTATAGATCTGATATAGTACAACATCAGAAGATCGAGTAGTCTTTTGACCTTAATCTTTTGATCTCAGTCTTTTGATCTTGAAATGTTTAAATCTCTACCCCTCCGTTGCCAGGGAACGCCGCCAGTAAAGCGTATCCCGCAGGGAGGAAAAGCGGTCTTTCGCCGAACCTATCCCAAGTCCCGCCAATCTGAACGCCTACGCTAGTTGCACTTAGCGGGTGTCCAGAGGGCAGAGCCCTTGGGGCCCTCCCTTCGGGAAGGGAGGGTTTGGGAGGGATCGATAACGATATTCTTTTAAGGAGGTGAATTTCGTGGCAGTACGTATTCGTTTGAAAAGAATGGGAGCACATAAAGCGCCTTTCTACCGTGTAGTGGTTTCCGATTCCCGGTCTCCTCGTGACGGCCGTTTTATCGAGGAAATCGGTTATTATAATCCGATCGAAGTACCGGCAGTCGTTAAGATTGACGAAGAGAAGGCTCTTAAATGGCTTCAGACAGGTGCACAAGCATCTGATACCGTCCGCAACCTGCTTTCCAAAGCTGGCGTGATGAAGAAGTTCCATGAGTCAAAGCTTCAGAAATAATGACTGATTGCGAGGGTCCTCTATGGAAGAATTAGTTGGTGTTATTGCTAAGGCTTTAGTGGATCATCCGGAGGATGTGGCCGTACGGACCGTGGAGAAGGATCACCTGATTGTCTATGAGCTCTCCGTGCATCCTGATGATGTCGGTAAGGTCATCGGCAAGCAGGGGCGGATCGCCAAAGCGCTTCGTACCGTAGTCACATCTGCAGCAGTCAAAAGTGATAAACGCGTTACCGTAGATATTTTATCTTAACGATGCGCACAAGGAGGGGCTAGGGATAGTATATCCCGGCTCCTTTTTGTTGAAAATATAAGAATTTATAAGCTGTACGCAATCAGCGTGAAGGAGATGAACACATGACAGAAGAGTTGACCGTAGGCAGACTGGTGAATACGCACGGCATTCGCGGGGAGATCAAAATCCTGTCGCATACCGATTTCCCGGAAGTGCGGTTTGCGCCCGGCAACAAGCTGCTGCTGATTCCCGCAGACGGAAGCCCGAAATTCGAGGTTACGATCGAATCGGCGAGAGAACATAAAGGGATGTATATCGCTAAACTTAAGGGGTATACGAATATAAATGAGATCGAGAAATATAAAGGCAGCATGCTTAAGGTGCCTAGTGATAATCTGGTTGAGCTGCCGGAGAACGAGTATTACTTCCACCAGATCGTAGGCTGCGAAGTCTACACGGATGAAGATGCCAGCCAGCCGCTGGGAACGATTACGGAGATTCTGCAGCCCGGGGCCAATGATGTCTGGGTAGTGAAGCCGAAGAAGGGCCAGGATATTCTGATTCCGGTCATTAATGATGTAGTGCTGGATGTAAATATTGCAGCCAAAAAAATAACTGTGCATCTCATGGAAGGGCTGCTTCCATGATCCGCATTGACGTGCTGACGCTGTTCCCGGACATGTGTGAAGGCGTCTTCGGCACCAGCATTCTTGGGAAGGCCCGTGAGAAAGGCATTGCTTCACTGAACACAGTCAACTTCCGCGACTTCTCGGGCAACAAGCATAACAGCGTGGATGATACGCCTTACGGCGGAGGTGGAGGCATGGTGCTGAAGCCGGACCCTATCTTCGCAGCAGTGGAGCATGTGCTGGCTCAGAGTAGCGTTGGCGGGGAGCAAGAGGACATCGGGAATACAGAGGCCGTGAAGCCGCGTATTATTCTGATGTGCCCCCAGGGCCGGACGTATAACCAGCAGATCGCCGAAGAGCTGGCACAAGAGCAGCATCTAATCTTCATCTGCGGTCATTATGAGGGCTACGACGAGCGAATCCGTGAGCATCTGGTGACGGACGAACTGTCGATTGGCGACTATGTGCTGACCGGTGGTGAGCTTCCAGCCTTGACCGTCATTGATTCAGTAGTGCGGCTGCAGCCGGGGGCGCTGGGAAACGAGACCTCTGCAATCTCCGACTCCTTTAGCACCGGGCTGCTGGAGTACCCGCATTATACCCGTCCGGCAGAGTTCCGGGGCTGGAAGGTCCCGGACATGCTGCTCAGCGGACATCATGCCAATATCGAGGTGTGGCGGCGTGAGCAGGCGCTGCAGCGTACGCTCGAACGCAGACCGGATCTGCTGGAGACGGCAGAGCTGACGGTGAAGGACAAGCAGACGCTGAAGCGGCTGCAGGAGCAGGCAAGCTTGGAGCAGAAATAAATGATAAATTTGGGCTTAAATAGAGTCATAGCTGGCGTCTTTCTAGCGTATATTACGTTAGGGAGGCGTTTTTTGCTGTGTTCTGAGAACCGGGAACGGGAATTACGAACTAGAACGGATAGGCATAGAAGAAGTTTTGCCAGCGAAATAAATACGAGCAGATGTGCGTCAATACCCTTTTTCTAGGGTAATGAATAGAGGTGCCGCAAGTAGACATGCAGCTATAGACGCAGCTAGCTTAATTATCGAAAGGAATGACTGAAGTGACTACGAATACGCATGAATCATTCAAGCCAGCCGTGGACACTGTCCACAAGGAGGCGGAGCCGCTCCGCACGGTAAGTGATATTATTGATTTTTATAAGAATCGTAAATCGTAATCTTATCATTGAAGAAATGAATTAGACCTGGAAGCAGGTTCAATAGGCTCAGTAATACAGCAAATTCCACAAATAGCCGCTGAAGACAGACGAACCCCAGGTTCGCTGGCTTCGGCGGTTATTTGTTTGCCGGGTGCGAAGAGTGCAGGCAAACAAAAAAAGACCGTCCGAAGACGGTCTCTCTACCCGAGGCGCTAGTTTGTAACTTTGATCCGTATCCCGCGCCACCAAGGCTAAAACATTCAGCCGTTGGTCCGGGTAAGGGATACGTTCAGCATGTCATGCTTGATGTGAACGCACCTCCTTTCCTTGTGTCAAGAGTATAGCACAGCCTTTACGGAAAATCCATTAAATTTTAATGACATCCGAAAAAATATTGAACTCCATAAACATACTGAACTCTATTTGAAACTGCTGAACTAGTGAGGTATATTTATAGTATAACGGTTAGTAACCGCTTACCGGCATATTATGCATGAGATGAACGTATGTTAATCGTAGGGATGCGGCTAACGTAGGCATGAAGTATTGGATTGATTTGAAATGTCGGGGTATAGCGCAGCCTGGTAGCGCGCACCCTTGGGGTGGGTGAGGTCGCAGGTTCAAATCCTGTTACTCCGATTATTCCCGTCATCGTTTAAAATAAAAACACTTCCGTCAGCGCAGTACGCTCTGTAGGAGGTGTTTTTATTTAGGTGATGAGACCTATGTGCGGTTAAGCTAAAACCTGCCCCTGTTTCCATCGCGGCGGGTAAGCATGATAACTCCCGTGACCAGTGAATACAAGGCAACAACCAGAAGTAATACAATAGCCCAAGTATAATTGCGCACCGTGTAGGTGAGCGAAGCGAAAATGATAAACCAGGCGATCCGCAGTACTCCTTCATTAATAAAACGTCTGCCTGCTGTACTCATGATTCCTGCCTCCTTTTGGATTGTAAAAGATTGTTCACAACCGTAAGCGTTTAATTGATTTTGTTACTTTAATATTACCCCTTTTTCCACAAAATTGATACACAATGTTCACAAGTTCTTCATTTCACAGCTATATTACATATAGACAGTTGCTGCGTGACGATAGCCGTTACCGGCTTATCCCTCCCTTCATAAGATACAGAACCACGATTAAGGAGGAAACAGCAGATGGAAGCTTATTATAATTGTCTCCATTGCAAAGATAAGCGTGTACGCATTATGACTACTGACGGCAAACGCCATGAAGGAATTATTGTGGATGTGGACCGGAACAATGTGTATCTGAAAACAAAGGGCAATGGCAGAATGCAAACCTCGGCCTTCTATCCGGGCGGTGCGGGGAACTACTATGGCGGCTACTATGGCTACGGCAGCCAGATCCTTACCTTGAGCCTGTTCACGCTTTTGGCAATTGCACTAATCTGACGAAGGCCTGAACAACACAAAAGTGGGCTCCTGGAAGTCAGGAAAGCCCACTTTTGGCGTAATTATAGGATAATCTAGTTAACGGATATGGCTCCGATCTGCGTGGTTAAAGATACCAGCGGACCGCCGCCGTTATAATCCTTTGATGTACCATTGTCGGTGCCGGAGATGTGGCCGAGTTCACTGCGGGCTTTGACCGTACATGCGGTTGTTGCTGACAGATCGGCGGAGATTCTTCCGATATCGCTCTTGGCCTTGAGGCTGCTGCCCTTTGTTATGCTGGATACTCCAAGCTCAATACTTCCCGTATTCGACTCCACACTGGACTTGCCTGTGAACACGGTGTCTTGAAGGATGATGCTGCCGACATTGCTGTTAATCTCAAAAGTCCCCTCAAGCCCGCGTAGCTGGACAGTGCCTACATTATTATCAATCTCAAACCGGTCAATGGTCTCTGGAATCCCGATTACATAATTAATGCTGAAGTTGGAAGCACCATACTCATGCTGCGCCCATTCCCAGAGATCCCTCTTCGAATTGCCTTCACCATGAGCAGAGACGATTAGAGCGTCTCCTTTATGTTCAATAGAGAATTCCGCGTGATCCAGCACACCGGATACCAGCTTATGGCCTGTCTGCTCATGGACAATGACGGTGGCCTGGACAGTAATCTCGTCACCTGAAGCGGGCGCTACTGCGACTTCCCCAACCGCATTGTCTAGTTTAAGCACGGAAGCCGAAGCAATAGGCAAGGAGGTGGAGAACTCGCGGCTGATTCCGCTAGTGTTCAACTGATCTTCAAGCATGCCTGCTGTGTTCTCAAGGGCGTCACCGACAGCAGCACTGGCATCGCTGAGACTTTGCTTCACGGCTTCTGCCGCTTCCTGCGTGAAGCTGCCGGAGATTGTCTGCTCCAGTTGGTTATCTGCCGCTTCCTTGCCGGGAAGCTCCCGGCAGCCGGTAAGTGCAATAGAAAATACGGCCATGGCTGCAATAATTGCTGTACTGTGATGTTTCTTCATTATATAGGCCCTCCTAAAGGCATGATTATTTGCTTATGTATACTCAGTATTATATATTATGGGAAAACACTGGATAACAGCCTGGCGGCGGGTTGTTCTACTGGACTATAGTCCAGTATGCCTGCGGCTACATTTCAATCCTGCATTATGGTACACTGTCGTTAGATGAAGGAACGGAAGAATGAAATGTGACAGCTGGAGGGCCGGCACGGAAGCAGACCCGAGAGATGGTCTGTTTACTATTTTGACTGAACAAGTCAGAGGGGCGGATGAGCCAAATGCAGTATGCAGCATTCCTGATCGTTGTGTTGGTGGGCGCAGTTGTCTATACCGTGTACCGCAGCCGGATGAGCCAAGAACAGACTGAAGCGCCGAAGCAGGGGAAGGCCAGTAATGTGATTTCTATGGAAGGGCACCGTAAGGCCAAGCAGAATGCTGAGGATCAGCAGTGCTCCTCCTGCAAGAAGAAGAACGGCAAGCTGATCTTTTATGCCCAGGATGACGGAAGTGTGGTCGGACTCTGCAAGGATTGTAAGGTGAAGGCGAAGAAACGGGATATGCTGCCGCTTTAAAGAATAAATATATGTTGCATGAGCCTGTCTTTTATGATAAAATTACTTCTGTTGTGTGGAATACGGTGGTCCTCTGCGGATAATGAGGGAGAGCAATGGCTCTCCGGAAGAGGCAAGAACACCTGTACGGAAGGAGGAAGTCCTTAATGAATATCCTACAAGCAATTACACAAGAGCAACTTCGTAAAGATATCCCGAGTTTTCGCCCGGGTGACACTTTGAAGGTGCATGTAAAAGTTATCGAAGGAACTCGTGAGCGTATCCAGTTGTTCGAAGGCGTTGTAATCAAACGTCGCGGCGGCGGTATCGGTGAGACTTTTACGGTTCGTAAAATCTCTTATGGTGTTGGTGTGGAAAGAACATTCCCAGTCAACTCCCCTAAACTCGAGAAAATCGAAGTGGCTCGCCGCGGTAAAGTTCGTCGTGCGAAGCTGTACTATCTTCGTGACCTGCGCGGTAAAGCTGCAAGAATTAAAGAAATTCGTCGCTAGAATAGTGACAAAGGAAAGGGGCTTGAATTCAAGCCCCTTTCGTTTATTTCTTGTAATTAAAGAATTGTGCTCCCCGCAAAGTACCTAAGTAAGCATCGAAGTTAAAGCATCACTTTGTGGGGTTTTTAGACATATGTGCCTTAGGAACAGCTTCTCCGAAAAGGCCTCCTGAAGGAGTAATCGCGGGGGAGTTTTTGGCAGGAGCTTTTTTGTATTGTATAGTGGAGATAACAATTATTGGAGAGGACGGTGAACTATGCAGCAGGATTTGCAGCAAGGGCAAGGCGAAGTGATTGATTCTAACGGCCAGAGCCCCCGGAAGCCAAAGAATGAAGTCCTGGAATGGATTAAAGCGATAGCGATTGCATTGGTTCTGGTTATTCTAATACGCTGGCTTTTGTTCAAACCGTTTATCGTAGACGGCCCTTCCATGAAGCCTAACTTCCATACCGGCGAACGAGTGATTGTTAACGAAATTCTCTACGATATCCGCAAGCCGGAGCGCGGGGAAGTCATTGTATTCCATGTGCCCTCAGAGGGCCGGGATTTCATTAAGCGTGTCATTGGTGTAGCAGGCGATACAGTCACCGTTGAAGGGGATGTCGTTACAGTTAACGGAGAGCCTGTGAACGAAACGTATATCCAGGGCGCGATTGATGATGCCCATAATAACAACATTTTGTACAACAATAAGAATTTCCCGAATGAGCAGTTTACGGACAACAAGGTGCCGGAAGGCCATGTGTTCGTAATGGGGGATAACCGCTCTGACAGTACGGACAGCCGGATGATCGGTTATGTGCCGCTGGGGGATATTGTCGGCCGTGCAGACCTTATTTTCTGGCCGGTGAAGAATATCTCATTAATAAATCATTAGTTCATTACGAAGCTGACAGAAGTCAAAGGAGGTGACGGCATTGGCCATTCAATGGTTTCCTGGTCATATGACGAGGGCTAGACGGCAAATCGAGGATAAGCTGAAGCTAATTGATGTTGCAATAGAACTGCTTGATTCCCGTCTGCCGATTTCGAGCCGCAATCCGATGATTGACGATATTTTGCGGGACAAGCCAAGACTGATTATTCTAAATAAAGCAGATCTGGCCGATCCGGAAGCTACGCGCAAGTGGCTGGCTTATTTCAAGGAGCAGGGTCATGTTGCCTATCCGGTAGATGCTTCTACTGGCACCGGGATTAAAGAAATTCCGGAGCAGGTGAAGCTGCTGCTGAAGGACAAGATCGACCGGCAAATTGCCAAGGGCATGAATCCGCGTGCGATGCGGGCACTGATTGTGGGCATTCCCAACGTAGGCAAATCGACTCTCATTAACCGGATGGCTGGAAGAAATATTGCGATTACCGGTGACCGTCCGGGGGTTACCAAGGGTCAGCAATGGATTAAGACCGGTGGCAGTCTGGAACTGCTGGATACGCCGGGGATTCTCTGGCCGAGGTTCGAGGACCAGACGGTGGGCTATAAGCTGGCTGTAACCGGGGCCATTAAGGAAGAAATCCTGAATATTGAAGATATCGCTTATTACGCGGTGAAATATCTGGTGAAGGATTACGGAAGCCGGTTCCAGGAGCGCTTCGATATCAGTAAGCTGCCGGAGGACTTAGAGAACCCGGACGAAATCGTGGCCGTTATGGAAGCAGTCGGGCGTAAGCGCGGTTGTCTGATGAGCGGTGGCCGTGTAGACCTGGAGAAGGCTTCACGCGCGCTGCTGCATGAGCTTCGTGCCGGGAAGCTTGGGCGTTTCACGCTGGAGACACCTGAATAGTAGAATGTAGTATGGAATGGAAGAGCCATCCGTGAATGTGGGGTGGCTCTTTTTTTGCGTGTAGAAGGTTGGGGGTATGAGGGGGAGTGCCAAGCAATGTTGTAAGAATAGCAACTCTTCTCTATTGATGAGGGGCGGAGTAGCAAAAGTGTTGTATGAAATGCAGGAATGTCCTCGTTTGGGTGGCTTAGGGAAAGAGAAATGCTGTTATTCATACAACTTTTTTGGATTTACGCAGTATTAATGAAGGGATTGTTGTATTCAGTGCAGAATTCTAAGATTCTGAGATTGGGATTGAATGGAAAACAATACGAGTTGGAAGCTCTTTAGGGTTTCGCGCTACGTCATATATTCGTAAGAAGATCATAGATGTAGTTTAATTTTAATGGGCAGGTGGAGAGACAGTGAGTGAGATAGATATGCTTGGGTATGAAAAAGAAGGCTGGGGACAATCCTTCCGTCACATCGCAGGTGTGGATGAAGTGGGGCGGGGCTGTTTATTCGGGGATGTGGTGGCTGCAGCGGTAATTTTGCCAATGGGGCTTATTATTGAGGGTGTAGATGACTCCAAGAAGCTAACGGCCAAAAAGCGGGATGCTCTGTATGAGACCATTATGGAGCAGGCGCTTGCGGTAAGCTTAGGGCATGTGGAGGCGGCGGTGATCGATGAAATTAATATTAAGCAGGCTTCGCGTTTGGCGATGCGTCTGGCGGTAGAAGGTTTAAGCCAGCAGCCGGACTATATGCTGATTGATGCGGAGAAGGTGGACCTGCCCTTGCCGCAGCGCGCTATCATTAAAGGAGATGCCAACAGCCAGTCGATTGCTGCCGCCTCCATTGTAGCCAAGGTGACCCGTGACCGGCTTTGTGAGGGCTTGTGGGAGGAATTGTACCCGGATTACGGGATCAAAGTACATAAAGGATATGCTACTAAGCTGCATCGTGAACAGATCAAGCTACTTGGTGTAACTCCGATGCACCGGCGCAGCTTTATTGGCAATATTCTGGCGGAGCAGGAACAGCTGTCTTTATTCTAAAAATATAAGAATGTATGGTTTCACGTCTACATTATCCTTCTATTTCTCGCTGAAACGGTGCCGTCCTCTAAAAGGATGGCATAGCAGTTTCCACTTGGCGTATCATCCGGATAATCACAAATGAAGGTGAAATACCGATATAAATAGAAAGAAGGGAGGCGGACAACATGAACATCGGATCACTGGTTCGCGGTTTGCTTGGCGACAGTAAGGCGGGAGAGGCCAAATCTGTAGAGCTTAAGGAAGGTCAGGTTGTTCGCGGCGTTGTGCTTAGCGTATCCGATTCTGGAAAAGAAGCGGTGGTGCAGATTCAGGGAACGCCGGTACGGGCTGAACTGGAAGCGCCGCTGGCAGCCGGTCAGACGCTGAACCTGCAGGTGGGCGCACCAGGAGAAGGCGGCTTGCCGGTGCTTAAGCCGGTCTCTCTAGGGGAGGCGGCTATGATCTCGCCGCAGAGTATGGGTGAGGCGCTGGAGTCGCTTGGACTAGCCAATTCCAAGGCGGGACGGGAGATTGTTCAGGCGATGCAAGCCGGAGGACTGGCCTTCACTAAGGAGACTGCGGCGAAGCTGGATGCTGTTATGAATGCCAAACCTCCCGGTGTCCCTGCCTCAGAGTGGCTGGAGGCGGCTGTAATCTCAGTGAAGCGCGGCTTGCCTGTAACGGCGGAGACGGTGAAAGGGCTGCAGCAGGCTGTATTCGGACCGAAGCTGCATGATCTGTTGGCGAAGCTGGAGACTGCGCTGAACGTCTGGGTGCAGCAAGGAGCGGACGGCGACGGATCAGGTCAAGGAGCGGGGAATAGCGGACCTGCGGCAGGGCTTCTGACAGGCGGAGTGAATGCGGGTCTAGCTGGCAATGGAGGGACCGCCGGGGCGAATGCTCAGGCGGGACAGACCGGTAATGCGGGCACTTCACAGGCTGCGGGTGCCAATGGACAAGCTGCATTAGTACCAGCAGGAGATGCAGAACCGGCAGGAAGCGGGTATGCGGTTGGAGTGCGTGACGGTGCAGGGAACGTTGCGGGGGCGAGAGAAGGTGCGGGGAACGCGGCGGGCACGCGTGGCGAAGGTACGGGTGTCGTAGCGGGCACGCGTAGCGAAGGTGCGGGGAGCGTGGCTGGAGCGCGCGAAGGCGTGGGGAACGCAGCAGGAGCGCGTGAAGGTACTGGTGCCGTAGCGGGAACGCGTGGCGAAGGTGCGGGAAGCGTGGCGGGAGCGCGCGAAGGTACGGGTGCCGTAGCGGGAACGCGTGGCGAAGGTGCGGGGAGCGTGGCTGGAGCTCGCGAAAGCGCGGGAATCGTAGCGGGAACACGTGGCGAAGGTGCGGGAAGCGTGGCTGGTGGTGTGCGAGAAGGTGCGGGTGCAGTAGCGGGAGCGCGAGAAAACGCGGGAATCGTAGCGGGAACACGTGACGAAGGTGCGGGAAGCGTGGCTGGAGCGCGGGAAAGCGCGGGAATCGCGGCGGGAACACGTGACGAAGGTGCGGGAAGCGTGGCTGGAGCGCGGGAAAGCGCGGGAATCGCGGCGGGCACGCGAGAAGGTGCGGGTACCGCAGCTGGAGTGCGTGAGAGCGCGGGCGTTGCCGCGCAGGCGCAGAGCGCTGCGGGGCCTGCCCTGCTCGCGAAGCTGCAGGGCGTGCTCTCCGAGCTGCGCGGCACTCTGCCGCAGCTCGCCGAAGCACCGCCCGCCTCCGGCGCGGCGGGCGGCAGTGCAGCCCCTGCGGCTGCGCCGCAGCAGGGGGAACCCGCCGCCACCCAGGGGACCGACCCCTGGGTGGGGCGGATCTTGAAGCTGCTCGGTGCGGAGCACGAGCAGCAGATCCTGCGCGGCGGCGGGGCGCACACCGCGCAGGCAGCGTCCGGCGGCGCAGAAGATGCCGCCGGTACGCTCAAGGGCGTGCTGCTGCAGGTACTGGGCAGCAGCGAGGCCCCGCCCGCGGTGAAGGAAGCCGCGGGTGGGCTGGTGCAGCAGCTGACAGGCCAGCAGCTGCTGCTGAATACAGACCGCACCGCGCCGTTCGCGCAGGTGACGATGTTCCTGCCGCTGCACGGGCCGGATGGCCGGGAGACGGCCTCCGTCCAGATCCAGTCGCGGCGCGGCAGCAAAGGGGAGCTCGACGCGGCGAATTGCCGCTTGTGGTTCGATCTGGACATGAAGCAGCTCGGCCAGACGATGGTCGATGTGCAGGTGGTGGACCGCATCGTCAGCCTGAAGCTGCATAACGATGAACCTTGGGTACTGGAGCTGCTGGAGGGCCGCCGCGAGGAGATGAAGGCGGCGGTCGAAGGCATAGGCTATCAATTGTCCAGCCTGCGTACGGAAGCATTGCCGGAACGGAGCGTGGCCTCTGGTGCGGTGAAACCATCCGATTATGCTCCGCAGGAGTACAAAGGAGTAGATTACCGCATATGAGTGAGTCTGAGCAGAAGGTTCCGCAGAATCTCAAGAAGGCAGTGGCGCTCAAATATATTCCGGGCCAGAGCGAAGCGCCGGTGGTTGTCGCTAAGGGGCAAGGCTCGGTAGCGGACATCATCCTGCAAAAGGCAAAGGAAAACGGAGTAGCGGTGCAGGAGGATGCGGCGCTGGTAGAGGTGCTGTCGAAGCTCGATCTGGACCAGCAGATTCCGCCTCAGCTATATCAGCTGGTGGCTGAGATTCTCAGCTATGTATACCAGAGTGACCGGACAGCCGGGGAACGGAGACAGAAGTGAGCCATAACGGGGACGGCAGAACCTACACCCGTCAGGAGAAAGGGGCTGCTGCCGAGCAAGCGGCCCGAATGTATCTGACTTCGCGGGGCTACCGCATCCGTGATTATAACTGGCGCTGCCGTAGCGGAGAGCTGGATATTATCGCGGAGTATGAAGGCGCTCTGGTCTTCATTGAGGTGAGAAGCCGGAGCGGTTCAGCCGTGCAGGGCACTGCGGAGGAGTCGGTCGATGCGCGCAAAATCCGTCAGGTGAGAGAGACGGCCGGGGTCTATCTGCACATGCAGGGACTGCAGCCGGCTGCAATTGCCTTTGATGTGATTGCTGTACAGCTTCAGCCGGACTTAAGCATCGGCTCCTTGCGGCATCTTCGGGAAGCCTTTTAACGGTCTCTGTTTTGCGAAAAACGGGTAGAATTTAACAATTATCCTTGACAGATGCCGGACTTCATGGGTCATTTCTCAAAAGAAGTGGGTAAACATTAGTGTAACTTTTAATGCCACCATGAGGAGGGCTGCCGGAATGAGGAATCAACCCATGAATATACAGGTAAGCTTTACTTGCCAAAATTGTGAGCATAATATAGTAGCGGAACTTGGCGCAGAGCCCTTATCCGTTGTATGCTGCAGTAATTGTAATAAGACATTTACCGTTATGCGGCCTGCAATAGCGGAAGAGATATTGATTGACTGGGAGAATGAAGCCTTATTCCACAAGATGCGTGCTGAGAAAACCCAAGACAGCAACAGCAGCCTCTTGTCACTGGTCATCAATGTGATCGAGCTGCTGACCTGGCGCGACAAAGGCAACGGGCAAGTGGAGGCCATTAAGGAAATGCGCAAATGGCTGATCGAGCATGAGGAAGCGCCGCCGGTGGCGGAATTAATACAAATGGATGTGAACCGGCGCGGAGCCAAACGGAAGTGGAATGAATAAGGAATCAAGCACTTAGAGAAAGCGGGGAGCGGTCTTGTCCAAAGTATTTTTTACATCAGATCATCATTTTGGCCACAAGCTGATTATTGATTTTGAATCGCGGCCCTTTGCCGGTGCGGAAGAGATGGACAAGGTGATGATTGCGAACTGGAATGCTGTGGTAAGCAAGGAGGACACGGTTTTTCATCTTGGGGATTTTTCCTTCAGGAATCAAGAGGATACCCGGAGCATTGTGGCTGCCCTGAACGGGTACAAAATTCTGATTCTTGGCAATCATGACCGTGGACGCGGACGGGGCTGGTGGCTTGAAGCCGGGTTTGATGAGGTCAGTGAGTATCCGCTGATATACAAGGAGTTTTTTCTGCTCTCGCATGAGCCGATGTATATGAACAAGCATATGCCTTACGTGAATGTGCACGGACATATTCATGGACAGAAGTATGAGGGCAATCATCATTTTAACATTTGTGTGGAGCACTGGAATTACACCCCGCTGTCCTTTGAACAAATCAGGGATTCGGTGATAGCCAGTGAGGAAGGTTGAATAAATTGATTCTTTAGTCATAATTGCACAACTATGCAAGACGATTAAAAGTTATGTTTTGTGCAGCGTAATATGCGCAATAACCTTGCATGTTGTGTAGGGTTCCGGGTATACTGAGTCTAATTGAGCTAACGGAAAATGAGGAAGCACCTTTTTTCCTGGAAACGAACGCCCGCTGCGGGTGTATTTCTGGAGAAGAGGTGCTTATTTGTGTACGGAAAAATGCATAGCGCATGCCTGTATGGCATTGAAGGTGTAATGATCGGAGTGGAGGTGGATCTGGCTAACGGCTTGCCGCAGACCCATATTATCGGCCTGCCGGATTCGGCAGTCAGGGAAGCGGTCGAACGGGTGCGGGCCGCTGTCAAAAATTGCGGGTACAGCTATCCCCAGCAGCGGGTGACGATTAATCTGGCCCCGGCGGATCTGCGCAAGGAGGGCTCGGCGTTTGATCTGGCGATCGCCCTCGGGATACTGACGACCAGCGGACAGCTTGTCATGCCGGAGGCCGGGCAGATTCTGCTGATTGGTGAGCTTGCGCTTGACGGAAGTCTGCGGCCGGTAAATGGGGTATTATCCATGGCCCAGGCTGCGCGGCAGGCCGGAATTCATGCTGTCCTGGTGCCGTACGGCAATGCGGCGGAAGCTGCGTTAATCGCGGGAATGAAGGTGTACACTGCCGGGCATCTGCGGGAGCTGCCTCAGCCGGGGCAGCTTCCTCCGCAGAATCCGGTTGAATGGTCTGAAGCAGCCGGATCAGACTTGCCCCTGCCCCAGGCTGACTTGCCATTTCCGGTATCGGTATCTGTGAGTGCTGAAGCGTCCTCCAGGAAGCGTCCGCCCGTTCTGGCCTTGTCCCTGGACCATTTGAGATATCATTCTGAGCCAGCGGAGAATACTCCCTCCCGGCTTGGGGTGAAGCAGCTGATGAATGAAGATTACAGCGATGTTATCGGCCAGAATCATGTGAAGCGGGCGCTAACGATTGCGGCTGCCGGGATGCACAATATTATTCTGATCGGCCCGCCAGGCACGGGGAAGACCATGCTGATTAAGCGGTTACCCGGAATTCTTCCCGATCTTAACGATCATGAATCGCTTGAGGTGATGAAGATATTCAGTGCTGCCGGGAAGCTTAGGGACAGCGGAGGCGGCTTGCTGCGCGAGCGCCCGTTTCGTTCACCGCATCATACCATCTCGGCAGCCGGATTGATCGGCGGGGGAGGAATTCCGAAGCCGGGGGAAGTTAGTCTTGCGCACCGCGGTATACTCTTTCTGGACGAGCTGCCAGAGTTCTCCCGGACTGTGCTTGAAGTGCTCCGCCAGCCGCTGGAGGATGGGATTGTCACCATCAGCCGGGCGCGGGCATCGTTCACCTTCCCTGCCCAGTTCCTGCTCGCTTGCTCTATGAATCCCTGTATGTGCGGATTTCTTGGTAATGGCAGTGCGCAGCAGCGGTGCAGCTGCAGTCCGGCCAAAATAGCCCAGTACCGCGGTAAAATTTCGGGCCCGCTGCTGGACCGGATGGATATGCAGGTTGATGTTCCGCGTCCAAGAGAAGGCGACAGGAGTGTACCTCCGGTCTCGACGGCACAGATGCGTACTGAGGTTCTGCGGGCTCAGGCCATTCAGGCGGAGCGGTATAGCGCACTGCCGATCTCCTGGAACAGCGAGCTGTCCGGGGCGGCGCTTCGCCGTTATGCTGCGCTGCGGCCGGAAGAAGAGATGCTGCTCAGCAGTATTCTGGAGAGTCTCGGGCTCAGCATGCGGGCGCATGACCGGATTATTAAGCTGGCCCGTACGATTGCCGATCTGGAAGGGATGGAGGAGATTGGTGCTGCCCATCTGGCCGAAGCTGTCCAATACCGCAATCTGGACAGGCAGGTCATGGTGGAGGAGGAAGCCTGACAAGCCAAAACCCCCGTCCGGGGTCGCCGGGCAGGGGAGGGCATACTGAAACGGTATTGCCTCCTGATAGGTCGGCTGATCCGTTTATGCATAATTTGAATATTTTGTGAAGCTATTCTTACAGCACGTTCAATTCTACTTCGATGTTACCACGGGTAGCACGGGAGTAAGGACATGCGCCATGAGCTTCTTGTACCAGCCGTTCAGCGGTCTCACGGTCAACACCCTTGACCAGAACATCCATCTTCACGGCAATGCCGAAGCCTCCGTCTTCCACTTTACCGAAGCTGACGGTAGCCGTTACTTCAGAGCCTTCGATCTTTACCTTGCCCATACGTGCAACCATGTTCAGCGCGCTGTCGAAGCAAGCGGAATATCCGGCTGCGAAGAGCTGCTCAGGATTCGTGCCTTCACCGCCGGCGCCGCCCATTTCTCGTGGTGTGCTGATCGCAAGATTCAGCTTAGGGCTGTCGGATTCGATAGAACCCTGTCTGCCGCCTACGGCTTTTACTGTTGTTTCGTACATTTTCTGTTGGATGGTCATCATATTCAATCGCTCCCGTTCGTTTTCATAATGTATTGTACACAACTTAATTTAACACAATTAAAATAAAAGTCAATCTATTTTCCGCTATTAACATGATATTATGGATGAATTGTGATAAACTAATGTCACAAAGGCAGGTGAAGAAGAAATGCAAAAAGAATCCACTACAACCCCTGAGCTTATGCTGGAGAACCAGCTCTGCTTTACGATTTATGCCTGTTCGCGTGAATTTACGAAGCTATACCAGCCTCATCTGGATAAGATCGGATTAACGTATTCGCAGTATCTGGTCATGCTGGTCCTGTGGGAAAGACAGCAATGTACGGTCAAGGAGTTGGGTGAAGCTCTGTTCCTTGATTCAGGAACCCTGACTCCGCTGCTCAAGCGGCTGCAGGCTGCAGGACTAATTTTGCGCGAACGTTCCTTGCAGGATGAGCGGAAGGTGCTGATTTCATTAACACCCCAAGGCTTGGCGCTGCGTCAGGAAGCTATGGGCATTCCCGGCAAAATGGCAGAAGGCACGATGCTCTCACCGGTAGAGTTCATAGATTTGCTGGGACAGTTCAAAAATCTCCTGAACCGGGTGCATGAAGCTAATATCAGCAATTCGAAATAGTAGTCTCGCTACCATATAAGAGTACAGGTTTCGCCGTCCTGAATAAGGGCGGTAAAGCCGTTTTACGCATGGATGTCAATGCAATCGTTCGCATTCCGGCATGAAACCGAGCGAAAATGTATGTATAAATAGTGAAAGTTTTTAAGGAAAGCGTTTTTAAAACATGTTACAATATTCTGGGTTTCACATTCTGGCATATAGGTAATTATAGATATCACTTTGTGATAGGAACTATGTGCTACTGGCAGAGAACTGTAACGTTTGCAGCATATGCTTCAGGCGCCGGCGCTCTGCTTGTACCGGGATATTGCCGGTTAACAACCGGTCTGGACCCGGCTTTGGACAATCAAAACGGAATGCGGAATGACCGCAGGCTGCCTGCACAGGTCACCGCAACACTTTAGGAGGCTTCCGGAATGAATATCCACGAGTATCAGGGAAAAGAAGTACTTAAGAAGTATGGCGTAGCCGTACCGAACGGAAAAGTTGCTTATACAGTGGACGAAGCAGTGGAAGCTGCCGCAGCGCTGGGTACACCTGTGGTTGTAGTCAAAGCGCAGATTCATGCTGGCGGACGCGGCAAAGCCGGCGGCGTCAAGGTGGCGAAGAACAGTGATGAGGTTCGCGCGTATGCGTCCGAGATCCTTGGCAAGACACTGGTGACCCATCAGACAGGACCCGAAGGCAAGGTAGTGAAGCGGCTGCTGATTGAAGAGGGCTGTCAGATTGTCAAAGAATATTATATCGGTCTGGTTGTGGACCGTGCTTCCGGACGGGTCGTCATGATGGCATCCGAAGAGGGCGGTACGGAGATTGAAGAGGTGGCGGCTACACATCCCGAGAAGATTTTCAAGGAAATCGTTGATCCGGCGGTGGGGCTTCAGACCTTCCAGGCGCGTAAGCTGGCTTACAGTATCGCTATTCCTCCCGAATTGGTGAACAAAGCGGTCAAGTTCATGCAAGCGCTATATCTGGCTTTTGTGGATAAAGATTGCTCGATTGCGGAGATCAACCCGCTGGTCGTTACTGCTGACGGTAATGTGATGGCGCTTGATGCCAAGCTTAACTTCGATTCCAACAGTCTGTTCCGCCACAAGGATATCCTGGAGCTGCGTGATCTGGACGAAGAGGATGCCAAAGAAATCGAAGCGTCCAAATTCGACCTCAGCTACATCGCACTTGACGGAAACATCGGCTGCATGGTGAACGGTGCGGGCCTGGCGATGGCAACGATGGATATCATTAAATATTATGGCGGCGAACCGGCCAACTTCCTCGATGTAGGGGGCGGTGCGACGACTGAGAAGGTAACGGAAGCTTTCAAAATTATCCTGTCCGATGACAAGGTGAACGGTATCTTTGTTAATATTTTCGGCGGTATTATGCGTTGTGATGTCATCGCTACCGGTGTAGTCGAAGCGGCAAGACAGCTTGGCCTAACCAAGCCGCTGGTCGTACGTCTTGAGGGCACGAATGTGGCACTGGGCAAGGAGATTCTCGCCGGCTCCGGACTGAATATCGTTGCTGCTGACTCCATGGCAGACGGTGCCCGCAAAATCGTTGCTCTTGTGTAATCATAGCTGCCTTTGTGGGGAGCCAGTCTGGTATTCGACAATATAAGTGAGGATGTGACCTATCGCATGAGCATTCTTGTAGATAAAAATACGAAAGTCATCACCCAGGGAATTACCGGCGCTACGGGTTTATTTCATACAAAAGGCGCGCTGGACTACGGCACTCAGATGGTTGGCGGTGTAACTCCGGGCAAGGGGGGCACTACGGTTCAGATTACCCTGGACAACGGCACGGAGAAGAGTCTGCCTGTCTTCGACACGGTTGTTGCCGCCAAAGCAGCTACTGGTGCAACTGCAAGTGTCATTTACGTCCCGCCTGCTTTTGCCGCAGATTCGATTATGGAAGCAATAGATGCGGAGATGGAGCTGGTCATTTGTATCACAGAAGGCATTCCGGTGCTTGATATGGTCAAAGTGTCCAGATACATGGAGGGCCGCTCCACGGTGCTGATCGGTCCCAACTGTCCGGGTGTCATCACGCCTGGAGAATGCAAAATCGGCATTATGCCAGGTTATATTCATAAGCCTGGGTATGTTGGTGTAGTCTCCCGAAGCGGAACCTTGACCTATGAGGCTGTACATCAGCTGACGGAGCGCGGAATCGGCCAATCCTCAGCGGTGGGTATCGGGGGCGACCCGGTGAAGGGCTCGGAGTTCATCGATATCCTTAAGCTTTTCAATGAAGATCCGGGCACCAAGGCTGTCATTATGATCGGTGAGATCGGCGGGACGGCAGAGGAAGAAGCTGCGCTGTGGATCAAAGAGAACATGACCAAGCCTGTAGTCGGCTTCATCGGCGGGGTTACGGCACCTCCGGGCAAACGGATGGGCCATGCCGGGGCGATCATTTCAGGCGGTAAAGGGACGGCCAGCGAGAAGATTGCTGTGCTGGAGTCCTGCGGCATTAAGGTAGCCCCAACACCTGCTGAAATGGGCTCTACCCTCGTCAGTGTGCTTGAGGAACGCGGCATCCTGAATGCCTTCACCACCCACTAGAGCGCTTCTTACGCTAGTTCGAAATGTTTTGGGGTCCCCGCAAAGTACCTGAGTTATCATCGAAGCTAAATCTCCACTTTGTGGGGTTGTTTTGTCACAGCTTTTCCTGCCGAAGCAGGTATAATGAATGTTGAAGGTAAGCAACCTTTTGTCCCGGATTACGCGGATGAAAGGTTGCTTTTTTTGGTTTAAGTCAGGTTTGGTTTAAGACAATAAGGAAGGCTGGCCCTTCCGCGCGGGGAGAGAATACATATGGAAATTCGGGAGCTGTTGTTCGGTCTGCATGAGATGGAGGGGATTGGCTGGAAAAGTATCGGCAAGATCCGCCGGGCGGGTCTTTTGACGAATGCTGTCTTCTCCTGTTCTGCTGAGGAATGGGAGCGGGCTGGACTTAGCAGTGTAGTATCTGCCCGGCTGGCTGCAGACTTTAATGAAGCATGGGTGCTGAAGCGCCGCTCTTTAATGGAAGAAAGCGGTGTAGCGATGGTCACCATTCTGGACGATCACTACCCTGTACAGCTGCGGGAAACCCCTCAGCCGCCTTGGGTATTGTACTATCGTGGCCGGCTGGAGCTGGCTTCCCGTCCCTCAGTTGCTATGGTTGGGACCCGGGTGCCTACCGCTTATGGGCGCAAGGTGGGGGAGATGCTGGCGGGACAGCTCAGTGCAGCCGGTCTCACGGTTGTAAGCGGCCTTGCTAGGGGGATTGACAGTGTCTGTCATGAAGCGGCACTAGGCGGAGCAGGAGGGACCATTGCGGTGGTGGCAACCGGCTTGGATAAGGTCTATCCTCCGGATAACCGTGAGCTGGAGCGGCAGATTTCGCGGGAAGGGCTGGTTCTTAGTGAATATCCTATCGGAACTCCGAGCCATCCCGGATTATTCCCGCAGCGCAACCGGATTATCGCCGGTCTGTCATTGGGAACACTGGTGGTGGAAGCAGACAGCCGCAGCGGGTCCCTGATCACCGCTGATGCAGCGCTTGAAGCAGGCCGGGATGTGTTTGCCGTGCCGGGGCCGCTGACCTCTCCCAAGAGCAGAGGGGCACTGGAGCTGATTAAGCAAGGTGCGAAGCTGGTAACCTGCGCCTCAGATATTGTGGAAGAATACGTCTCTTGCCTGCCTTCCAAGGGGGCTAGAACAGCTTCAGCAGGAGCACTAGAGCAGGAGAGTCCAGCGGATCTGATGGAAAAGAAATTGACAAGTGATGAGCTGCACCTTTACCATATACTGCATCAAGGCCCGTTTACACTCGATGAGCTGCTGGCGTCAACGGGGTGGGATTTTGGACATTTGCATTCAGTTCTGTTATCTTTAATCATAAAAAAAGCGGTAACACAATTACCGGGTGCAATTTATAAGGTAATTTAATATAGAAGTAACTGTGGTAAGCATAGACTTTCTGGTCCAGCCGTGTATGAGACTGGTTCGGGAGGTGATCTGCTTACGAACTTTTGGGAGGAAAACCTATGGCAGATGCGTTGGTTATTGTAGAATCACCATCAAAAGCGAAAACGATTGGTAAATATCTGGGCAGCAAATATATTGTTAAGGCATCAATGGGGCATATCATAGATTTGCCAAAAAGCCAGATCGGTGTGGATGTGGAGAATCAGTTTAATCCCAAATATATAACGATCCGGGGCAAGGGTTCTATCTTGAAGGAACTTAAGGATGCCAGCAAAAAAGTCAAAAAAGTCTATCTCGCAGCTGACCCGGACCGCGAAGGGGAAGCCATTGCCTGGCATTTAGCAAATGCACTGAATTTGGACAATACTCAGGAATGCCGGGTGGTCTTCAATGAAATTACCAAGCAGGCGGTGAAGGATGCCTTCAAGACACCGCGCAAGATTAATATGGATCTGGTGAATGCCCAGCAGGCGCGGCGCATTCTGGACCGGCTTGTCGGTTACAAGATTAGCCCTTTATTATGGAAGAAAGTAAAAAAAGGGCTCTCCGCCGGACGGGTACAATCGGTAGCGGTTAAGATTGTAATGGACCGGGAGAATGAAATTTCCGAATTCGTTCCTACAGAATACTGGAGCATTACTGCTCGGTTAGCGATTCGGGATTCTGAATTCGAAGCCAAGTTCCATCGCCTGAACGGCGAGAAGAAGGAACTCGGCCAGGAGAGCGATGTGCAGGAAGTGCTGGAAGCGATTAAGAACGCGGCCTTCCAGGTCAAAGAAGTGAAAGAGAAGGAGAGACAGCGTCATCCATCCGCTCCGTTCACGACAAGCTCACTGCAGCAGGAGGCTGCCCGTAAGCTGGGCTTCCGCGCGTCCAAGACGATGTCTGTCGCACAGCAGCTCTATGAGGGAGTTGAACTGGGCAAGGAAGGCACTGTCGGATTAATTACTTATATGCGTACGGATTCCACTCGTCTATCCACTACGGCCCAGGATGAAGCCAAGGAGCTGATCCAAGCCAAATACGGTGAGAAGTTCATTCCCGAGACGCCGCGCCAATATTCCAAGAAGGCTGCGGGCGCCCAAGATGCGCATGAAGCGATCCGTCCGACCTCAGCGCTGCGCGAGCCGGATATGGTCAAGGAATTCATGAGCCGTGATCAATTCCGGCTGTATAAGCTGGTATGGGAGCGTTTTGTGTCCAGTCAGATGTCTTCCGCGCTGCTGGATACGTTGTCGGTAGATATTACAGCCGGAACAGCGATATTCAGAGCGGTAGGGTCCAAGGTCTCGTTCCCGGGCTTCATGAAAGTGTATGTGGAAGGCAATGACGACGGTACAACAGACGAAGAGAAGTTTCTGCCGCAACTGAAAGCAGGCGATGAACTGGTGAAGCGCGAGATTGAACCGAAGCAGCATTTCACCCAGCCGCCGCCAAGATATACAGAAGCCCGTCTCGTCAAGACGCTTGAGGAACTGGGCATAGGCCGTCCAAGTACGTATGCGCCGACCCTGGAGACGATCCAGAAGCGCGGGTATGTGGCGATTGAAGAGAAGAAGTTCATGCCGACTGAGCTTGGAGAGCTGATCATAGAGCAAATGGAAGAGTTCTTCCCGGAAATTCTCAATGTGGAATTCACCGCCCATATGGAAGGGGACCTTGACCATGTGGAGGAAGGTGCGGAGGATTGGGTGAAGGTACTGGCCCAGTTCTATGAATCCTTTGAGAAAAGACTCCTATATGCGGAAGAAGAAATGAAGGAAATCGAGATTGAAGATGAAGTCTCTGATGAGCTGTGTGAGAAATGCGGCAAGCCTATGGTCTATAAGCTGGGCCGGTTCGGCAAATTCCTGGCCTGCTCCGGATTTCCGGAATGCCGCAACACCAAGCCGATCATTAAGGATATCGGTGTAAGCTGTCCGAAATGCCATGAAGGCAAGGTGGTGGAGCGGCGCAGCAAGAAGGGGCGCGTCTTCTATGGATGTGACCAATATCCGGGCTGTGACTTTGTCTCCTGGGATAAGCCGTCAGTGAAGCCGTGTCCGGCTTGCGGCTCCTGGATGATAGAGAAACGCAACAAGCAGGGAACCAAACTGCAATGTACTTCATGCGATCATACAGAAGCTGTAATCGAGAGCGATGAGTTAGCAGAATAATAGGGTTACAGGAGGAACGGAAATTGACAGTAAAAGCACAAGTAACCGTTATCGGAGCAGGTCTGGCCGGAAGTGAAGCCGCCTGGCAGATCGCTTCGCGCGGAGTTCCAGTCAGATTGTATGAGATGCGTCCGGTCGTGAAGACGCCGGCGCATCATACAGATCAGTTCGCCGAGCTGGTCTGCAGCAACTCACTGCGGGCGAATGGCCTCGGAAATGCAGTGGGTGTACTTAAGGAAGAAATGCGGCGTCTGGGCTCCCTGGTACTGGGTGCAGCCGACAGGCATGCCGTTCCGGCAGGAGGCGCTCTTGCTGTTGACCGGGACGGATTCTCTGGCGAAATCACCTCCATGCTGCATAATCACCCTCTGGTGGAAGTCATAAATGAAGAACTTACGCATATACCGGAGGAAGGGATTGTTGTTATTGCCACCGGGCCGCTGACTTCACCCTCTTTGTCTTCGGAGATTAAGGGACTGCTTGGCGAGGAATACTTTTATTTCTATGATGCAGCAGCTCCGATTGTAGAGAAAGACAGCATCGATATGAGCAAGGTTTATCTGGCCTCCCGCTATGATAAAGGAGAAGCCGCCTATTTGAACTGTCCGATGACAGAAGAGGAATTCGATGTTTTTTATGATGCGCTGATTTCGGCCGAGACAGCAGCACTCAAAGATTTTGAGAAAGAGATTTACTTTGAAGGCTGTATGCCGATTGAAATTATGATGAGACGCGGCAAGCAGACGGCATTGTTCGGCCCTATGAAGCCTGTAGGACTGCTCAATCCTCACACGGGCAAGCTGCCTTACGCGGTTGTGCAACTGCGCCAGGACAATGCTGCCGGTACGCTGTATAATCTGGTTGGTTTCCAGACTCATCTGAAGTGGGGCGAGCAAAAACGGGTATTCTCACTTATTCCGGGCCTTGAACAAGCTGAATATGTGCGTTATGGGGTCATGCACCGCAATACCTTTATTAATTCTCCCAAGCTGCTGCAGCCCACATACCAGATGAAGGGCCGGGAGAGACTGTATTTTGCCGGCCAGATGACCGGGGTTGAAGGGTATGTAGAATCTGCGGCTTCCGGTATGATCGCCGGTATGAATGCAGCGAGAGCTGCGCTTGGCGAAGAGAGCCTGATCTTCCCTGAGGATACGGTGCTGGGCAGCATGCCCGCCTATATCACTTCGGCCGATCCTGAACACTTCCAGCCGATGAATGCCAACTTCGGCCTGCTGCCGAAGCTTGAGACCCGGTTCCGCAGCAAAAAAGAGAAGAACGAACGTCTGGCTTACCGGGCGCTTGACAGCCTTGCTGCTTATGCTGGAGCCCATGAATTGACGTATAAAGAGCCAGAGCCGGTGGATGCTGATCCGGCAGAAGCGGATAGTCCGGCACAATAGGTTCAGACCTGTATTACTTAATCTGAGGAGGGTGCCCATCATGTTACCCAGTTTTCATGCAACTACGATTTGTGCGGTAAGACATAACGGCCATGCGGCGATTGCCGGTGACGGCCAGGTTACATTCGGAGAGAGTGTCATTATGAAGACGACGGCCAAGAAGGTCCGCCGCCTGTACAGAGGCCAGGTCATTGCCGGGTTCGCAGGCTCTGTTGCTGATGCGATTACGCTGTTCGAGAAGTTCGAGGGGAAGCTTGAGGAGCATCACGGCAATCTGCAGCGGGCAGCGGTGGAGCTGGCCAAGGATTGGCGCCAGGACCGCATTCTGCGCAAGCTGGAAGCGCTCATGATCGTAATGGATAAGGAAGGCATGCTGCTGATCTCCGGCAACGGTGAAATTATCGAGCCGGATGATGATGTGCTGGCGATTGGGTCCGGCGGTAACTTTGCGCTGGCTTCCGGGCGGTCACTTAAGCGCCATGCTCCGCAACTGGGTGCCGGTGACATTGCCAGAGAAGCGCTGCAGATTGCATCCGAGATCTGTGTATATACCAATTCCAATATTATTGTCGAACAGTTATAGGCAAGGTGCCATATATAAAGGGAGGAAGTCACAATGGTGAATCAATCGCTTACGCCACGCCAGATCGTAACAGAGCTTGACAAATATATCGTAGGTCAAAAGCAGGCCAAGAAATCAGTGGCCGTTGCCCTCCGCAACCGGTATCGGCGCAGTCTGTTGTCCGAGGAGCTGCGGGATGAGGTTGTGCCGAAGAATATTCTGATGATTGGACCTACCGGTGTAGGGAAAACAGAGATTGCCCGGCGTCTGGCTAAGCTTGTTAATGCCCCGTTCATCAAAGTAGAAGCCACCAAATTTACGGAAGTCGGCTACGTGGGGCGCGATGTGGAGTCGATGGTCCGTGATCTGGTGGAGACCTCTATCCGTATGGTGAAGCTGGAGCGCACCGAAAAGGTGAAGGACCGCGCAGAAGAGCTGGCGAATGAACGGATTGTGGCGATTCTGGTCCCGTCTTCCTCGAAGGGGAAATCGCAGCGCAATCCGTTTGAAATGATTTTTGGCGGAAATAACGGCGGGGCGGAAGAATCCAAGGAAGAGCCGGAGGACGGAAGCCTGAGCGAACGCCGCAGAGGGATCAAGTTCAAGCTGCTTGCAGGCCAGCTAGAGGATGACGTCATTGAGATTGATGTCGAGGACACGACGCCTTCTATGATGGATATGTTCGCGGGCCAGGGCAACGACCAGATGGGCATGAATATGCAGGAGATGTTCGGCAACCTGCTGCCGAAGCGTACGAAGAAGCGCAAGCTGCCGATCCGTGAGGCCCGCAAGGTGCTGATCCAGGATGAAGCGGCCAAGCTGATCGACACAGACGACATGATTCAGGAATCAGTAGCCCGCGCAGAGCAATCCGGGATTATTTTCATCGATGAGATTGATAAGGTAGCCAGCCAAGGCAAGGGCTCAGGTCCCGATGTATCCCGCGAAGGCGTACAGCGTGATATTCTGCCCATCGTCGAGGGATCGACAGTCATGACCAAATACGGGCCTGTGAAGACAGACTACGTGCTCTTCATCGCTGCAGGCGCTTTTCATATTGCCAAGCCTTCAGATCTGATCCCTGAGCTTCAGGGACGTTTCCCGATCCGTGTGGAGCTGAGCAGTCTTACACTGGAGGACTTTGTATCTATTCTTACGGAGCCTGAGAACGCACTTACGAAACAATATGTCCATTTACTGCAGACGGAGAACATCGAAATCCAGTTCCAGAAGGAAGCTATTCAGGAAATTGCCAAGATCGCGGCCTCCGTGAATCAGAATATGGAGAACATCGGAGCACGGCGTCTTCATACGATCCTGGAAAAGCTGCTGGAGGATCTATCGTTCGAGGCACCTGAACTGACGCTCGACAGGGTGGTCATTACTCCGGAGTATGTTCGCGAAAAACTGGCAGGAATCGCGCAGGACCGCGACTTAAGCCAATATATTCTTTAAGCTGAGATTGTGATTAAGTCATCAATATAGGTAATTAGAATTAAGGTTATACAAAATTGATTCAAAATTCATGCAAAAAAAGTTAAAAAATCTATAATAAAGCAGAAAATGTAATATAAAAGGAAAATAATTGTAAAAACATGCTTTAAGCCCTCTCTTTTCTGAAAAGATAGGGCTTATTTCTTATTGTAATAATATACAAATTCTAAGAGAATCAATGTATGTGAGATTGACATAAGAATCATTCATCGACATGGTTCGACTTTAAGACGAATAAGTTGTGAAAAAAATGACTTTATTTGTCGAAAATAAGCAGGGATTTGAACAAAGTTGTGGAATTCTTTTCATTATGATAGGTTTGGAAGGGGGATTACTATGGGTTTGCTGAACAGTGTCAGTTTTCAAAGATTACAAGGAGGCCTAGATGCCGCCACCAAACGACAAAGTGTTCTGGCTAATAATGTAGCAAATAATGATACACCAAATTTTAAACGTTCAGATGTCAGCTTTGAGAGCTTCCTGAGAGATCAGGAGAGCGGACTTAAAGCCACACTGGGTGCGAAGGTATCAGACTCCCGTCATTTCCGCTTCGGGACAGTAACCGGCATGCCGGCTGCTGTGGTCAGTACCGATGAGACTACATCTATGAATAACAACGGCAATAATGTGGATATGGATCGTGAACAGGCGCTCAGCGCCGACAACCAGCTGAGATACAACTCTTATGTTGAACAGCTGAACAGTCAGATCACAATGATGCGTACAGTTGTACAGGGAGGGTAATAAATAATGAATTTTGGCAGCAGCTTTGGTATTAGCGCCTCGGCTTTAACCTCCCAGCGTCTGCGGATGGATGTGATCTCCTCCAATATCGCCAACGCCGAGACCACAAGAGCCTCCGTGGTGGACGGTAAAGCCGTACCTTACCGCCGTAAGCTTACAGTTCTGGAAACTACCCAGGCTGACAGCTTCGCGAATATACTCGGCTCCAAGATGAGCGGCGGTAATGATGGCGTCAAGGTGAAATCGATTATCGAGGATTCTTCTCCGCTCAAGCCGGTATATAATCCGAGCCATCCTGATGCGGACGCTGACGGTTATGTATATATGCCGAATGTGGATGTAACCAAGGAAATGGTAGATATGCTGTCTGCCTCGCGTTCTTACGAAGCGAATGTTACGATGCTGAACGCATCCAAATCCATGGTGACCAAGGCGCTTGAAATCGGCCGGTAGAATGAATTGACTGTCTAGGAGGAGAAGAATTGATACAGAATTTATTGATCGGGAACCAGGCGGTTCAGCCGCTGGCTATGAAGTCCGTTGCTGCAGAATCCTCAGCCGTGCAAGAGCCGGGACAGAGCTTCGGTTCATACCTGGAGAATGCGCTTAACCAGGTAGCAGATCAGGAACAACAGGCGAAAGACATGAGTAACAAATTTGTACTGGGAGAGGTCAACATTGATGAGGCTATGATTTCGTCCCAACAGGCATTGCTGAGTTTGCAGTTGACTACACAAGTCCGGAACAAAGTGATTGAAGCCTATCAGGAAATTATGAGAACTCAAATCTAAATAATCCTAGCTACGTTTCGGATGGGGTGACACTGTGAATGAAAGATTGGCCCAGTACCGGGAGAAGATAACCCAGTATTGGAACAGATTCAGCGGTAAACAGAAGATAATGTTTTTCTCCACTCTGTTTATTATCATTATAGTAATCGTAGTTACGACTATGCAGTTATCGAAAGTAGAATACGAGGTTGCTTTTCAGGACCTGGACAGTACCGATTCAGCGGGAGTTATGAGTTATTTGGATACATCAGGGGTGTCTTACCGTTTAAGCCCGGATGGCAAAAGTATCTCTGTTCCCAGCACGGATGCTGCACGTATCAAGATAGCTGTTGGTTCTCAGGGAATCGTTCAGCAGGGCTCGATCGGATACAAGGTATTCAATGAATCCTCGTCCATGATCGGTACTACAGACAGTGAGTTCAATGTTAAATACAACAATGCGCTTAATGGTGAAGTTGAACAGCTGATGAGAAGGATGCAGGGGATTAAAGACGCCAAGGTGCTCATTACCCTGCCGAAGGAGACCGTATTCGCCTCACAGGAGGATCAGGAGAAAGCGCAGGCTTCCGTGGTGATGAGCTTTGATCCGGGATTCAGACCCTCCCAGGAGAATATTGACGGTTACTTCAATCTGGTGAAGACCGCTGTCCCGAATCTTCCCATCGACAACATTACGATCACAAACAACGAGGTGGAGCTGAAACCGACGGCCAAGGGCGGCCAGGCGGGGATTTCCAGCCAAGTTGAAGAGAACTTCGCACTCAAAAAGAAATTCGAAGACGATGTTAAAAGAGATGTGAAGCAATTCCTGAGTACCCTCACAGGTCCCGATAAGGTTGATGTCCTGGTGTTCTCCAAGCTTAATTTCGATAAGGAGAACAGAAAGGAAGATGTTGTAGTACCGGTGGATGCTGAGAATATGAAGGGGATTGAGATCAGCTCGCAGATTATCAGCAAAACATTCTCGGGCCAAGGGAACACTTCCGGAGGAGTCGCAGGTACAGGATCTGAAGATGTTGCAGGTTATCCTGCGGGGGCTGACACAGGTGCTTCTTCTTCTGAGGAATCATCGGAGACAAGGAACTATGAAGTTACTAGAATCACTAAAGATATCATCGCAAGTCCATATACTGTAAAAGATTTAACCATAAATGTCGCGGTTGAACCACCTGCAGGACAAACAACTTTGGACGAGACTACTTCAGGAGCGATACAGAACATTCTGGTAAACATTGTCCGCGCGTCCCTGGCAGATTCAGGTATCACTTATACAGACGCCGATCTGACTAAAAAAGTTTCGGTATTCTCGCAACAATTTGGAGGTGCTGCTGCCGAGAATACAACCGGCGGACTGGCAACCTGGATGATCTGGGCCATCGGCGCTGCTGCTCTGCTGGTCGGTGCAGGCGGAGGTTATCTGATCTACCGCAGCCGCAAGAACAAGCAGGAGGAAGAGGTGGAAGAGGATATTCCGCTGCAGGTTCCTACCGAGTTCCCTTCAATTAACATGGATAGCGTGACGAATGAAAGTCAGGTCCGCAAGCAGCTGGAAAGTCTGGCGAAGAAGAAGCCGGATGAATTCGTAAATCTGCTCCGCACTTGGCTTGCTGAAGAACAGAGGTGAAGAGATGGCAAAAGCTAGCCAGCAGGGACTCAGTGGCCGTCAAAAGGCGGCGATCCTGCTTATCACACTAGGGCCTGAAGTATCGGCACAAATATTTAAGCATCTGCGGGATGAGGAAATCGAACAGCTGACGCTGGAGATTGCGAATGTACGCAAAGTGGACAGTGGGGAAAAAGAGTCGATCATGTCCGAATTCCACCAGATCTGTCTCGCTCAGGAATATATCTCGCAGGGCGGTATCAACTACGCCAAGGAGATCCTCGAGAAAGCTCTCGGCTCGGCCAAGGCGCTCGAAGTCATCAACCGCTTGACAGCAACGCTGCAGGTAAGACCTTTCGATTTTGCCCGCAAGGCAGATCCGAACCAGATTCTCAACTTCATCCAGAACGAGAATGTACAGACCATTGCCCTTGTACTCTCTTATCTGCAATTTGAACAGGCGGCCTCCATTCTGTCTTCCCTGCCTCAGGAGAAGCAGGCGGAGGTAGCCAGAAGAATAGCGATTATGGACAGCACCTCTCCAGAAGTGGTCACCCAGATCGAACGTGTCCTGGAACAGAAGCTGTCTGCTACAGTAACACAGGATTACACGAATGCAGGCGGTATCGAATCGATTGTACAGATTCTGAACGGCGTAGACCGTGGTACAGAGCGTACTATTCTCGATTCCCTGGAGATTCAGGACCCGGAGCTGGCCGAAGAAATCAAGAAGCGGATGTTCGTCTTCGAGGATATCGTCAATGTGGACAACCGTTCCATTCAGCGGATTATCAAGGATATCGACAACGCGGACTTGCAGCTTGCGCTCAAGGTGGCCAGCGAGGAAGTGCGGGATGTTATCTTCCGCAATATGTCCAAGCGTATGGCCGAAACCTTCCGCGAGGAAATGGAGTACATGGGACCTGTGCGGCTGCGTGATGTGGAAGAAGCACAGACCCGCATCGTAGGCACGATCCGCAGACTCGAAGAGTCTGGTGAAATTATCATCGCCCGTGGCGGAGGAGATGACATTATTGTCTAAGCTGATCAAACATTCTCAATATATTCCGGTAGATGTGCTGAAGCGTCTTGAACAGGCCAGGCATCATGCGGGTCTGACTGAAGAGCCGCCTCCAGAAGAGCCTCCGGGTGAAGTTCATTACCAGGACCCCGCCAGGGAGGCAGCGGAGCAGTCGCGCAAGCAAATGCTGAAGGATGCTCAGGAGTTCGCGGAGAGTCAAGTCCGCAGCGCCTCCGAGGAAGCGGAGAATATTGTGGAATCAGCACGGACTGAAGCTGAAGAATGGTGGCGTGAGCGCAGGGAGCAGGATGAGCTGCTGATCGAAGCCGTCAAATCCGAGGGGTATCAGCAGGGGTACCAGGAAGGTCTGGCTCAAGCAGAGCAGGAGATGTCCCGGCGTCTCGCCGAGATGATGGAAGAAGCGCGGACGGTGCTTCAGGAAGCCTACCGGGCAAAAGATGTAATTATTCAGGAGGCGGAACCATTTCTTGTGGAGCTGAGCTGCGATATTGCTGAGAAAATTGTGGACAAGCAGCTTACTGTTGAACCGCAATTTGCGATGGATCTGATCCGCAAGAATCTGGCCCGTAAACGCGAGCAGGGGCTGATTTCACTCTGTGTGTCTCCTGCACAGTTTGCTTTTGTCAATGCGGCCCGGGAAGAGCTCTCGCTTGCTGTGGACTCACAGGCTGAACTGCAGATTCTCCCGGATTCAACGGTCAGAGATCTGGGGTGTGTGATTCGGTCTTCCTTCGGGAGCATCGATGCCCGTGTCGATACCCAGCTTGCCGAAATTAAAAAAGAACTGCTAAGAATCGCTCTGGACTCGGATGAACACAGAAATGGGGACGACGATGCTTGACAGCAGAAGATACAAAGATCAGCTGCGTAACTTTGATCCTGTAAGGATTAACGGTAAGGTTACTCAGGTTATCGGGCTGATGGTGGAGTCGGAAGGGCCTGACGCCAGCATCGGTGATGTGTGTTATATCTATCCTGCCAAAGGAAATAAGCCACTCCAGGCAGAGGTTGTAGGCTTTCGTGATAACAAGGTGCTGTTAATGCCGCTTGGCGAACTGCAGGCTATCGGGCCTGGATGTGATGTGGTGGGCACCGGCAAGCCGCTTAGCGTTCAGGTCGGCTCAGAGCTGCTCGGGAAGGTTCTTGACGGTCTGGGACAGCCGCTGGATGGTTCACTGATACCAGCCAGAATGCCGCATAGCTCCACGTTCAACATTCCATCCAATCCGCTTAACCGTCCGCGGGTTGCCGAACCGATCAGCATTGGAGTCAGGGCTATCGACGGACTTTTGACGATCGGCAAGGGGCAGCGGGTAGGGATTTTTGCCGGCTCGGGTGTGGGAAAGAGTACCCTGATGGGCATGATTGCCCGCAACACCTCGGCAGATGTCAATGTGATTGCGCTGATCGGTGAACGGGGCAGAGAGGTGCTTGATTTCATTGAGCGCGATCTGGGACCCGAAGGTCTTCAGCGTTCGGTAGTCATTGTAGCCACTTCCGATCAGCCTGCGCTGATCCGGATCAAGGGGGCGCTGATCGCCACTACGATTGCCGAGTACTTCCGCGACCGCGGGCTGAATGTCATGCTGATGATGGACTCGGTAACACGTTATGCGATGGCGCAGCGTGAGGTAGGGCTGGCAGTCGGCGAGCCTCCGGCGATGAGAGGGTATACACCTTCTGTATTCGCCAGTCTGCCTAAGCTGCTGGAACGGGCCGGGACGGGTCCTACAGGCTCAATCACCGCGTTTTACACGGTGCTGGTTGACGGTGACGATATGAACGAGCCGATAGCAGATGCTGTGCGCGGCATTCTGGACGGACATATTGTTCTGAACCGGAATATAGCCAATAAAGGACATTTTCCGGCGATCGACGTTCTCGCAAGCATCAGCCGGGTGATGAAGGATATCGCCCCGGAGGAGCAGATTGCAGCAGCCGAGAATGTGAAGCGCCTGATGGCGGTGTATAAGGATTCTGAGGATCTGATTAACATCGGAGCCTATCAGAGAGGCTCTAACGCTCAAATCGATGAGTCGATGCATTACATCGACAGCATCTGGGATTTCACCAAGCAAAAGGTGAACGAGAAGGTAACCCTCAGCGAAGTGCAGCAGACTTTAATTTCACAGTTCTCAAGGAGTTGATTGATCATGAGATTCCATTATACTTTTCAAAAAGTGGTGGACTTGAAGGGTAACGAAAAAACACAGGCAGAGTGGATGCTCTCAAGCGCGCTCGGAGAACTGCAGGCACAGGAAAAAAGCCTTGATGAATTAATCGGCCAGCGCAGTACGCTGATGTTGTCCCTGCAAAGTGCAGCACAGCATAAGACACCGCTGGCTAAGCTTCGCGAAATGCAGGATTACGTGGATTATCTCGACAAATGCATTGCCCGCAAGCATTCTGACATTAGCCGGGCACATGTTGAGGTTCAGAATAAGCAGGATCATCTGAGTACGAAGGTTCTGGATGAGAAGGTATGGCTCAAAGCCAAAGACAAAGCACAAACCGCATTTCTGCAGAATATGAGTTTACGGGAACAAAACGAACTGGATGAGATGGCTACCGTCCGCTTCGCGATGAAATCCCTCTAACCCGGGAGGTTTCCGCTAGTGGCAAATAATCAGATGGAATTTGAAGATGAAGGGTCGGCAGGCAAATTAGAGCGTTTTTTGTTCTTGATGATTCCAATCATTTTCACGCTTGTACTGCTTGGGGTATTGTTGACCCTATTTAATATGGATATCCGCAATAATGTGCTGGCGATTGCCAACAAAATTCCTATTGTAGAAAAATGGGTGCCTGATCCGCCGGCGGACCCGGCGGCGCCGGGTGATGCCGCAGAGAAGCCGGCAGAGAGCAAAGAACAGGCTGCCAGCTCTGCGAGCACGATCAAAGAACTCAAAGCTCAGCTCACCGCTGGGGAGGAGAAGCTGAAGAAGGCTGAGGAAGACAAGGCGGCGGAGGTCACTAAGGCCGAAGCGCTTCAAAAGCAGGTTGATGAGTTAAAGACCGCTGCTGAAACAGCCGCAGCCCCCGAAGAGGAGGAAGATCCTTATCTGAAGAAAGTGAAGGATCTGGCCAAGCTGTATGCCGGGATGAAGGCCTCCAAAGCAGCACCGATTATGGAGAATTTGACTACCGATGAGATGGTTCAAATCTTCAGTGTGATGAACAATGCCAGCAAATCGGCCATCCTGGAAAAAATGGATGCCAAAAAAGCGGCAGATGTCTCCATAAAGCTAAAAGAAACTACAAATTCAACCGATATGGCTATTGCAGCCCTGCAATCCCGGCTAAAGCAGGAGGCGGGTACGGTAACTCCCAAGCCTTCAGCTAATCTGGATCAGGAAAAGCTAGGCCAGACCTTCACCAGTATGCCCGCTGCGGATGCGGCAGTACTGCTCGGTTCCATGTACAGCCTTAGTCCGGATAAAGTCATTACGGTGCTGAATACGGTCGGTGACTCGGTCCGCTCCTCCATTCTGGGGGAAATGACCAAGAAAGACAGCAAGCAGACAGCCAAAATCGTCAACCGGCTGATGGGCGGAAAATAAACTTTGAAGGGAGGTGAAAAAGATGAGTATTATTCTACAAACCTTAACCGCAGGTAATCTGGCTGCTTCCGGCGGAACAACGCAGGGAACTACCGGAACGGTTAATCCGGCGACGCCATTTGCCCAGACGCTTGTGCAGAGCATGGTAGGAGTTACCGCAGTCAAAGGTACTGAGACTCCTGTAGCCAGTAATTTAGCTTCATTATTGCAGGGACTCCTGAGCACTGTTCAGGCTAAGGGAGAACCGGCAGGCAGCGCAGATAGCAAGCAGACTAATCCGCTGGAAGGTCTGCTACAGGATATAGAGAAGCTGGACACCAGCCTTACGGCTGATCCGGCGCTAATTGCAGCACTTCAAGGCTGGCTGCTTCAAGTATCTGCTCTTGTGTCGGGCAATCCCTCTACAGGTTCACAGGATGCCTCAGCTACTGACACATCCATCAGCTTGTCGCCGCTTGCCAAGAACCCTGAAACCCTGCGCTTTGCCGTTCAAGATGAACTGAACAGCCTGGTTCAACGGGTTCAGACGGCAGCTGTCAGCGGGGATCAGGATACAGCAGCCAAAGGAGCGGCGCTTCTAAATCAATTCTCAGCTATTATGGCGGAGAGCGCACCTGTTAATCACAAGTCCCAGGCTAACAAGGCTCCAGCAGTTGTTGATGCTCCAGCGGTGTCGCTTAAGCAGCCAACGGGAAGCGAGCCCAAGGCGGAAATGTATAGCAAAGCAGATTTGGCAGCGGACGTACGCAGGCTATTGGGGCCTTCAGCGAGCACTCGTTCCATGTTGGATGCAGCAGCTGCGGCTGGCAATTCCGAAACGGTAACTGCACCTGAGGGTTCCACTCCTGTTGCCACAGTATTGACTTCCGCAATGAAGGAGACGGTGCCTGCCGAAGATCCTTTGCTCGCTGGCGAAGGGACGACTAAGGAGCCGGAGGTTGTAACGGCCGGCCAATTATCCCTGCGGCACGGAATTACTGCACCGCTGAAGGCGGAAGCCGCGCGAGTGCCAGTCCAGCAATTCGCCCAGGAGATGAACACCTTCATCAGCGGTAAGCTTGAGATTGTCAAGAAGGGCGGAGTGGCTGAAGCTACGATCACCTTATTCCCGGAGAATCTTGGACAAGTGGATGTGAAGATTACTATGCAAAACGGAAATCTGGTGGCACAGTTCATGACCCAGCATGCCGGAACCAAGGATATGCTTGAGCAGCAGATGAGCCAGCTTCGTATGGCCTTACAGTCCCAGGGACTTCAGGTAGAGCGCCTCGAAGTGACGCAGAACAACAACTCTCCTCAGTCACAGTGGACCGGAGGGCAGGGCCAGCAGACAGGCGCAGGCGGACAGCAGCAAGGCAGACGTTCACGGGAACGCCAGGAAGAATCGGCAGATGCTGTGCTTGCCGCAGAGCTTAATGGAGAATGGAAGGATTGGGTGTCTGCAGCTCAGCAGGACAGCAGCCAGGGTGGCGGATTCTCAACCAAGATTTGATGAACAGAACAAGCGAGGTGAAATGATATGGCAACGAATCCCGTGTCTAACAGCAACCAATGGAATTATGTCGCGAATGATAAGACACCCAAGACCACAGGCACCTCTACACTGGGCAAGGATCAGTTCTTAAAAATACTGATTACCCAGCTGCAGAACCAGGACCCGATGCAGCCGATGGAGGATAAGGAATTCATCGCTCAGATGGCTCAATTCTCATCCGTAGAACAGCTTATGAACATATCCACCCAGCTTACAGCGCTGAATCAGTCTCTTGGCTCTGTATCCGGATTGATCGGGAAGGATATCACCTGGACGGATGCCGAGACGAAATTGCCGAAATCGGGCAATGTTGAATCGATTGTTGTCAGCAGCGGGGTGCAATATGCAGTGGTTGGCAAGGAGCGGATTGCTCTAACGGATATTATGCAAATCCAGAATGCCGGCACTACACCTGCAGCGGGCAGCGAGAGTCCAGCAACCAGTGAGACTCCGGCGGCCAGTGAGACTGAAGCAAGCGGCGGGGAGAGCGGGGAGACATCATGAGTGACAGAATAACTATCGGACAATTATACCCGGCAGCTGTACATCCTTCCGCGTTGCAGCGTCAGCAATCCGTGAAGGGTTCCACAAGTTCTGAAGCATCGTTCGAGAGCGTGCTGCAGAAGAATATGCTGAAATTCAGCAATCATGCAGCCAAACGCCTGGAGCAGCGGGGAATCGAGCTTGGCAGCCGCCAGCTGGATCAGATCTCCTCCGCGGTAGACAAAGCAGCTGCTAAGGGCAGCAAAGAATCTCTGATTCTTATGAAGGACATGGCATTGATTGTGAGTGTAAAGAACCGGACAGTGGTTACAGCGATGGACGGCAATTCTATGAAAGACAATGTATTCACGCAGATTGACAGTGCAGTAATTATATCTTAACTCGGCTGGTCCTTACTGGAGAGCCGAAAGTGGCTGCCGACCGACTGACGCGGCCACCGCTCCAGCTTCATCTTTCAATTCTTAAGAGTCAAGAAGACTCTATAACCGGGAGGACGATTAATAATGCTAAGATCTATGTACTCAGGGGTTTCAGGTATGCGCGGATTTCAGACAAAGCTCGATGTCATCGGTAACAATATTGCGAATGTTAATACCATCGGCTTCAAGTCAGGACGCGTGATGTTCAAGGATATCATGAGCCAGACCGTCTCGGGTGTTACTGCCCCCGTTGATGGCGGACAAGGCGGTGTCAATGCCAAGCAGATCGGCCTTGGGGTGTCCATCGGTTCTGTCGACACCATGCATACAGCTGGCAGTGCAATGACTACCAATAATCCTACAGATCTGCGGATCGACGGAGACGGGTTCTTTCTGGTGAAGCTCACGGGTGACCAGGATGTACCATTCCTGACTCGCGCCGGAGATTTTCATGTGGATGCTAGCCGCAATCTGATTACATCGGATGGCTTACATGTCGTTGACTCCGGGGGCGAAGTCATTCAGCTCGCTGACGATGTTACGGCATTCTCCATCTCCAGTGACGGAACGATTGTGCAGACGATGGCAGACGGCACAACGACAGCTGGTGTTCAGATCGGTATGGGAAAAGTCAGCAATCCGCAGGGGCTTGAGAAGATCGGCGGCAACCTGTACCGGATGTCCTTAAATGCGAATGCAGAAGGTGCGCTGGAGCCGACAACTGCCAACAATGCTGAAGTAGGGACAGGTACTATCGTTGCCGGCCAGCTGGAAATGTCCAATGTGGATCTGACCGGCGAGTTCACGGAAATGATTGTTACCCAGCGTGGATTCCAGGCGAATTCGCGGATTATCACCACTTCCGATGAAATATTACAGGAAGTAGTTAATCTGAAGCGTTAAGCTTGAATCTTAATATGTAGCATTCTGGAGAATAACGTTTTGCCCATAGCGGAAATGTTATTGCAGTCGTGGGGGAGGAACTCCTCCCCCTATTTAGGTTAGGAGGCCTGTCATGATTTCGGTAACAAGATTGAATGGGGCGGGGATGTGGCTGAATGCCCTGCTGGTTGAAATGGTTGAAGAGTCACCGGACACGTATATTACGCTGGTAACCGGCAAAAGGCTGATCGTGCTTGAAAAGGCCGATGAAGTCATTAACAAGATCAAGGAATATAACAGGGACATAGGCACACACGCTGCCACCATTAAAGTCCAGTCAATGGAGGAGCTCTCATGAAAAAGATGCTGCCATGGCTCATCACAATATTGCTGGCCGTTACACTTATCGTAGTCGCTGCATTCTTGCTGATGGACAGATTTTTCCCGGGCGACGGGAATGAAGTAAATAAGGCTGTCCAGAACGTGGAGACGAAGAAGATGACTGCTGATCAAATTGTTGAAATGACAGCCGAAATCAAAGATATCAAAACTAATCTTGCCGATCCCGATTACATCCTTTCAGTTGACATCGCGCTTCAATTAGATTCGGCGTCGTCCAAGGAAGAATTCGAAAAAATAAAATCTATTAAAATAACACCGCTGATTATCAAAGCGATTGCCGATGCCAAACCCGAGGAGCTGAATGGGGCCAGCGGCAAAGATCAGTTCAGCAGCAAACTGGTGAACATCATCAACAAGAACCTGACAGAAGGTTCGATCACCCAGATTGAATTCACCAAATTTATATTGGCATCTATGTAGCTGCAGGCGGGTCTATTCTTTGATGGGGGGGTGATTGAATTGGTTGATGTACTATCACAAAACGAAATTGATGCTCTGCTTGCTGCACTTTCATCCGGTGAAATGGATGCCGACGAACTTAAAAAAGAAGAAACGCAGAAAAAGATCCGCTCCTATGATTTCAAACGGGCCGTACGCTTCTCCAAAGATCATATCCGCAGCTTAACCCGGATTCATGATAACTTTGCCCGCTATCTTACAACGTACTTTTCGGCCCAATTGCGCACCTTCGTGCAGATCAATGTCGTTCAAGTAGAGCAGCTCCCTTATGACGAGTTTATCCGCTCCATTCCCAAAATGACGATATTGAATATTTTTGAGGCCGAGCCGCTGGAGGGCCGGATGGTGATGGAGGTGCACCCGAATATTGCTTTTGCCATGCTGGACCGTCTGCTTGGCGGCTTCGGAACAGCACCCTCCAAAATCAATGCGTTAACTGAAATCGAAACGACCATTATGGAGAGGATTTTCAGCAGATGCTTTGAAAGTCTGCAGGAAGCCTGGAAGACGGTGCTCGATATCCATCCCCGGATGGAGGCGCTGGAAACGAATCCGCAGTTTATGCAAATTGTATCGCCAAATGAAACGATTGCCCTAATCTCCCTCAGTACCAAAATAGGAGATACGACGGGGATGATCAACCTCTGTATCCCGCACGTTGTGCTGGAGCCGATTATGTCAAGGCTCTCGGTGCACCAGTGGTTTGTCTCCGAGAAAAAGGTGCGGGATGAGGTAGAGCTCGAGGCCATCCGGGCAAGAGTTCACCGGGCGCAGCTTCCAATCGTAGCTGAGCTGGGCGAATCGAATTTATCCATTGCTGAATTTCTCGGGCTCAGCATCGGCGACGTGATTTCTCTTAACAAGACGGTGGATTCCGGTCTGTCGATTAAGGTGGGGGACAAGCTGAAATTCATTGGAAGTCCGGGGATGATCAAAGAACGTGTGGCTGTGCAAATAGACGAGATTGTCAGCGAAGGGGTTGAAGAGTTTGACGAGTAAAGATTATTTGTCCCAGGAAGAGATAGACGCTCTTCTTAGACAGTCTGCGGAAGGCAATTTGGCTCCTTCACCGAAGACCGTGGATGATTACTTAACACCTTTTGAACAGGATGCACTGGGAGAGATAGGCAATATCACCTTCGGAAGTGCGGCAACCGCACTCTCTACCCTGCTGGGTAAGAAGGTAGACATTACTACCCCTAAGGTATCCATTATTACACGCGGAGAGTTCGAGGAAGCCTTTCCCAAACCTCATGTGGCTGTTCACGTACAGTATGTGGACGGTTTCCAGGGCATCAATTCTCTGGTTATCAAAATCAGGGATGCACAGGTCATTGCCGACTTGATGCTCGGCGGAGAAGGAGATCCCAAAGACGAGGAACTGAACGAGATTCATATCAGTGCCGTGCAGGAAGCGATGAACCAGATGATGGGCTCATCCGCTACCTCAATGTCAACGATCTTCAACAGATTCGTCAACATTTCTCCGCCAGGCATTGACATTCTTAACATGTCGAGCGGAGAAGGTGTAGGTAGCCTGCCGGATGATGAGACTCTAATCCAGATTTCCTTCCGCCTGAAGATTGGCGATCTGATTGATTCCACCATCATGCAGCTGCTGCCTGTACAATTCGCCAAGGATATGGTGACCATGCTGCTTGGCGATGTCAGCCAGGCTGATCAGGAAGCGGCAGTCTCCTCGGCGGAAGCAACGCCGCCTCCAGCTGCGGCAGCCGCACCAGCACCTGCACCGGAACCGGCGCAGACGCCGCCTCCAGCCCAGCAGCAGATGCCTGCGCCGGAGGCGGGAGGGTACCCGCCGCAATATCCGCCGCAGGGTCAGGGGATGCCGCCTTATCCGGGAATGCCGGAAGGGGGATATTATTATCCTCCCGCAGGTATGCCGGCGTATGGGATGCAGGGCATGCCGCCTTACGGAATGCCGCCTCAGGGCACGCCCTATCCGCAGGCTCAGCCGCAGAATCCGGCACAGGGCCGTAATGTAAATGTGCAGCCTGTGCAATTTGCGAATCTGAGTGCAGGGGCTTTTGGCAATATTGACGAAAATAATTTAAATTTATTGATGGACATACCACTGAAGGTAACCGTAGAATTAGGAAGGACCCAGAAGCAGATCAAAGATATTCTGGAAATGTCGCAAGGTTCAATTATTGAACTGGACAAGCTGGCAGGTGAGCCTGTTGACATTCTGGTTAACAACAAGCTCATTGCCAAGGGGGAAGTCGTAGTTATCGACGAAAACTTCGGTGTCCGCGTTACGGATATCGTCAGCCAGTGGGACCGTATACAAAAATTACAATAAGCATACTTAGGGAGGATTTTGTAAAAATGGCTAACCGAATTCTAATCGTGGACGATGCAGCATTTATGAGAATGATGATCCGGGACATTTTGTCGAAAAACGGATTTGAGGTAGTGGGTGAAGCCCAGGACGGTTCACAGGCTATAGAGAAATTTAAGGAACTGCGTCCGGATCTGATCACGATGGATATCACCATGCCTGAAATGGACGGAATTGCCGCCCTTAAGGAAATCAAAAAAGTAGATGCCAATGCCAAAGTCATTATGTGTTCAGCCATGGGTCAGCAGGCTATGGTTATTGATGCAATTCAGGCCGGTGCCAAGGACTTTATTGTGAAGCCTTTCCAGGCAGACCGTGTCATTGAAGCCATCAATAAAACGCTCGGTATATAGGAACGAGGTATGTTATTTGCTTCCGGAACGCTCGGAGACAGTAGTAACGCCCTGCTGAATTTATTGAAGGTTATTTTTGTTCTGGCAGTCATTGTTATTCTTATCGTGCTGCTGATCCGTTTTCTGGGACGCCGCAATCAGACTCTGATGAGCGGCCGTTCCATCCGTACGCTGGGTGCGCTGGGGCTGGGTCCGAATAAGTCGATTCAGGTCATTGAGCTGGGCGGCAGCCTCTATCTGATCGGAGTGGGCGAGGACATCACTATGATGGACAAGATCACCGATCCGGCAGAGGTGGCGCTGATTATATCCGCTTTTGAAGACCAGACCTCAGGAACGGACAACTTCATTGCACCGCTTATCGCCAAAATCAAGTCCAAGCTGCGCGGTGAGGTGCCGTCCCAGGAAATAGAGATTCATGAGACTTCGTCTTTCTATGAGACGCTGCAATCTAAGCTTGCCCTGGCGCCAGAGCGCAAAGAGAAGCTGGAGGAACTGCGCAGGGATGAGGATCTCAGGAAAGAGTCGGAGGATTTATGAAAAAAAAGCTGATTCTTTCTTTTATGCTGCTTGGTATTTTCAGTGTGCTGCTCCTGCATCCGGTGCATGCCGACCCGATTCCTAATATTAATATCTCGGTGGGGGACAACGATGCTTCAAGCGGGGGGACAAGCTCCATCTCCATCCTGCTGCTGGTAACGGTGCTTAGCATTGCTCCTTCATTCCTGGTGCTGATGACCAGCTTCACGCGGATCGTGATCGTACTGGGGTTCGTTAGAACCTCACTGGGTACACAGCAGATGCCTCCGAACCAGGTGCTTGTAGGACTGGCTTTATTCTTAACCCTGTTCATTATGTCGCCGACGCTGGCAACTGTGAACGAGACGGCCTTACAGCCCTATATGAAGGGCACTCTGACCCAGAGCGAAGCACTGAACAAAGCGCAGGAGCCGATTAAGGAGTTTATGTTCAAGCAGACGAACACGAAGGACCTGCTGCTGTTCATGAACTATACCGGCAATAACGCTACAGTGAAGCCAGCCAGCTATAATGATATTCCTTTAACAGTAATGGTACCTGCTTTTGCAATCGGCGAGATGAAAAAGGCGTTTACCATGGGCTTTATGATTTTTATCCCTTTTCTTATTATTGATATTGTGGTGTCCAGCACCCTGATGGCCATGGGGATGATGATGCTGCCGCCGGTAATGATATCTTTGCCTTTCAAAATTATGCTCTTTGTGCTGGTGGACGGCTGGTACTTAGTAGTCAAATCACTGCTGCTGAGTTTTAACACCTGACTTGTAAGAGGAGGTACATGGGATGAATGCGGAGTTTATTATCGGCCTGGCCGGCCAAGCCGTATATTTAGTGCTGGAGACCAGCGCCCCCATGCTGATTCTTGGTCTGGTGGTAGGACTGATCGTCAGTATTTTTCAAGCCACAACCCAGATTCAGGAGCAGACCCTGGCGTTTGTTCCCAAAATCGTTGCCGTACTGCTTGCTTTACTGCTGTTCGGTCCGTGGATTATAACGAAACTGGTGGATTTCACCAGCCAAATTCTGGGCAGTCTCTATATGTATATCGGTTGAGTCTATGAATATAGAGACCCTGCTGCAAAGTTTTCCTGTCTTTCTGTTGATTTTTTGTCGAATTACCGCCTTTTTTGTTGTCGTTCCTGTCTTTTCGTCGCAAAGCGTGCCGACAACGTTCAAAATTGGTTTGTCTTTTTTTGTATCGATGGTCATCTTCAGCTCAGGCAGCATGAATATTACAGTTCCGCAGGATCTGGGGTTTATCCTCCTGATTATCAGGGAGGCATTAATCGGGCTGTTGCTTGGGTTTATCGCCTACCTGATGTTTATGACGATTCAGACTGCGGGCTCCTTTATCGATATTCAGATCGGGTTCGGGATTGCGAACGTCATTGACCCGATGACCGGGGCCTCGGCGCCAATTATCGGGAACTTCAAGTATATGATTGCACTGCTGCTGTTCCTGAGCATGAATGGCCACCACTACCTGCTGGATGCTATCGTATACAGCTATAAATGGGTGCCGATAGATAATGATCTGTTCCTCAAAATGATCGGCGGAAGCTTGTCCGAGTTTCTGATCCGTACCTTTGCTCAATCCTTTATGCTGGCCTTTCAAATGTCGGCTCCGCTGGTCGCTGCACTGTTCCTGACAGATGTAGGCCTGGCCTTCCTGGCGAGAACGGCTCCGCAATATAATGTGTTTGTCATCGGTGTTCCGCTCAAAATCATTATCGGTCTGGCGCTGCTTCTTATACTGATGCCGGGTCTGGCTGCGCTGTTCCAGAATCTCTTCGAGATTATGTTCGAGTCCATGCACAACCTGCTTGGTCTCATTGGGAAGAGTCCTTAGGCTACGGTAAGGAGAGATTGTCTTGGCAAAACAGGCAAGATACAAACTGGACCTTCAGCTGTTCGGGGGGGACAAGACAGAGAAAGCCACTCCGAAGAAACGGCAGGATGCCCGCAAGAAGGGGCAGGTTGCAAAAAGTGCTGAAATGTCAGGTGCAGTGGTCCTCTTCTCGGCGCTGCTGTCACTGAGCGTCTTCGGCGGCTTCATGAAAGAACGGTTTATCAAGCTCTACACAGATGTGTTCCAGAACCGGATGATGCTTGAGGTAACACCGGAGAATATCTCCACGCTGTTCAACCAGTACGGGCTGCAGATTCTCATTCTGCTCGCTCCGCTGCTGGGCATCACCTTCCTGCTCGCGCTCGTGGCTAACTTCGCTCAGGTAGGCTTCATGGCTTCAGGCGAAGGAATTACGCCTAAGTTCAGCAAGATTAACCCCATCAAAGGCTTCAAAAATATTTTTTCCATGCGTTCCGTAGTAGAGTTCCTCAAATCTATCTTCAAGCTCATCCTGATTGCCTATCTGGTCTACAGTACGCTTTGGGGACAGAAGGAGAGTTTTGCACGCCTCTCGCATGTCGATGCGGAAGGGGCATACGCCTTCGTTGCGAAGCTGACCATGAGCCTGGGCATCAAGATTGCAGCGGCTCTTTTTATAATGGCTGTACTGGACTATATCTATCAGAAATACGAGCATGAGAAGAGTCTCAAGATGTCCAAGCAGGACATTAAGGATGAGTACAAAAAGATGGAGGGCGACCCCATCATCAAAGGCAAGATCAGGGAACGTCAGCGCAGAATGGCGATGCAGCGGATGATGCAGGAGGTCCCCAAGGCCGATGTAATCATCACGAACCCGACCCACTTTGCAGTCGCCCTGAAGTATGACGGTTCCACAATGGAGGCTCCTCAGATTATAGCCAAGGGCCAGGATTATGTGGCACTCCGTATCAGGGAACTGGCCAAGGAGCATGGTGTTGTAACGATGGAGAATAAGCCGCTGGCACGGGCATTGTTCCAGAGAGCGGAGATCGGTGATGTAGTGCCGGCCGATCTGTTCCAGGCAGTTGCCGAAGTGCTGGCCTATGTATATAAGCTTAAAGGCAAGAGGAGATAAGCCGGGGGAGGTTAAGGACATTGAAAGCTAAAGATTTAACAGTTCTACTGGGCATTATCGGTATCGTGCTTATGATGATTCTGCCCATCCCTGTCTGGCTTTTGGATGTACTGTTAATTATCAATATCTCGATAGCCCTGACCATTATATTGGTCGCAATGAATACCAGAGATCCGCTGCAGTTCTCAATATTTCCTTCACTGCTCCTGATCACAACGCTGTTCCGCTTAGCGCTTAACCTGTCAACAACTAAGCTGATTCTGGCTGATGGCCATGCCGGGGAGGTCGTAGCGACCTTCGGAAGCTGGATTGCCAGGGGACAGATCGCTATCGGGTTCATTGTCTTCCTGATCCTGGTTGTGGTTCAGTTCATTGTTATCACCAAGGGTTCGGAGCGCGTGGCCGAGGTAGGCGCCCGCTTCACACTGGATGCAATGCCCGGTAAGCAGATGAGTATTGACGCGGATCTGAACGCGGGGATGATCAATGAGCAGCAGGCACGGGAACGCCGCCGTAATGTTGAACGCGAGGCGGATTTCTTCGGAGCCATGGATGGTGCGAGTAAGTTCGTTAAAGGGGACGCCATTGCCAGTATTATCATCCTCATTATCAACCTGATCGGCGGCTTCATTATTGGTATGACTGTTCACGGCATGTCGTTCCAGACAGCGCTCTCGACCTACTCTGTCCTGACCATCGGTGACGGTCTGGTCAGCCAGATTCCGGCCTTGCTGATCTCCACGGCTTCCGGTCTGATCGTTACCCGGGCGGCTTCAGAGGGCAATCTTGCCGAGGATCTCACGGGACAATTGCTTTCCTATCCGAAACTTCTATACATAGTGGCTGCGACCATAGCGTTTCTGGGGTTCTTTACCCCGATTACGATTATGTCCACGCTTCCTTTGGCGGGGCTGATGGCTTACGCGGCTTACAGTATGGGACAGAAGGCCAGCAGGCAGCAGATTGCCGATGAACAACTGGTCGAGGAGAAGCAGATCGAAGAGGTACGAAGTCCCGAAAGTGTTATCAATCTGCTTACGGTGGACCCGATCGAATTCGAATTTGGTTATGGCCTGATTCCTTTGGCGGATACGGGGCAGGGCGGCGATCTGCTCGACCGTATCATCATGATTCGACGGCAATGTGCGCTGGAGATGGGTCTTGTCGTGCCGGTTATTCGCATACGCGACAATATTCAACTAAAACCGAATGAATATGTCATCAAAATTAAAGGAAATAACGTTGGCGGCGGTGAATTATTACTTAATCACTATCTCGCCATGAGCCCCGGTTATGATGACGAGTCGATTAGCGGGATTGAGACTATTGAACCATCCTTCGGGCTGCCTGCCCTATGGATCGATGAGTCGGTGAAGGAGCGGGCTGAGTTATCCGGTTATACCGTGGTTGACCCGCCTTCCGTTGTAGCCACGCATCTGACCGAGCTGATCAAACGGTATGGACACGAATTGCTGGGCCGTCAGGAGACGAAGCAGCTGGTCGACAATCTCAGGGAGAATTACCCTGTGCTGGTGGATGAGCTGATTCCTTCCATTCTTGCTGTCGGGGATGTTCAGAAGGTGCTGGGCAAGCTGCTGCGGGAGAAAATATCGATCCGCGATCTCGTCACCATCTTCGAGACGCTTGCCGATTACGGCACGTATACCAAGGACCCAGATATTCTGACTGAATATGTGCGGCAATCCCTCTCCAGACAGATTACCCAGCAGTTCTCTCAGACGGGGGAGACCCTTCGTGTCATTACAGTAGGTCCCGGGCTTGAGAAAAAGATTTCCGAGAGCGTGCAGCAGACCGAGCAGGGCAGCTACTTGGCGCTCGATCCGGTATCTACCCAAACCGTCTATCAGCGGCTCACGGAGCAGATCAACCGTCTCCTGCAATCCGGCCAGCAGCCCATTGTACTGACCTCTCCAACGATTCGCATGTATCTGCGCCAGGTTATTGAGCGGACCATGCAGGATATCCCGGTGCTGTCCTACAGCGAGCTGGAGCCAAACATTGAAATTCAAAGCGTCGGGGTGGTGAACTTATGAGAGTGAAGCGTTATGTGGTCGATACGATGCCTGACGCCATGCATTCGATCCGCAGCGAGCTTGGAAGCGATGCCGTTATTTTAAGCACCAAAGAAATAAAGGTTGGCGGATTCATGGGCATGTTCACAAAAAAGAAGATCGAGGTTGTAGCTGCTGTGGAGAACGGTGCAAAGGCGGCTGCGCAGGAGCAGGTTCCTGCACCGCCGATGAACGTACCGCGAAATGCAGTGCCAGTGGCCTATCAGAAGGCTGCCTCAGCCGCTGCTGCTCCTCTCCCGCCGCCTGTGACGGTAAGGGAGGCGGCAGCAGCCAAGTCGTTTGCCGAGATTGCCGCAGCACTGGCTGATCCGCTGGAGCAGGGCGGAGGTGTCGCAGTGATGCCGCCTTTAGCCAAGACTGAGCTGCCGGATATCCGCACTGAGGATATTGCAGCAGGCCAGCCGTCTGTACCGCAGCCGGAGGAGAGCCGGAAGAAGCTTGCAGCCATCTATGAATCGCTTCAGGCAGAACAGCCTGAACCTGAGAGTGCCGCTGCCACTGAGAGTGATGTCCTGCGGGAGATCCGGGATATGAAGCAATGGATGGAACGTATCGCCCGTTATTCCTCAGGGGCTGCCGAGCTGCCTGATGCGCTGGAATCCCTACGTAGCCGCCTGATTGACCAGGAGACTGACGCTGTTCTTGTAGAGGAATGGATCGGTTATGTTCTGGAGCGTTACCGTGAGGAAGGAAGCAACTGGGAGCCGGAGCAATTCGAGGCTGTGCTCAGAGAGCAGATTGACGGTTTTCTGGCGGGACGCATTGCCGGCGGTATTGCCCCGGATACGCAGATTGTATATATTGCCGGGCCAACAGGGGTCGGCAAGACGACAACGATCGCCAAGCTGGCAGCGGAGCAGCTGTTCAAGCAAGGCCGCAAGGTTGGGCTGATTACCTCGGATACTTACCGGATATCGGCCGTTGAACAGCTTAGAACCTACGCCTCCATTCTTAACATGCCGCTGGAGGTTGTGCAATCACCGGGTGATCTGCAGCGGGCGATGTTCCGGCTGGAGAGCTGTGATCTGGTGTTAATGGATACTGCCGGCAGGAATTACCGCAATGAAATCCTGGTGGCTGAACTGCAGAGCCTGCTGGCCAAGGAGCTTAAGAGCGAGACCCTGCTGGTGCTGAGCCTGACCTCGAAGAGCCGTGATATGAAAAAGATTGCGGAGCACTTCGGCAGATACCAGCTGGATAAGGTTGTATTCACGAAGCTTGATGAAACCGGGAGCTACGGCCCGCTGTTCAATGTCCTGAATGATTATCCACTGAAGCTCTCTTATATTACCAACGGACAAAATGTCCCGGATGATCTTCTTATGGCCACAGGAGAGCAGATTGGCGGCATGCTGCTGGGAACAGGGGGCGGGTGATGGACCAGGCGCAGGCATTAAGACGGCTGGTCTCCAGCCAGGATACGAGGCAGGCTTCCGGAAGCGGTGCCTCTGCCCGGATCATCACGGTATGCAGCGGGAAGGGGGGAGTGGGGAAGTCGAATTTCACTCTTAACTTCGCGCTTGCACTTAAGGCCATGGGACGGAGGGTTCTTCTGTTCGATGCTGATATCGGCATGGCCAATATTGATGTCCTTATGGGTGTCTCATCCAGATACAACCTGTACCACCTGCTCAAGCGGGAAGCAGATATCGGACAGATCATTCAGCTTGGACCGCATGAGTTGCCCTTCATTGCAGGGGGCTCCGGGATGGACGAGCTGTTCACTCTCTCCGAGGCAGATCTGAACTACTTTACCACACAGATTGCAAGCATTGCTGATACCATGGATTTTATCCTGTTCGACACAGGGGCGGGGCTGTCCAAGGAAACGATGAAATTCATCACTTCTGCCGACGACTGCCTGGTGGTGACCACGCCTGAGCCTACCGCAATTACAGATGCGTATGCGCTGATGAAGGTTGTTCATAATACGCATCCGGAGGTCTCGTTCAGGCTGATTGTCAATCAGGCAGGGGATGAACGGGAGGCACGGGCCACCAGTGACAAAATCCGGATGGCGGCCAGCCGGTTCCTGCAGCTTGAGCTTCCCTTCCTCGGCTACATCAGCAGCGATCCGCATGTAGTACAGGCTGTTAAGAAACAAATTCCATTCTCAGTGGCTTTTCCGAACAGTATTGCAGCCAGGGATGTGCAGAGGCTTGCGCAGAGCTATCTGGCTGTGGATTCAGTAGAAACCGCTAAAGTACAAGGCATCAAGGGATTCATCAGCAAGTGGTTGAAACGAAACAGATAATTGTTCTGAATTTGAGGGACAGAGGTGGAAAAGCTATGAGGCCATATAAAGTTCTGGTTGTTGATGATTCTGCATTCATGCGCAAGATCATTTCCGATTTAATAGAGAATGATGCCGATTTTCAAGTCACAGCGACAGCTGCCAACGGACGCGAGGCGATTGAGAAGGTTAACGAGCTTCGTCCGGATCTCGTGACCATGGATGTGGAGATGCCTGAGATGAATGGCCTGGAGGCGCTCAAAAGTATCATGTCCCAGCATCCGCTCCCGGTAATTATGCTGTCCGGCATCAATGAAGAGGGTATGAAGG